>JAQWIP010000153.1 GCA_029248825.1 Alphaproteobacteria bacterium | reverse complement strand
ATCACGGAAGAAAAACTGATGGGCACCTACCCAGCGCTTTGGATGCCGATGATTGAAACTGCGGATATCGTTGCCGAGCGCTATAATGTATCGCGCGAAGCCCAAGACGAATATTCGCTGCAAAGCCAGCAACGTATGGCTGCCGCACAAGAATCGGGTCTGTTCGCAGATGAAATCGTGCCAATGCAAACCAAAATGAAGCAAGTCAATAAAGAGACGGGCGAAGAAAGCATTGTCGATTACACCGTCGATCGCGATGAGTGCAATCGCCCAACCACAACGATGGAAAGCCTTGCTGGCCTAAATCCTGTGCGCGGCGAAGGCCAGTTCATCACGGCCGGTAACGCCTCGCAACTTTCCGATGGCGCAGCTGCGGTTGTGGTCATGGAAGGCAAAGAAGCCGAACGTCGTGGCCTGGAACCTTTGGGTGCCTTTAAGGGTTATGCGGTTGCCGGTTGTGAGCCAGATGAAATGGGCATTGGTCCGGTTTTCGCTGTGCCTCGTTTGCTGGAACGTGCGGGTCTGAAAGTCGACGATATCGATTTGTGGGAGCTCAATGAAGCTTTCGCCAGCCAAGCGCTTTATTGCCGCGATACGCTGGGTATCGATAATGAAAAATACAACGTCAATGGCGGCTCCATCGCTATCGGTCATCCATTTGGAATGACGGGTGCGCGTTTGGTCGGTCACGCCCTGATGGAAGGCAAGCGTCGCGGCGCCAAAAATGTCGTGGTTACCATGTGCATTGGTGGCGGCATGGGTGCAGCTGGCCTGTTCGAAGTTCTGTAAGATATTCAAATTTGATTTGGAAAGCCGCGAGCCAAAAGCTCGCGGTTTTTTTTATGAGGAAAGCCTCGTCTGTTCCCGCGAACAGCCAAGCGGGGCCTCGGGAAAAGGAATAAGAGCATGAAACGAATCATTGTGAGCTTGGCGGGTTTGGCCTTTTTGGCGAAATGCGCGCAGGCCTATAGTCAGGTCGGCCTTAGCGGTTTCGACGCGGTTTTGGCACAACCTTGGGGCATGGTAACCCTATGGGATGTGTTTTTGGGCGCCCTATGCGTCAGCGCGATTATCTTCACACAAGAGAAAAATTGGCGGATTGCCTTGCTTTGGTCGCTGCCTATTTTTGCGCTCGGCCATGTGGTCAGCGCCGCTTGGGTGGTGTTTCGGTTTTTGCCGCAAAGGGAACCGACAAAGACGAAATAGGCGCGCCAGCGCTTTTTGAGAACAAGTGATTTGCCCAATCTGTCTCCCTGTGGATAAGTTGGTGGATGTTTCGTCCCGAGGCGGCTATTTTTCGCCTCGGTTTCGGGTCATTTAAGCGGCTGAAAAATAATGATTTTTCGGTAAACGCAAAAAAAATAAAAAATACCGATAACTATCTGTTGACGGCATAGGGGCAAATAGACACTATATGTAGTGTCTGTTGGCATAACTCGGTAGGTGATTTGGTTCACAAGAGTTCTTCGAGAACGAACCGAAATAGCCAAATGGTCAAACAACCCGTGATAGGCTCACTTATAGCCTCATCCACCATCCAGGGGAGCGTTTCGACGCGCCCATCGGGGAAAGCTGTCTCTTGTAGACGCGATTTGGAGGAAACGGGCGACCTAAACAGGCATTTGGGCGTCGAATCGCAAGATTTGGCGGTTGAAGTGGGACATTCAAAGAATCGGATCTATTTTGGTCTTATTCTGGTTCGGTTGCGATAGGGACTATCGCGGGCATAAATCGAGAGAGAAGCTATGTTTAGAGATACACAAATGGGCGATACCGCAGACGCAAATGGGGTCAAAGACCCGGCAAAGGAACAGCCAAATAAAATGGAACAAGACGTGCTAAAAAATGAAGCGGCAAAGGCTGTTGCGAATCGTCGTGCCGAGGGGGGCAATGCCAGCGAACCGCAGCTCGATTTCGACCGCCAAGACCAAGCGGTACAATATGTCTCTCGCCCGCGAGTAAAAACCGACCCATCGCGCGATGCGCTGCTGACGGGTTTTGGCAAAGCCACACTGACCGATCGCTATTTAATGCCTGGCGAAACCTTTCAAGACCTGTTTGCTCGTGTGGCCTCTTATTATGGGGACGATGAAGCGCATGCCCAGCGGCTTTATGATTATATTTCGAAACTTTGGTTCATGCCCTCGACGCCCGTGCTGTCCAATGGCGGCACCGAGCGCGGCCTGCCCATCTCGTGCTTTTTGAACGAAGCCAATGATAGTCTCGGCGATATTGTGAACCTATGGAATGAAAATGTCTGGCTCGCCTCGCGCGGCGGCGGCATTGGCTCCTATTGGGGCAATTTGCGCTCCATCGGCGAAAAAGTCGGCCAAAATGGCAAGACCTCGGGCATTGTGCCGTTCATTCGCGTGATGGACAGCCTGACTTTGGCGATTTCGCAAGGCTCGCTGCGGCGCGGCTCGGCGGCGGTTTATCTGCCGATTGACCACCCAGAAATTGAAGAATTTATTGAAATTCGTCGTCCAACAGGGGGCGACCCCAACCGCAAGGCGCTGAACTTGCACCATGGGATTCTGATCTCGGATGCGTTTATGCGCGCCGTGGAAAATGACGAAGAATGGGCTTTGCGTAGCCCGAAAGATGGCTCTGTGCAGGCAAGTTTGCAGGCGCGTGATTTGTGGATTCGCATGCTGACCGCGCGCATTGAAACCGGCGAGCCATATATGGTTTTCAAGGACACGGTGAACAACCTGCGTCCGGAGCAGCAAAAACTGCTCAATCTGGAAATTAAAACCTCGAACCTATGCGCCGAGATTACGCTGCCAACAGGGCGCGACCATTTGGGCAACGACCGCACCGCGGTTTGCTGCTTGTCGTCTTTGAATGCAGAAAATTTCAACGAATGGAATAAAGAAGAACAGTTCATTCCAGACGTGATGCGTTTCCTCGACAATGTGTTGGAAGATTTCATCCAGCGCGCGCCCGACGATATGGCCAAAGCCAAATACGCCGCCCAACGTGAGCGTTCGGTAGGCTTGGGCGTTATGGGTTTCCACTCGTTCTTGCAAGCCAATATGATTCCCTGGGAAAGCGTGATGGCGAAAGTCTGGAACAAGCGCATTTTCACGCATATCCAAGAAGCCACCGATAAGGCTTCGGTCGATTTGGCCAATGAGCGTGGCCCGTGCTTGGATGCCGCCGAATGCGGCATCAATGAGCGCTTCTCGAATAAAACCGCGATTGCGCCGACGGCCTCTATCTCGATTATTTGCGGTGGCACCAGCCCGGGCATTGAGCCGATTGCGGCCAATAGCTTTACGCATAAAACGCTGTCGGGCTCGTTCAATGTGCGCAACCGCCACCTCGATAAATTGCTCAGCGAAAAAGGCCAGAACAATGATGATATTTGGTCGTCGATTGTGACCTCTGGCGGCTCGGTGCAGCATCTCGATTTCCTGACCGATGACGAGAAATCAGTGTTTAAAACTGCCTTTGAAATGGACCAGCGTTGGCTCATCGATTTGGCGGGCGACCGCGCGCAATTGATTGACCAAGCGCAATCGTTGAATGTTTTCTTGCCGGCCAATATCCACAAAAAAGATTTGCACCAAGTGCATTATCAAGCGTGGAAAAAAGGCGTCAAAAGCCTGTATTACTGCCGTTCTTTGTCTATTCAGCGAGCTGAAAAAGAAGGCGGCGACACCAAAGCCATGGAAGATGCCATGGTGAAAGTGGCCGAAGAAAATGAAATGGACGAGTGCCTAGCTTGCCAATAGGCGAGCTGGCCACGGGGTCGATTTGATCTAACTAATGGTTAGGGCGCATAGCGGCGCTCTTTGTATGAAAACGTAAATTAAAAGATAAAGGGTACTCATATGTCTTTGCTTGAAGAGCGCATCGTTTACAAACCTTTCCTCTATCCATGGGCCTATGACGCCTGGTTGACGCAGCAGCGTATTCACTGGTTGCCAGAAGAGGTGCCATTGGCCGAAGACGTGAAGGATTGGCATAAGAAGCTGACCGGTGGCGAGCGCAATATGCTGACGCAGATTTTCCGTTTCTTCGTGCAAGCTGACGTAGAAGTGAACAATTGCTACATGAAGCATTATTCGCAAGTGTTCCAGCCAACCGAAGTGCAAATGATGTTGTCGGCTTTTTCGAATATGGAAACCATCCATATCGCGGCCTATTCGCATTTGCTCGACACCATCGGCATGCCGGAGATTGAATATGAAGCCTTCATGAAATACGGCGAGATGAAGGATAAATACGATTACATGCAGGAATGGGGTGTCGAAACCAAAGAAGACATTGCCAAAACCTTGGCCGTCTTTGGTGCCTTCACCGAGGGTCTGCAATTGTTTGCGAGTTTCGCGATTTTGATGAATTTCCCGCGCTTCAATAAAATGAAGGGCATGGGGCAAATCGTTACGTGGTCGGCGCGCGATGAGACGCTGCACACGAATTCGATTGTGAAATTGTTCAACACATTCACGCAAGAAAATCCGGAAATCTGGAATGATGCGATGAAGCGCGATTTGTATAAAGCGTGCGAAACGGTTGTGACCCACGAAGATGCTTTCATCGACTTGGCCTTTGAAATGGGCGGCGTGGAAGGTCTGGAAGCGCAAGAAGTGAAAGATTACATTCGCTTTATTGGCAACCGCCGTCTGACACAGCTGAACCTTGAGCCTTTGTATGACATTGAGAAAAATCCACTGCCGTGGATGGACGAGATGTTGAACGGCATTGAGCATATGAACTTCTTTGAAGGCCGGGCGACGGAATATGCCAAGGCGTCGACAGAGGGCACATGGGATCAGGCTTTCGACTAGGCTTTCGACTAGGTTTTTGATTGAGCTTCGGCTCGCAAAATACTCAGGGGCGCTTCGTGGCGCCCCTTTTTATTTGCGCAATTTATCCCCGCCGCTTGGCGCTATTGTATAGTTGCCAAATGCTTTCTTTTTTGACCAAACCCGTAGCCGAGCAGATAGAGGCGCTAGGCAATGTGCTAGACGCATTGTTTGCTTCGGATAAGGAGCGCTTGGATAAAAAGGCGTTTCTGGCGCGCATAGCTTTACAGCCGAGCTTGGTGCAAACGGAAATCAATAAATTGGAAGCGGCTCACAAAAGCCTCTTCGTGGCGGATTGGCGTCCGTTCATTGGCTGGGTGTGCGGCATTGCTCTGGCGTATAATTTTGTGTTGCGCGATTTAATGGTCTGGGGCTTAGCGCTCACCTACGCCGAAACCCCGCCGCCTCCGCCGCTACATTTAGAGGTGCTAACGACCATTCTCTATGCTCTGCTAGGCCTAGGCGGCATGCGCACTTTTGAAAAATTGCAAGGCCGCGCCAAATAACGCCCCAAAGATTTGAAAAGTTGAGGGGGTGCTGCCGACGCTAAAAGCCCTTGGTCGCTTTGCGGCCTTAGGGTGCCTTGCGCACGGCTGTTTATCCTTTTTGGCTTGCTAGACTTTAGTCCACTCTTTTTATCTTTTTACTTCTGGAAAACTGGTGCTGCCGAGTGGAATTGAACCACCGACCTCTCCCTTACCAAGGGAGTGCTCTACCCCTGAGCTACGGCAGCGTTGTCTTGCCTGCTGTTTGCCATAGGCAGGCGGGGGATGCAAGTAACGATTGCGCTTGGGCTAGGATGCGTTATTCTGTTCGCCCTTTGTTCTTTTGTGTTGAGTGGTTTTGTTTCATGCGTTCTGTAAAATCTGCGCCCGTTCGGTTGAGTTGGTTGGTTGCGCGCCGATTGGACGTCTGGCTTTGGTGCGAGGGATGCAGCCATCATAAAACCGTTTCGGTGGCGCCGCTTTTCGAGAGGTTTGGCGATGCGGTTCTGCTGGAGTTGAAGCCGCATTTTCGCTGCGCGGCGTGCGGCGCACGAGAGGTTTTCATTCGCCCCGATTGGCATAGCGCAGGCTGGACACGCGGCGTGGTTTCGCGACATGAAAAATTGCCAGATTAATCCTCCCCCCGACTTCACCCCTGCCCGAGGGTATGGCGCTAGGGCGACAGCGAACAAGAAAAGCAGCTCGAGGATTGCTATGGGGGATTTCCAACAAATTGTCCCAAGGGCCTTTGGGCGGTTAAAAACCTCCCGCAATTGGCTCCATGCGTACTGGAAAGGGTGAGGGTGCCTCATTTATCTTTGCAACTCCGTTTTGCAAAATTCGACTGTGGTCGCGGCTCTGTCCTTGAGCGCTACGCCAACCGGTGGTTGCGCTATTTTGGGCGCGGCTTTGGGTGAAGGTGGACTGTCGCCAAACCTAACCATGCAATAAGGTTTTGAGGCGATAAGCCTCTAAAGCATTACGATGAGCCCCGCCAATGCGAATTGGCGGGGCTTTTGTATTCGCCCGTTTGACATAAGGCTCCACAAACAGCTAGATACAGCCGCCAGATACAGCCGCATGACAAATGGCACAAATAAAGTTAAGAAGAGGGAATGAGCAAAGGCCAAAAACCTGCGGTGAAAAACCAAGCTCGCCAGCAAAAACTGGCCGAGGCTCTGCGTGCGAATTTACAACGCCGCAAAGCCGGCCGCACCCAAGCGCGACAAGCGCAAGCTGCCGCACCAGAGGACAAATCAGATGGATGAGATCGTCATTGAAGGCGGCGTTGCGCTGAGCGGCGAGATTGCTATTTCTGGCTCAAAAAACGCCGTTCTGCCGCTCATGGTGGCGGGCCTTTTGAGCGACGAAAAACTAATCCTGCGCGGCAGCCCGCGCTTGGCCGATACGCGCACGCTGGCGCGGGTTTTGCGCGAGCTGGGCGCAGATGTCGAAGAGTTTGGCCAAGGGCCCGGCGAGGGCGTGAGCGTGCATACGCCCGATTTAAGCTGCACCCGCGCGCCCTATGAATTGGTCTCGAAAATGCGTGCGAGCTTTTGGGTATTGGGCCCGCTTTTGGCGCGCGCCCATGAAGCGCAAGTCTCGCTGCCTGGCGGTTGCGCCATCGGCACGCGCCCCGTTGATTTATACCTCAAAGGCCTAGAAGCCATGGGCGCCGAGATTGAGGTCGAGGGCGGCTATGTCAATGCCAGCGCCAAGGGTGGGCTGAAGGGCGCGCGTATCGACTTGCCTTTCGTCTCCGTGGGGGCGACCCATGTCTTGATGATGGCGGCGAGTTTGGCCACAGGCACCACGCTGATTACCAATGCCGCCACCGAGCCAGAGGTCGTCGATGTCGGCACCTGCCTGATGGCGATGGGCGCTAAAATCGAGGGTCTGGGCACGCGCAATTTATCCATTACGGGCGTCGATAAATTATCGGGCGCCGACCATACGGTTTCGCGCGACCGCATTGAGGCGGGCGCTTTTGCTCTGGCCATTGCCGCCACGCGGGGCGATGCGCGCCTGACGGGCATTCAAGAAAATGTGTTGGGCGCTTTGGCACCTGCCATGCGCTTGGCGGGTTGCCAGCTGCAAGAAGAGGCGGGGGCCGTGCGCATCATCGGGGCGCAAGCTCGCCCCATTGCCACGCCCGTCACCACCGAGCCTTACCCCGGATTTGCCACCGATTTACAAGCGCCCTTCATGGGGCTGATGTGCGGTGCCGATGGCGTGTCGCGCATTCGCGAGACGATTTTCGAAAACCGCTTCATGCATGTGCAAGAGCTGGTGCGCTTGGGCGCTGATATTACGCTGGAAGGCGATACGGCGATTGTCACGGGCGTCGAGAAATTGCAAGGCGCGCCCGTCATGGCGACCGATTTGCGCGCCTCGGCCACTTTGGTGATTGCGGGGCTGATGGCCAAAGGCCAGACGCGCATCTCGCGGGTCTATCATCTCGACCGCGGCTATGAGCGCATCGAAGAAAAACTATCGGGTGCGGGC
>JAQWIP010000121.1 GCA_029248825.1 Alphaproteobacteria bacterium | reverse complement strand
GGCGTGGCCGCGCGTTCGGTTTTGGATATGGAAAAATATCGCGGGCAGGTGACTTTGGAGCTGAAAACCAGTTATCTGAAAGCGGGTCACCCGGGCAAATATATTGCCAAAGGCAAAGTGCTTCGCATGGGGCGCAGCGTTTCGTTCAGCGAAGCGGTTTTGCTGAACGAGCAAGGCGAGGAAGTGGCGCGTGCTTCGGCCACCTTTAAACTATTGCCGCGCGAGGCCAGCTAAGGCTTTTTTCTTGTTTTCAGGGTTTGACATCTCTGGCGAAACCGACAAATCTTATCCCCTCGGCTCTTAAATAAATCATCAGTGGGGAACCTGACATGCTGACACTTATTCGCCAAACTTCCATCGCCATCGCGGTTACCTTTGTGGCCGTGACGGGCGCCTATCTCTTGGCCGCGCAACAAGGTTGGCTTGGCCAAGACCGTGGACCCGGCGAAATTACCGGCGCGGCGCGCAGCGATATTCTGGTGCAGGCCAGAGTGGACGAGCAGAAAGCAATTTCCAAAGCTTTGCGGGTCAGCCGCGACGGCGCTAAATCGGCGAAGGATAAACAAATCCTGTTCGGTGATTTGCATGTGCATACTACCAATTCTACCGATGCGTTTTTATGGTCGCTGCCGATTTATGGTGGCGAGGGGTCGCATCCTTTAGCCGATGCTTGCGATTATGCCCGCCATTGCTCGGCGCTGGATTTCTGGTCGATTACCGACCACGCCGAAGCCTCGACCCCCAAACGTTGGGAAGACACCAAGCAAAGCATTCGCGCCTGCAACGCCCAATCGAGCAATGGCGATAGCCCCGATATGGTCAGCTTCGTCGGCTTTGAATGGACGCAAGTCGGCGCCCGCCCCGAAGAGCATTTCGGTCACAAAAATGTGATTTTTAAAGATTTGGAAGACGCCAAATTGGCCAAACGCCCCATCGCCTCGGGCGGGGTGACGGTGGATGCGCTGCGCACCAATGGCAAATCTTTGGTGCCATTAGGCCTCGCCGCTTTGGATTATGAAAACCGACAAGATTATTACGACATTCGCACTTTCCTCGACCAAGCCGCCAAAGTGCCGCTTTGCGCGCCAGATGTGCCAGCCAATGAATTGCCCGATGGGTGTTTTGAAATCGCCGACACGCCAGGGCGTCTGGTGACCAGCCTCGAGCAGCAAAATCTCGACCCGTTGATTATTCCGCATGGCACCAGCTGGGGTTTTTACACGCCCACGGCCACGACTTTCGATAAGCATTTGAAAGCCGAAAATCGCCCCGAAGCGATGGAGCTGATTGAGGTGATGTCGGGACATGGTAATTCGGAAGAATATCGCGATTGGCGTTCGGTGCGTTACGATGCAAAGACGGGTCTGGCCAGTTGTCCGGCGCCGACGGCTAATTATTTGCCGAGCTGCTGGCAGGCGGGCGAGATTATCAAGAAGCGTTGTTTGGCCGATGGCGAAAGCCAAGCGGTTTGCGACCTGCGCGCTGGCGAAGCGCGCGCCAACGCTGCCAATGCCAGTCTAGCGGCGCATATAACCGTGTCTGGCACGCAAATTGAAGAATGGTTGGATTCGGGGCAGTGCAAAGATTGCTTCCTGCCGAGCTTCGGCTATCGGCCTGGCAATAGTATGCAATATGCTTTGGCGCTTCGTAATTTCGATGACCCCGAGGCGCCGACCCGTTTGAACTGGGGGGTGATTGCCTCGAGTGATAACCACCGCGCCCGGCCTGGCACGGGCTATAAAGACATCGACCGCCTGCGCAATACGGAAGCGGTTCGCTTGCGTCAAGAATTGGTTGAGCGGATTTACCCGAAAGGGGAGACGGCGTCTGTCTCGCAGCCGATTAACCCTGACGCCGTGGCCGAGCGCGGCTTTGGCGCCACCGAGTTGGAACGCCAAGCGAGTTTCTGGACGACAGGCGGCTTAGCTGCTGTGCATTCTGAGGGGCGCAGTCGGGAAGAGATTTTCGCCGCGATGAAAGCGCGCGAAACCTACGGCACAAGCGGCGCGCGGATTTTGCTCTGGTTCAACACCAAAGATGGCACCAAAATGGGCAGCACGACCAAAGCGGCCAAATCGCCAGTGTTTGAAGTGAAAGCGGTGGGCGCTCACAAACAAAAACCCGGTTGCCCCGAAGATGCCGCAAGCGCCTTGGGCGCCGATAGATTGCAAAAACTTTGCGCCAATGAGTGTTTCAACCCGTCGGAAGAGCGGTTGAAAATCACCCGTATTGAAGTCATCCGCATTCGACCGCAAACCAGCGCCGATGAAGATGTGGCGGATTTGATTGAGGACAAATGGAAAACCCATCGTTGCAAGGATACGGGCAATGGCTGTTCGTTCACGTTCACCGACCCAGAGTTTGCCAAGGCCAAACGCATGGCGACCTATTACGTGCGCGCCATTCAAGAGCCGACCCAGAAAATCAACGCCGATAATTTGCGCTGCACCTATGATGACAAAGGCAATTGCCTGAAGCTGAATATTTGCTACGGCGATGAGCGCACGCAGGCCTCGGATGACTGTTTGGCGCCGGTGGAAGAGCGCGCGTGGTCGT
>JAQWIP010000117.1 GCA_029248825.1 Alphaproteobacteria bacterium | reverse complement strand
TCTGGCGAGCTTTGTTCGGCCAAAGCCTGCTCAATTTCGGTGTCAAAATCATCCGGCGGCTCGACCGCTGGCACCGCGTAATGGCCGCCCATCCAACGATGCAAATCCACATCGGCACACCGCTTCGAGCAGAACGGGCGATAGGCCTGTACCGTCTCAGAGGTCTTGCATATTGGACATTTGGTCATCGCCACGCGACTATTCGCTGTCGCTTGGCACGCGCTGGCGCATGGCTTCGGCCAAGCTCATCACATCGCGCCGACGGGTCATTTCCACCACGCCGAACTCCGACATGGGGCCAATACGCACAGGGTTTTTATCGCCTTGAAAGCCGGCCTCCAAGGCGGCTAAAACCGCTTCATTATCCGCCGTCTCGCTCATATCGATGAAATCAATGGCCACCAGACCGCCCAATGCGCGCAATCTCAGCTGACGCCCAATCGCTTGCGCCGCCGCCAAGTTCACGCCGCGCGCATCGGCTGTATCGCCGCCTGAATTGACGTCAATCGTGGTCATCGCTTCGGTGGTTTCAATCATCAACCAACCGCCCGAGACTAGGGTTACCCGATTGGACAGGGCTTGCTCTAACTGGCTCGCAATATCGTAGCGGTCGAAAACAATCTCGCCTTTTTCGCTGCCCTGCACGAGCCCCAGCGCGGCCGGCATATGGGCGCTTGCAAAGGCTTTGGCTTGCGCCAAACTATCCGCATCTTCAATGACGATGGCCGTGGTTTGCGCGCGCACTAAATCGCGCAGCGCTTTTTCAACGGCGCCTAAATCTTGATACAGACCGGCCGGCGGCTCGCTGTCTTCGGCTTGCGCCAAAAGCGCGTCCCATTGGCCGGCGACACTGGCCATATCGGCGGCCATATCCGCCGCTTCCATGCCAATGGCGGCCGTGCGGATGACCCAACCTGCGGCTCCATCCATGCCCTCAACATCCAGCCCATCGCCTTGCTCGCCATCGCGGATGGCGGCGGCTAAATCGGCTAGGCGCGTGCGCTCCCCTTCCTCTTCGATTTGGCGCGACACCGCAATGCGGTTGCGGCAGGGTGCCAATACCACGGCGCGGCCAGGCAGAGTAACATCGGAGGTGATTTGCGCGCCCTTATCGCCATGCGGCGGGCGGGTGATTTGCACCAAAACCGTATCGCCATCTTGCACGCAATCTTCAATCGGCGTTTCGCGGTCGCTGCCTGGCAATAAAGCCCGGGCTTCGCGCGCGCCCAAAAAACCGGCGCGCTCCATACCAATATCGACAAAGGCGGCTTGCAGACGCGGCACCACGCGTTCGACTTGTCCCAAATATATTTGCCCGATAAGACTGCGGCCATCGCCCGAGGCTTGCGCCAAGGGCGCGGCTTGCAGGCTGGTCAGCTCGCCGTCTTCGACTTGCGCGACCCGCAAAAGACCGTCTTCAACACTCATCAAAATTTCATGGGACATGGTTTACTCTTTTCCTGTTTCAAAGGCGACGCCGGCGCCGCGTAAGACTTCGCTGACTTCGTATAATGGCAAACCTACAATATTCGAGTAGGAGCCAACAAGGCCGGCGATAAAGGCGCTGGCACGGCCTTGAATGGCATAGCCCCCCGCTTTGCCTTGCCATTCGCCGCTGGCCAGATAGCTATCTATCTCGTCCGGCGAGAGGTTTTTAAAGCGCACGCGGCTGGTCACGCATTTAGTCACTATCCGCTCGCTCGACATCAAACTAAAGCCCGTATGCACGCGGTGTCCGCGCCCCGCCAGCAACGCCAAACAAGCGCGCGCTTGCTCGCGCGTCTCGGTTTTGGGTAAAATTCGACGCCCGACACCAACCACCGTATCGGCGGCCAAAATGAGCGTATCGGCATCTAGATGGGCACGCAAAGCTTCGGCTTTTTGTCTGGCCAAACGCGCCGCCAAAGCGCGCGGCGCCTCGGCTGGAGTTTCGCTTTCATCGATGTCGGCAGGGATAACTTCATCGGGCACGAGCCCAATTTGCGCCAGCAAATCAAGGCGGCGCGGGCTGGCACTGGCCAGCAGCAGCCGCTTATTTGTAGCGATAGGTAATTCGTCCTTTGGTGAGGTCATAAGGCGTCATTTCCACTAAAACCTTGTCGCCAGCCAACACCCGAATGCGGTTTTTGCGCATTTTGCCAGCCGTGTGAGCAATCACTTCATGCTCATTTTCTAATTTCACACGAAACGTCGCGTTCGGCAGCAATTCCACTACCGTTGCGTTAAATTCTAGAAGCTCTTCTTTGGCCATAAATCTCACTCATAAAAATCGGCGGTCTGCCTTGTCGCGGACAATGGCCAGAAACCAGCCAAAAATCAAGGGGTTTATCTTAGCTACGCATTTTCAAAACGCTGATTAACGTGAACAAACGCCGCGCCGTGTCGTCATCCACTTGCACATGTGCGCCGAGGCGCGATTTTAGCAATTCTGCGCTCTCATTGTGCAAGGCGCGGCGCGCTTCATCTATTACTTCAATGCGCTCGGGCGTGGCCGTGCGAATGGCTTCGAAATAGCTCTCGCAAATCAAAAAATAATCGCGGATAATGCGCCGAAACGGCGTCATGGCCAGCTCAATATCGGTAAGCTTTTTATTGTCGCCGTTGGAAACCGAAAATAAAATACCCCGATCCACCACCGATAAAACCACGCGATACGGCCCTTCTGGCCCTTCGACCAGCGCGAAATGATTGCCCTCAATCAGGTCAAAAATCGCCACCCGCCGCTCGTGTTCAATATCTGGATTGCGCGCCACCAAAGCCGGATCATCGAGCGAAATATGCACCATGCGTGCCGATTTATCGGCGCTCATTTGGGCGACACCTTCGGCCATCTCTAGCTCTCCCGCCCTCTATTCAGCCGAATGGAAATCGAGCGCCCGTGCGCGCTCAGCCCTTCCTCTTCCGCCAATTGCACCGCCGCTGGACCAATGGCCGCTAAAGACGCCGCATCGCATTTCACCAAAGACGACCGCTTCATGAAATTCAACACCGACAGACCCGACGCATAGCGCGTCGCGCGCGCCGTCGGCAACACGTGGTTCGGCCCGGCAATATAATAGCCAATGGCTTCCGGCGTATAGCGCCCCATAAAAATAGCCCCCGCATGGCGAACCTCGCCCGCCATGGCCTCGGGGTCTTCGACCGCCAGCTCCAAATGTTCGGGCGCCAGTTGATTGATTAAATCGGGGGCTTGCGTGGTCAAATCCTCGACCACCAAAATGGCGCCGAAATTTTGCCAACTTTTGCGCGCAATCTCGCCGCGCGAGAGGGTTTGCAGCGCCGTCTCCACCGCTTGCTCCACGGCATCGGCATAGTCGGCATCGTCACAAATTAAAATCGATTGCGCCACTTCATCATGTTCGGCTTGGCTCAATAGGTCAGCGGCCATCCACGCGGGGTCGTTTTGGCCATCGGCCACCACAAGAATTTCCGACGGCCCCGCAATCATATCGATACCGACTTGGCCAAAGACCTGTTTTTTGGCCGCGGCCACATAGGCATTGCCTGGCCCGACAATCACATTCACCGGCTCTATCGTGTCCGTGCCATAGGCCAGCGCGGCAATCGCTTGCGCGCCGCCAATGCGGTAAATTTCATCGACGCCGGCCAAACGCGCCGCCACGAGAACCAACGGATTGACCTTGCCATCGGGTGTCGGCACCACCATGACCACGCGACCTACGCCGGCTTCGCGCGCGGGAATGGCGTTCATCAGAACCGACGAAGGATAATTGGCCAAACCGCCTGGCACATAAAGCCCCGCCGCATCGACGGGCGTCCAGCGGTGGCCTAACTCAACGCCTGCGGCATCGGTAAAGCGTTCGTCTTGGGGTTTTTGACGGGCGTGAAAATCGCGAATGCGGCTGGCGGCAAGCTCAAGCGCCTCGCGCGTAGACTTAGCGCAAGCGTCAACCGCTGCGTCTATTTCGGTTTCCGAAATTTGCAAACTCTGCGGGCTGATGGTCTGGCGGTCGAATTTTTCGGTCAGCTTGATAAGCGCCGCATCGCCGCGCGCGCGCACATCGTCGATAATGCTTTGCACAGCCGCATTGACATCAACCGATTGCTCGCGCTTCATCTCTTGCAACTCGCCAAAGCGCGTTGCGAAATCAGCATCCTTTATGTGGGCACGCAGGTAAGGGGCCATAATCTATATTTCAATCCGTATCTAGCACATGGTCGGGGCGCGAACGAGCCGCCCAAGGCGCAGTAACATCTTCTAATATGGCCTCGCAAGCCTCGACTTCCAAGCGGATTTCGCCGCC
>JAQWIP010000110.1 GCA_029248825.1 Alphaproteobacteria bacterium | reverse complement strand
CGTAAGGCGATGCTTGGAAATATGGCCGTTGCCCTCATCAAGCATGAGCAAATTGTAACGACTTTGCCAAAAGCCAAAGAGCTTCGCCCCTTCGTTGAGAAGCTTGTGACTTTGGGCAAAAAGGGTGACTTGGCGGCTCGTCGTCGCGCCTATGCTCAGCTTCCAGACCAACAGTGGGGCGCTAAATTATTTGATACGCTGGCCGCTCGCTATGCCGAACGCCCGGGTGGCTACATCCGCGTTCTCAAAGCGGGTTTCCGCTATGGCGACAATGCGCCTATGGCCGTGATTGAATTTGTCGACCGCGATGTAACCGCGAAAGGCCAAGATTCTGGCCCCGTGATGATGAGCGACGAAGGCGAGGAGCTGGCTGCAGCCACTGCCTAATCTCATCCATTAAATTTGAAGAGACACGAAAGCCCTTCGGTTTTCGTGTCTTTTTTTATGGCGGCAGAGTTCTGTGCTATTTTGAACGCCGAATCGGGAGGCCACCTCACCATGGCATTACAATCTGTTATCTGGGTCGCTTGCGGCGGCGCGTTGGGCGCTGTGGCTCGCTTTGGCATCAGCGGATGGCTGAAATCCCCGACGGGTTTTCCATGGGCAACGCTTAGCGTCAATTTGCTCGGCTCGTTTTTCATGGGGGTGCTGATCGGCTGGCTGTCGAAGCAAAGCGGCGCCCAAGAGGGGCTTCGTTTGTTTGTCGGGGTCGGTGTGCTGGGCGGCTTTACCACTTTCTCGGCTTTCTCTATGGAGCTATTTCAACTGCTAGAGAAACGCGAAATTTTATCCGTAAGCGGCTATCTGGGCGGTTCGCTTGTCGGCGGTCTATTGGTGTTTGCGGCAGGCTATCTGCTGGTGAAGGGTTTATAAATGGCGGGCGTTCGACAAATTAAAGTCAAAGGCGAGGATGATGGTCTGCGCCTCGACAGATGGTTTCGCAAATATTTCACCGCGCTGACCCAAGGCCGTTTGGAAAAACTACTGCGCCAAGGCCTCGTGCGCGTGGAAGGCAAACGCGCCAAAGCGGCCGACCGCATCCAAAAAGGCCAAATCATCCGCGTGCCACCCGAAGTGCCAGAGCAGGGCGCCAAGCGCACCGTGCGCCCGGTCTCGGTGCCAGATGCTTTGGTGGCCGAGCTGCAATCGGCGATTATTCACCGCGATAAAGATGTGATGGTCATCAACAAACCGTCAGGTCTGGCGGTGCAGGGCGGCAGCAAAACCACCATGCATATCGATGCGGCTTTGCCCGCTTTACAATTTGAGGAGGCCGAAGCGCCGCGCCTCGTGCATCGGCTTGACCGCGATACGTCGGGCGTTTTGGTTTTGGCGCGCAATCGCAAGGCGGCGCAATTCTTGACCCGTCAGTTCGCCAGCCGCGAGGCCGAGAAGGTTTATTGGGCTTTGGTTTACGGCGTGCCGCGCCCGTCGCAAGGTTCCATTCGGGTGCCGCTGGCCAAACGCGCGGTGGCTGATGGGGGCGAACGTGTGCGCCCCGTCGAGCCGGACGACAGCGATGCCATGAAAGCGCATACGGATTTCATGGAAATCGCGCGGGTTGGGCAGCGGTTTTCTTGGCTGGCGTTTCGTCCGCTAACCGGTCGGACGCATCAAATTCGCGCCCATGCGGCGGCGATTGGCCATTCTCTGGTTGGGGATCAGAAGTATCGAGTGGAGAGCGAAAACGAAGAATACGGCGGTATCTTGCCAAAAAGGCTTCACTTGCACGCCCGCTCGATTATGATGCCTCATCCGCGTGGCGGTGTTTTGCGATGCAAGGCGCCCTTGCGCGATCATATGGCTGAAACATGGGATATGCTAAGCTTTGATTTGAAAGACGGAGAGATTCCGTTTGATGAGGGGAAATAATGCGGCTGATCGTTTTCGATTGCGACGGCACGTTGGTGGATAGCCAACAGACCATCATCACCGCCACGCAAACGGCTTTGGCGGCGCATGATTTTGCCTGCCCATCGCGCCGCGATATCCTGTATGCCGTGGGGCTCCCTATCGATGTGGCGCTGCGCGGCCATGTGCCAGAAGCCAGTGACGACCAGATTGTGAATATGTTGGATGTCTATCGCGAGACCTATCAAGATTTAGTTCAGCAAGACGACCGTGGTCAGGTGATGTTTGACGGCATGCATGCGCAAATTCTCGAACTCGGCAAGCTCGACGATACGCTGCTGGGCATTATCACCATGAAGTCGCGCCGTGGCTTGAGCCGTGTGGTGGACGCTTATGATATTCGCGAGTTTTTCCAAGTGCTGAAAAGCGCCGACGATGGCCCCGGCAAACCCGCCCCCGATTTAATGCTGGATGCGATGCGCGAAACCGGCGCAACGCCCGCCCAAAGCCTAATGATTGGCGACACGAGTTTCGATATTATGATGGCCAAAGCCGCTGGCGCGCGCACCATTGGTGTCGGTTGGGGCTATCAAACGGTCGAGGAGCTAAAAGAATCTGGCGCCGATGCGATTGCCAAAACGCCCGAAGATTTGCGTCTTTTAATCTCTCAATTTCAGCCCGAGTAACGATGGCCAAACGATTCTATGAAGCGGTAACCCTTGCCGAGCAAGACGATGGATTTATCGTCAAGCTGGATGCGCATGTTTTGAAAACGCCGGCGAAAAGCGCGTTGGTTTTGCCGACAAAAGCGCTCGCGCAATTGGTGGCGGACGACTGGCAAGCGCAGGGCGAAGAGGTGGATACATTGTCGATGCTGCACATGCGCCTTGTCTCGACTGCGCTCGACCGTGTGGCTGGCGTCATACCAGAAACCCGCACGGCGTTTGCCGCCTATGGCATGTCTGATTTGCTGTGCTATCGGGCCGAGGCTCCCGACCCGCTTATCGCCAAACAGGCGCAAGGCTGGGATCCTATTTTGGCTTGGGCGAAGACCCAATTCGGCATTGTTTTGCAGGTCACGCATTCGGTATTGCCGATAGAGCAGCCAGCGCAAACGGAAGAGATTTTAAAACAAGTGGCGGGCGAAGATGCGTTTCGCCTGACTGGATTGTCGCATACGGCCGCGCTTCTCGGCTCGGGCGTTCTGGCCTTGGCCTTAGAGCAGGGCGAGATTTCGCCCGAACAGGCTTATGAGCTGGCTTTTTTGGATGATTTATTCCAAATCGAGACCTGGGGCCGCGATGAGGAAGCGCAAGTGCGATTAGGCAATATAGCACTGGAAATCAAAGCCATAGCGCGGTATTTATCAGCTCTACAACAGTGACGCGGGGGAGATTATGCGTGATATTGTTAAAGAATTAGAAGAGCGGCGTAGCGTTGCCCGTCTGGGTGGCGGCGAAAAGCGCATTGAAGCGCAACACGCGCGCGGCAAGCTGACGGCGCGCGAGCGCATCGAGCTGCTGCTCGACCCCGATAGTTTCGAAGAAATCGATATGTTCGTCGAGCATGACTGCCAAGAGTTTGGCATGCAGGATAAGAAGATTCCAGGCGACGGCGTGGTGACAGGTTGGGGGACGGTGAACGGGCGCCCGATTTATCTCTTCGCCAAAGACTTCACCGTATTTGGCGGCTCGCTGTCTCGGGCGCATTCGAAAAAAATCAACAAAGTGCAAGACATGGCGCTGCGCAATGGCGTGCCGATTATCGGCATTCTCGATGCAGGCGGCGCGCGCATTCAAGAAGGCGTCGATGCGCTGGGCGGATATGCGGAAGTGTTTCAGCGCAATACTTTGGCCTCGGGCGTTATTCCCCAAATCACCATGATTATGGGGCCTTGCGCGGGCGGCGATGTGTATTCGCCGGCTCTGACCGATTTCATCTTCATGGTGCGCAACACGTCTTACATGTTTGTGACCGGCCCCGATGTGGTGAAAACCGTGACCAATGAAGAAGTGACCGCCGAAGAATTGGGCGGCGCGAAAGTCCACACCAGCAAATCTTCGGTCGCCGATGGCGCCTATGATAATGATGTGGAAGCGCTGACTGAGCTGCGTCGTCTCATCGATTTCTTGCCGCTCTCCAACCGCACAGGCGCGCCCGAGCGCCCGAGTTTTGACGTGCGCGACCGCATGGATCCGAGCTTGGACACGCTCATCCCCGACAATCCCAACATGCCCTATGACATGATGGAGCTGGTCGAGAAGGTAATCGATGAGGGGGACTTCTTTGAAATTCAAAAAGATTTCGCCAAGAATATCATCACGGGCTTTGGCCGTATGGAAGGCAAGACGGTTGGTTTTGTCGCCAATCAGCCGATGACTTTGGCTGGCGTGTTGGACAGCGATGCAAGCCGCAAGGCTGCGCGTTTCGTGCGCTTTTGCGATGCGTTTGATGTGCCGATTGTCACGCTTGTGGATGTGCCGGGCTTTCTGCCTGGAACCTCGCAAGAATATGGCGGGCTGATTAAACATGGCGCGAAATTGCTATTTGCTTATGCCGAAGCCACCGTGCCGAAAATCACGTTGATTACGCGCAAAGCCTATGGCGGGGCGTATGATGTGATGGCGTCGAAACATTTGCGTGGCGATTTCAACTACGCTTGGCCGACCGCCGAGATTGCGGTGATGGGGGCGAAGGGCGCGGTAGAAATTATTTTCCGCTCGTCCATCGGCAACGATGAAGAGATTGCCGAGCATGTTGAAAATTATGAAGAACGTTTCCTAAATCCATTCGTGGCAGCGGAACGTGGCTATATTGACGAGGTCATTCAGCCGCATAATACGCGTCGTCGCATTTCCCGAGCTTTGGCGCTTCTATCGTCTAAGAAGCTCGAGAATCCTTGGAAAAAACACGATAATATTCCGCTTTAGGTATCTGATATGTTTAAGAAAATTCTAATTGCAAACCGTGGTGAAATCGCCTGCCGTGTCATTCGGACAGCGCGCGCTATGGGCATTCAAACCGTCGCTGTCTATTCCGATGCTGACGCCCAAGCCTTGCATGTGCGCGAGGCCGATGAGGCGATTTACATCGGTGGCGCGCCGGCATCCGAGAGCTATTTGGTCATCGATAAAATTCTCGATGCCATCCAGCAAAGCGGCGCCGAAGCGGTGCATCCGGGGTATGGGTTTTTGAGCGAGAATAAAGTCTTCGCCGAAGCTTTGGAAAAAGCTGGCGTGGCTTTCATTGGCCCGCCTGCCAATGCCATTGAAAAAATGGGCGATAAAATCACCTCGAAAAAACTCGCCTCCGAAGCCGGTGTCTCCACTGTGCCGGGTCATATGGGGTTGATTGCGGACGCCGAGGAAGCCGTAAAAATTGCCAATGAGATTACCTATCCGGTGATGATTAAAGCCTCGGCTGGCGGCGGCGGCAAAGGCATGCGGATTGCTTGGAACGACGAAGAAGCGCGCGAAGGGTTTCAGTCGTCGAAAAACGAAGCGGCTTCGAGCTTTGGCGATGACCGTATTTTCATCGAAAAATTCGTCACCCAACCGCGCCATATTGAAATTCAAATCCTCGGCGATAAACACGGCAATGTGATTTATCTGGGCGAGCGCGAATGTTCCATTCAGCGCCGCAACCAAAAGGTTATCGAAGAAGCGCCAAGCCCGTTCCTCGACGAAGCGACCCGCAAAGCCATGGGCGAGCAATCGGTCGCCTTGTCGAAAGCGGTAGATTACTGCTCGGCTGGCACGGTAGAATTTATCGTCGATGGCGATAAGAATTTCTATTTCCTCGAAATGAACACGCGCCTGCAAGTCGAGCATCCGGTTACCGAGTTAATCACGGGTGTCGATTTGGTCGAGCAGATGATTAAAGTCGCGGCTGGCGAAAAGCTGGATATGAAGCAAAAAGACGTGCAGCTTAACGGCTGGGCGATGGAAAGTCGGGTTTACGCCGAAGATCCGTATCGGGGTTTCTTGCCATCGACGGGGCGTCTGTCGCGCTATCGTCCGCCCGCGCAAGGCACGCAAGATGGCATTACCGTGCGCAATGATACGGGCGTTTATGAGGGTGGCGAGATTTCGCTTTTCTACGACCCAATGATTGCCAAGCTGGTGACCCATGGCCCTGACCGGTTGCAAGCCGTGGACGCGATGGGCGTTGCGCTAGATAATTTCCGCATCGATGGCATTCGTCATAATATCGATTTCTGCGCCGCCATTATGCAGCATGAGCGCTTCCGCGCTGGCACGATTACCACGGCCTTTATCGAGGAAGAATA
>JAQWIP010000105.1 GCA_029248825.1 Alphaproteobacteria bacterium | reverse complement strand
AGAGGCGCCTGCCCCGCCAAGCTCTGGCGCTATGGTGACGCCCAAGAGACCCTGCTCGCCCATTTCGGCGAAAATCTCTGGCATAATTGTTTCGTTGATAAAAGCATCGTTAACCCGAGGCCGCAGCTTTTCGCGCGCATAGGCAGTCGCACTGTCGGATATCATGCGTTCTTCTTGCGTCAGCTGCTCGCTAAGCAGGAACGGATCTTCGGCGTTGAATTTTGCAATTTTTTCCATGGCGTCAGTGTCTCATATTTTTCAAAAAGCAGAACAAAAAAAACCCGCATGCAACATAATATCGCATGCGGGTCTTTTGTCGAAGCTGGCTTACTTCTTAATAATGCCAGCCAACATTTTACGCGTTTTCTCGCCATAGGGCGGGCGCAACGCACCGGCTGCGAACTCAAATGGCGATTGGCGGAAAATGGTTTTGGCATGGCTAAAGTTCACAAAGCCTTCCTTACCATGATACGCGCCCGTGCCAGATGGGCCAACGCCACCGAAAGGCGCATCGTCTTGCATGATGTGGGTAATCACATCATTTACCGTTACGCCGCCCGAGGTGGTGGAATTGATGACACGGTTTTCTTCCGTGCGGTCATCGCCGAAATAATACAGACCCAAAGGACGGTCATGGTCGTTGACGTAACCAATGGCATCTTCGACTTCGCTGTAAGATTTAATTGGCAAAATTGGGCCAAAGATTTCTTCCTGCATCACTTTCATGTCTTCCGTTGGATTGACAACAATCGTTGGCGGAATTTTGCGATGTTCTTGCTGCGAGAAATCTTCATTGCCTGGATTGATTTCGACAATCTTGGCACCCTTCTCGCGGGCATCGTCCAAATAGCTTTGCAGACGATCATAGTGACGTTGGTTCACAACCGAGGTGTAATCCTCATTGTCTTTCAGGGTCGGGAACATGCTGGTTACCGAGGCGGTGGCTTCGGAAACAAAGTCATCGACTTTGCCTTCTGGCACCATCACATAATCTGGCGCCAAGCAAATTTGGCCTGCGTTCAGCGTTTTGCCTGTCATCACACGAGCGGCAGCTTTTTTCATGTCCGCCGTATCGGAAACGATAACCGGCGATTTGCCACCCAATTCCAAGGTTACGGGAACCAGATTTTCGGCCGCGCCGCGCATAATGTGGCTGGCGATGCCCGTGGCACCGGTGAACAGCAGATGGTCAAATGGCATGCGCGAGAAAGTCGCGCCTGTATCGGGGCCACCCAAAACAACGGCAACTTCGGATTTGTCGAAATATTTCTCGCAAAGCTCTTTGGTCAGCAAAGCGCTGTGGACGGTATATTCGGACGGCTTAATAATCGTGCGATTGCCGGCGGCGAAAATCGACCCCATCGGGCTGAAGCAAAGATTGAACGGGAAGTTCCACGGCACAACATTGCCGACACAACCGATTGGCTGATACTCAACGCGCGTGCTGGCCCCCAAAAGACCGAGCGGGAACATCGAATGACGCTTGGATGCTTTCATCCATTTGCGCACGTTTTTCTTGGCATATTTTAGCGAACCCAAAGTGCCGCCAACGTCTGTGGCGAGCGTGCCTTCGGGGCTACGGCTGCCGAAGTCGGCCATCAGCGCGTCGACCATACGGTCGCCATTTTCGACAAGAAGCGCAATCGTACGATCGATCAAATCAATGCGACGCTCAGCCGACATAGGGCCTTCTGCGATGTGCGCTTTCTTTTGGATGGCGATCAGATCGCGAATTTCTTGTTCCGATGTTTCCGGCATATCCGGCATTTTTTCTGCAGCACTCATGATTATCTCCCTCATGGATTGAACTAAAAAAAGTTAACCAGATTAACCGACGCTTGCCAATAGCCCTTTTGTGATTAAACTCTGTCCCAATCAGGGAGAAATAAATGTCAGATACCATCGAGACCCACCTCAGCGACACAGGCGTCCTCAGCGTCTATATGAACCGTCCAGATAGCCTCAACAGCCTTAACTACCCTTTGGTGATGGCGGTGATTGAAGTCTTCCAACAAGCCAATGATAACGATGCCATTCGCTGCATCATCCTTTCGGGAAAGGGACGCGGATTTTGCGCGGGCGCCGATTTAAGCGGCGGCGATTTTCCCCGTATCGAAGGCAAAACCCACGGCGAGATGACTTGGCACAATATGGAAATCGGTTTCAACGTCATGGGGCGTGCCATTCACGATTGCGATAAGCCGGTTATTTGCGCCATCAATGGCGTGGCCGCAGGGGCGGGCGTCGGTGTGGCCTTGAGCGGCGATTTGGTGATTGCGGCCAAAAGCGCCTCGTTCAAATTAGTGTTTGCGCCCCAGCTTGGCATTATTCCAGATGTCGGCGCCTCGTGGTTGGTGCCGCAACTTATCGGCCGCACACGAGCCAATGGGATGGCGCTTTTGGGCGACAGTCTGCCAGCCGAAAAGGCCGAAGAGTGGGGCTTGGTCTGGCAATGCGTAGAAGATGATGCGCTGATGGACACGGCCATGCAATTGGCCGAACGCTTGGCCGCAGGTGCCATTACCGGCATTAAAGCCACCTCGCGCGCGCATGATAAGGCGATGACAAATACATATGACGAGCAGCTTGATTATGAGCGCGACCAGCAAGGCCATTTTTGCGACCAGCCCGTGTTTCTAGAGGGTGCGCGTGCCTTTATGGAAAAACGCAAACCGAATTTCCGCGACGTCGAAACCGCTCAAATGCAAGCGGCGCGCGAGAGCCAACCGAAATCGAAATAGGAAAATATCATGCAACTAGACCTGCTCAAATATGAAGTCGAAGGCAATATTGCCACCATCACCTTTAACGACCCCGAAGCCTTGAACGCGATGAGCGCAAAAATGCTCGCCAGTCTGGATATTGCCCTCACCCAAGCCGCCAGTCCCGATAGCGGCATTCGGTGCGTGATTTTAACGGGCGCAGGGCGCGGCTTTTGTGCCGGCGCCAATGTGGCGCGCATGGATGGCGGTGAAGATGGCGGCTCCAATAGCGCCAAAAACGATGCCGGCGCGGGACTAGAGCGCGTCTATCATCCGCTACTGCGCCAATTGCGCAATATGCCCTGCCCGATTGTCTCCGCCGTCAACGGCCCGTGCGCGGGCGTTGGCATGAGCTTTGCGCTGATGGGCGATATGGTTGTGGCCAATAAATCGGCGTTCTTCTTGCAAGCCTTCCGCCGCATTGGTTTGGTGCCAGATGGCGGCTCGACCTATATTTTGCCGCGCCTCATCGGCCTGGCACGGACCAAAGAATTGGCGCTGATGGGCGAACGCCTGCCAGCCGAAAAGGCGCTCGAATGGGGGCTTATCAACCGCGTGGTCGAAGACGATGCGCTGATGGACACGGCGCGCGCTCTGGCTGAAGAATTGGCCAAAGGGCCGATGTCTTTAGGCCTCATCCGCAATCTCTTGTGGGATAGCGTCGATGCGACTTACGAAGAACAGCTCAACAACGAGCGTTGGGCGCAGCAAAAAGCAGGCTGGTCGAGCGATTTCGTCGAGGGGGTAACTGCCTTCAACGAAAAACGCGAGGCCGACTTCAAAGGCAAATAAAGCCAACGCTTTCTTTTCGCATGCGTTTTCGCTAGGCTTTTCTGAAAAAGGGAGAGACCGATTAAAACGTATATTCGTGCTTTATGTCTGGTGCTGCTGTTTGGCGGCGTGATGGCGGGTGTGGGATTTTTTTCCACGACCGGTGATTTAGCTTTTGACCAATCGCGATTGGCGCGCATTGACGCCCACTACCAACGGGCCGTGGACGACGAGGAAGTGGCCGGCGTGCGGGCGCTGATTTATCAAAATGACCGCATGGTCTATGAGCGCAATTGGGGCTATCGCGATATCGCGCGCAGGTCGCCGATGAGCGAAGACACGATTTTTCATAT
Source organism: Alphaproteobacteria bacterium (assembly GCA_029248825.1). Taxonomy (GTDB): domain Bacteria; phylum Pseudomonadota; class Alphaproteobacteria; order RS24; family RS24; genus UBA8337. The sequence goes on along the minus strand of JAQWIP010000105.1, from coordinate 1,276 downwards.
CTACTCCATGACCAAACCCATCACCTCGGTGGCCGTGATGATGTTGTTCGAAGAAGGCAAATTTCTGCTGCACGAACCCATTGCCAAATATATTCCCGAGCTGGCCAACTTGCGCGTCTATGCCCCCAAAAAGAAAAGCGCCAATAAAAATCGTCTGCCCACCCGCGCCGCCAAGCGCCAGCCCACCATCCATGATGTGCTGACCCATCAGGCGGGCTTTACCTATGGGATATTTGACCCGACGCCGCTCGGCGCGCTGTATCGCCGCCAAGGTTTGGGCTTGAACATCGAGACCGATTTGAAAAGCTTTGTCACAAAGCTCGGCAAAATGCCTTTGAAGTTCGACCCCGGCGAGCATTGGCACTATTCGGTTTCCACCGATGTCTTAGGGCGTTTGGTCGAAGTGGCTTCGGGACAAAAGTTTTCGGCTTTCTTGCAGGAAAGAATTTTCGGCCCCCTCGCCATGGTCGACACCAGCTTTCGCTTCGACCCCGCCAAGGCCAATCGCCAAGCCACGCTGTATTCGCAAAAAGGCGTGCCGGCTCAATTTACCCGCAAAGGCCTGCGCGCCCAACCGACCGGGCCAGGCCTCGAGTCCGCGCATAAAAGCATCCTGACCAGCTATTTCCCCGAAGCCGAATTCGATAGCGGCGGCGCTGGACTTTTGTCGACGACCGCCGATTATTTGCGTTTCGCGCGCATGTTGCTGAACGATGGCGAGCTGGATGGCCAACGCCTGCTGGCGCCCAATACCGTTAAAATGATGCGCCAAGACCATCTGGGAAGCACCCAAGCGCTAGCGCGCTATACCAGCACTATGCCGGGTGATGGCATTGGTTTTGGTTTGGGTTTCGGCATGATTAAAGACCAAGGCCTGTCGAGTTTGCCAATGCCCGAAGAAAGCTATTTCTGGGGCGGCGCGGCTGGCACGTTATTTTGGATCGACCCGAAAAACAAGATGATTGTCTTGTTCATGACACAAGTTCTGCCGCATCGCACAACCCTGCGCAAAGACATGTGGCCGCTCACCTATCAGGCGATTAAAGACGCCAAGTTGAACGATTAGCCGTCGAGGCCGAGCTTCGCCAAGACCAATTTATTGACCGCCTGCGGATTGGCTTTGCCGCCCGTCGCTTGCATCACTTGGCCAACAAACCAGCCCGCCATTTTGGGGCGCTCTTGGGCTTGCGCCACTTTGTCGGGATTGGCCGCAATCACTTCATCGACCGAGGCCTCAATGGCGCCCATATCAGTGACTTGCTTGAGGCCTTTTTCT
>JAQWIP010000099.1 GCA_029248825.1 Alphaproteobacteria bacterium | reverse complement strand
CCGACGTGATATAATCGCGCAGCATGAGTTGCCCCATTTTCGTGTCGCCTTTCACAAAGTTACTTAACGTGCGGACAATCATCTCCACCCGAAACCTTATTCAGTCGCCACCCCGACCTAAGTAGGAGAGGTGAACATTTTCACAGCAATTCATTAAAAAAGGCTTGAGCGTTAGCTCAAGCCACATAAGCAGAACAAATTGCTGTTCATAAGCGGAACTTTCTAGGTTCCTCTAGTCTCGTCCACTGGACTACGCATAAAAGATAGCAGAAAAATTAGCGGCCGCGATAGGGCGGCACGCCTTGGTCCGGAATAAATAATCCCTCGGGTGGCTCTGAACTTTGCCAAAACACATCAATCGGAATGCCGCCGCGCGGATACCAATAGCCACCGATGCGCAGCCATTTTGGCTTCATGCATTCAATCAGCCGTTTGGCCACTATAATGGTGCAGTCTTCGTGAAACGCGCCATGGTTACGAAAGCTCCCCATGAAGAGTTTGAAACTTTTGCTCTCTACCAAATGCTGGTCTGGCACATAGTCGATAACCACATGCGCGAAATCCGGCTGACCCGTGACAGGGCAAATCGAGGTGAACTCAGGCACAGCAAAACGCGCCACATAATCAATATCCACATGCGGGTTCGGCACGCGCTCTAGCACCGCTTCTTCGGGGCTATTGGGCAGACCGGTTTGTTGGCCTAGCATAGTTGCGCCAGTGGCATCGCTTCCTTTAGTCGACATGTTGGCTCCCTTGATAGAGGCAAGATTGGCCGAGGCTATCGCGAAACACTTCGACGGCGCAAATTTGCGGCAGCGGGCTTTGCAAGGCGCCCCAAATCCATAGGCATAGGTTTTCCAGCGTCGGCTGTTCTAGGCCGTCAATTTCGTTCAGCATTTGGTGGTCTAGGCGCTCGTGCATATCTTGCAGCAGCGCGCCCATTTTTTCCAAATCGACAATCTGCCCATGCACGTCGGGCAGACCCTCGACGGTTACGCGCGCGCGAAAGCTATGCCCATGCACGCGCGTATTGGCGTGGCCAGCCGGATAATGGCCGAGGCTGTGGGCAGCATCAAAAGTGAATTCGCGTGATAATTTCATGCCCCGCTTATGCCCGATTAAGCAAATCGGGTCAATTGGGCTCTAGTCGAGGCCGACAATTTTATGCGTCTGCAAGCTGACCCGCCATTGCGGATTTTGCAGGCAATAGGCAATCGCGGCCTGCACATTGTGCCAACTGGTTTCGGCATCGCCCGTATCCATCGGCTGAAGGTAAAAGTTCTCAAAATCCAGTTCCGCAAACTGGTCGGGCGACAGCTCGTCTTGCGGGTAAACGAATTTTAACTCATGGCCTCGGGTTTGTTTCAGCTCGGTTTGTGGCTTGGGGCTCACACAAATCCAATCGACGCCTTCTGGCACTTCCAAAGTGCCATTGGTTTCCACGGCGCATTCAAAGCCGCGCGCGGCCAAGGCCGCCAGCAGGGGCGCGTCTAATTGCAAGCATGGTTCGCCGCCGGTAAACACAATATAGGCATCGGCGCTGGGCGGGTCTTCTGGCCAGAAGCCAGCAACGGCATCGGCCAGCGTGTCGGCACTGTCGAACTTGCCGCCGTTTTGGCCATCGGTGCCGACGAAATCTGTATCGCAAAATGTGCATTGTGCGGTGGCGCGATCTTTTTCTAAGCCCGACCAAAGGTTGCAGCCCGAGAAGCGGCAAAACACGGCAGGGCGGCCGCTTTGCGCGCCTTCGCCTTGCAGGGTGTAAAACATTTCCTTCACGCTATAGGTCATGCGTGGCGCTCCATTTTTCATAGCCGGCGGCGCGTAATTCGCACGCGGGGCAATCGTTGCAGCCATAGCCCCAGTCGTGGCGTTGCTCGCGCTCGCCGCGATAACACGTATGGCTATGTTCGAGGGTCAGCTCCACTAAGCCCGCGCCGCCCAATTGCGCGGCCATCTCCCACGTCTCGGCTTTGTCGATGTGCATGAGCGGCGTGTCGATGGTGATTTGCGTTTCCATTCCCAAGTTGAGCGAGGCCTCCAGCGCATCCAGCGTGTCGCGGCGGCAATCGGGGTAGCCCGAGTAATCGGTCTCGCACATGCCACCGACCAGCACATTCAGCCCGCGCCGATAGGCCAGCGCGGCGGCATAGGTGAGAAACAATAAATTGCGGCCTGGCACAAAAGTGGCGGGCAGATTGTTCTTCATTTTCTTCATGTCATCGCTATCGCTGCCAGACGCAATCAGCGCCGTGCCGCCAATTTCGGCCAGCGCGGGCAGGGCCAGCGTATGGTCGTCGCCAAGGCGCGCGCCCCAATCGCTGATTTTGGCAATCTCTTGGCGCAAGCGGGCGCGGCAATCTAGCTCGATGCGATGGGTTTGGCCGTAGTCGAAACCCAGCGTTTCCACATGCGCGAAATTATCCAGCGCATAGGCCAGACAAGCGGTGGAATCTTGCCCACCGGAAAACAATACCAAAGCTGTAGATGTCTCATTCATGCCTGACCTTAGACCGAACTCTATTGCTTTCGTCAAGTGGGCGGCTTGCAGATTTGCACGCCAGATTTGCACGATGGGGGGATTTACGCTAAACCAAGCTCAAATCCATACTTACTTGTGAGGCTCTCATGACTGCCATTCTTGACATTATCGCGCGCGAAATTCTCGACAGCCGCGGCAACCCAACCGTCGAAGTCGACGTATTGCTCGACGATGGCGGTTTCGGCCGCGCTGCGGTGCCTTCGGGCGCCTCGACCGGACAATATGAGGCGGTGGAACTGCGCGATGACGACAAATCTCGCTATATGGGCAAGGGCGTTTTAAAGGCTGTCGATGCGGTAAACGGCGAGATTTTCTCGGCGCTTTGCGGGTTAGACGCCAGCGAGCATTTGCAAATCGACCAAGCCATGCTGACTTTGGACGGCACGGAAAACAAATCGCGCCTCGGCGCCAATGCTATTTTGGGCGTTTCCATGGCGGTGGCTAAAGCGGCCGCCGATAGCCAAGGCACGCCTTTGTGGCGCTATATTGGCGGCGCCAATGCCCGCACTTTGCCCGTGCCGATGATGAACATCGTCAATGGCGGCGCCCATGCCGACAACCCGATTGATGTGCAAGAATTCATGATTATGCCTGTCGCGGCGACCAGTATTAAAGAAGCTGTGCGCATGGGCGCGGAAGTTTTCCATACGCTCAAAGGCCTGCTCATCGAAGATGGTCTGGCCACGGGCGTGGGCGACGAAGGCGGCTTTGCGCCTAATCTGGCTTCCACCGATGCAGCCCTTGGCTATGTGATGAAAGCTGTTGAGAGGGCGGGGTATAAGCCGGGCGAAGATATTCATTTGGCGCTCGATGCGGCGGCCACGGAATTTTGTGAAGACGGGATTTACCATTTGGCAGGCGAGGGCAAAAAGCTCGACGCTGGCGAAATGGCTGCCTACTGGGCCGACCTATGTGGCCGCTTCCCGATTGCCTCCATTGAAGACGGCATGGACGAAAACGATTGGGATGGCTGGAAAGCCCTGACCGATGCGATTGGCGATAAAGTGCAATTGGTCGGCGATGATTTATTCGTCACCAATCCGACCCGCCTAGCGCGCGGCATTGACGAGGGCATTGCCAATTCTATTTTGGTGAAGGTCAATCAAATCGGCACTTTGGCGGAAACCCTGCAAGCCGTTGAGATGGCGCATAAGGCGTCTTTCACGGCCGTGATGTCGCATCGCTCGGGCGAAACCGAAGATGCCACGATTGCTGATTTGGCTGTGGCGACCAATTGCGGCCAGATTAAAACCGGCTCCTTGGCGCGCTCAGACCGCTTGGCGAAATACAATCAGCTCATCCGTATAGAGGAAGCGCTCGGCGACAATGCGGTCTATCCGGGTAAGTCTATTCTTAAATAATTCGGCTTTAGTTCTTTTGAAAATAAAAAGGCCCCATCGTGAGACGGGGCCTTTTCTTTTCGTGGGCTTGCTTTTGAGGCAAGCAGGATCGATTACCCTAGAATTTATAGCGCGCGGTAAGGCGGAAATCCTGTCCTGCTTCCGGCAATTTGTCTTTCAGCGGGCTGGTGTGATGGCGGATTTCTTCATCCGTCAGATTACGCACCGTGGCGGTCAGGGTCAGGCCCTCATAAACCGCTGGCTTCCAGCTTGCCGCAATATCGACAGAGGTGTAGCCATCGGTTGCCAACTCGTCATCATGCTCTTCACCGGCATCATTAAGGGCAACGTCGTTTTGGTCAGCCACATTTTCAATATCGAGCGAGACAAAGGCAGCGCCGATATTGGTGGCCAGCGATACACCGATTTTATCAGCCGGAATGGTCGGCAGATTGCCGCCACTGGCCAATTCGCCTTCAACGGCGCTGTAGGTGAGCGTTGTGTCAACCAAGCGTCCGCCCAAACCAAAGCCGGTTTTATATTCCAGCTCATAGCCGGTCAGTTCGGCATCGCCCGGCACATAGTCAATGTGCTGCATGTGATCATCTACTTCTGCGCAAGGGTCTTCACCGGGTGTGTGCTCTTCACGCACGTCAGCGCATTCACCATGTCGCATGTAAATGAAGTCGCTATAATCATTATTGAAGACGGCAAAGCGAAGGCTGTTATTGCCCCAATTACGGCGCAAATAAAGCTCCGTGGCCAAGGCCGTCTCTTTCCCCAGCGTGGGGTCACCTGCTTCATAACGACCGACCGCATGGTGGACGCCTTCGGCGAATAATTCGGTTTGCGACGGGGCGCGCTCGGTTGAAGAAACAGAACCGCCAAGCAACAAATTGCCGTCCAGCTTTTTGGCCAAGCCGACCGAGATATTGGTCAAATCATGCGAGACGCTGGCATTTTCGTCAGATTCTTCATGAAAGGAATCTTGCTCAATGCTGTCAAAGCGCACGGCCATTTCGGTCAACCAGCCATTGCGTTCGCGCTCGGCGAAAGCAAACAGGCCATATTGCGAACGCTCCGTGTTCGGCAAATAGCCATGCTCTTCTTCTTCTTCCTCCTCGCCTTCTTCCTCATGGTGAGGGGAAGTCAATTCCGTGTCACGGAATTCCAAGCCTACCAGCGTTTGCCAGTCATTAAAGGTACCGGTGAATTCGCCGCGCAAGTGCAGGCTATCCTGCTCAAACATCGACAAGTGCAGTTCATCTTCCTCTTCAACCGTTTCGGTTTGTTCGAATGTTGTCGAGGTCAAGTCGCCGCGGAAGCTATTAAACGGACCGATTGAACCATTATGCATGAAACGCGCATGAATGGTTTGTTGCTCAAGGCTAATGTCGGCACCACCTTCTTCATCATGATGCTCTTCTTCGATCTGGTCATCATTGCCTTCTTCTTCGTGGCCGTGATCATGCGGCACGAGATAGTCCATGTCATGGCTGCTTAACATTATGGACAGATTGGTCTCGTCGTCACCAAAATGACCGGCAGCCGTAAAGCCACTGCTTTCGCTTTCCGTATTGGACGCTTCTTGTTCGCCCTCTGTCAGATGTTCTTCATCGTCATCTTCAACTTCTGCTTCATGCAGTTCGTGATAGGCTTCGGTTTCCGCATGGGTCGGAATGGTGATATTGCCGGCATCTTGCGAGATGGCTGACAGGCTAAACCGACCTTGGCGGGTGAAGAATGCGGTGATGGTTTCATCGGCGTTGTCACCAAAGCTGAATGAGACATCTGTGCCTTCTTCCGTGTCAGCGTTTAAATGGCGGTTAAAGCCATTGACCACACCGGTCGCGGCATAGGCGCCATAACGCAGCGCAGCAGGGCCTTTCAGCACTTCGACACGCTCCGTGTCAAACAGTGACATGACATTGGTATG
>JAQWIP010000061.1 GCA_029248825.1 Alphaproteobacteria bacterium | reverse complement strand
GATATTGATTTGATTGTCGTGGCCACCACCACGCCAGATTTAACTTTTCCAGCCACCGCCGCTTTGGTGCAGAAAAAACTCGGCATGCGCCATGGCGCCGCTTTTGATGTGCAGGCGGTTTGCTCGGGCTTTGTCTATGGCTTAAGTGTCGTTAGCGCCATGCTGGAAACAGGCCAAGCCAAACGCGCGCTGCTCATTGGCGCTGAAACCATGACCCGTCTGTTGGATATGCAAGACCGCGCGACGGCGGTTTTATTCGGCGATGGAGCCGGCGCCATTGTTCTAGAGGCCTGTGAGGTCGCGCCCGAAGACCTCGATACGGCAAGCCATGTGATGGGGTCTTATTTGCGTTCGGATGGCGAGCTGTCGGATATTCTTTATGTCGATGGTGGGCCGTCGACGAGCGGCACGACGGGGCATTTGCGGATGCAGGGGCGCGAGGTGTATCGCCATGCGGTCGGCAATATTTCCGATGCGATCAATACGTTATTGCAGCGCACGGGAATGAGCATCGCGGATGTCGATTGGTTTGTGCCGCATCAAGCCAATAAGCGAATCATCGATGGGGTGGCGAAAAAAATTGGTCTGCCCCTCGAAAAGACCGTGGTGACCATTCACCAGCACGCCAATACATCGGCGGCATCTATTCCTTTGGCGCTGTGCCAAATTGTGCAAGAGGGCAAGGTGCGCGGCGGCGATATTATTATGCTGGAGGCCATGGGCGGCGGGCTGACCTGGGGTGCCAACCTTATTCGTTGGTAAGAAGCCATCGTTAACGTTTTGTTTTTGCTTGCATGATTAAAATGCCATGTGCTTATATTCAAAAACATTCGGAGGGATTTCATGGCAGGAAAAACGATTACACGCGCAGATTTAAGCGAAGTTGTTTACAATACCGTTGGCCTGTCTCGAAGTGAGTCCGCGCAGATTGTGGAAACCGTTCTCGACCTAGTGTCCGAAGCTTTGGTGCGTGGCGACGATGTGAAACTCTCTTCCTTTGGCTCGTTTCTTGTGCGCCATAAAAATGGCCGCATCGGACGCAATCCGAAAACCGGCGAAGAAGTGCCCATAGACCCGCGCCGCGTTCTCAGCTTTCGCGCCAGTCATGTCCTCAAAGGTAAAATCAACAAAATGGCCGGTCTCGACTAGGTCGACCGATGACGGACACAAAATCAGAAACCGCCTTTCGAACCATAAGTGAAGTCGCCCAAGCGCTAGAGGTTAAGCAGCATGTCTTGCGCTTTTGGGAAAGCAAGTTCGACCAAATTCAACCGATGAAGCGCGCCAATGGGCGGCGCTATTATCGCCCCGAAGATGTGGCGCTGATTTCGGGAATCCAGCATTTGCTCTACGAGCAAGGCATGACCATCAAGGGCGTGCAGAAGCTTATCAAAGACGAAGGCGTGGCCAGTTTGCGAGCCAAGCCACAGACCCAACAGCAAAAATCGAGCCAAGCCACCCCGCTCTCGCTCGAGCAGCGCAGCCAATTGGAGGCCGCGCGCCAAAGCCTGATGCAGGCGCGATTTTTGCTCGCAGACGCAGACGCGTAAAATAGCTTTCGGCTGGCTTGCCTTTTGGCTCGAAAACTTTTAGATAGTCCCAACGTCGGAGCGTAGCGCAGCCCGGTAGCGCACTTGTCTGGGGGACAAGGGGTCGTGGGTTCGAATCCCGCCGCTCCGACCAATTCGATACGATAAGTGGCCCCCGCTTATTTTTGGAGAGAGTTATGACTTCTATTTTGCCTATCGTGATTTTTATTGCGGCGATGTTTGTGTTGAACATTATTCAATTCGGCCGCCCGGACTAAACCTATCGTCTCTTGTTTTGGAGACCCATAAAGCCGCTTCCCCAAGGGAGGCGGCTTTTTATTTTGGCTCACTCTTCCTCGTCAGGACTTATTCTTCCCCGTCGGCCCTTATTCTTCTTCGTCAGGGCGTTGCATCCAATAAATAATCGCGCCCGCAGGCAATACCCAAGCGATGCCCGTGATGAGATAATAAGTAAACTCAATCGCTTTATTATCCGGCACGCTGGTGGTCACGGCGACGGTCATCACCAAGAGGGCGTAAAAAATAATTAAGGCGAGCATGGCCACAAGGCCGATGAGCTTGCGCAGGCGCATCGGCAGCCAAGGTTTGCGAAAAGGTTTTTTGGGCATTTGCATATCTGTCATGCCCCGTGGGTAGCACGAAAGCGCCAAGCCCGCCAAAGCGTAATGCGCGCTCGCGATGTTTGGTCGCAAGGCGAGGGGGCTAAAACGCGGTATAAGGCTCGCATGACAGCAAATGCACAAATCGATATCCCGCCCGCCGATCGGCAAATCGCTCTATGGCTTTTTACCGTCGCCGGCTTTGTGGTTCTGATGGTTTTGGTCGGGGGGCTGACGCGCCTTACCGATAGCGGCCTGTCGATTACCGAATGGGCGCCCATTCGCGGCGCCATTCCGCCGCTGTCGCACGCCGATTGGATGAGCGAATTTAATAAATATCGCCAAATTCCAGAATATCTTCTGGTCAATGCGGGCATGTCTTTGGCCGAGTTTAAATTCATTTATTGGTGGGAGTGGGGGCATCGCTTTCTGGGTCGCGTAGTCGGCTTGGTTTTCTTGCTGCCGTTTTTAGCCTTTCTCGCGCAAGGCAAAATCAGCCGCGCGCGTCTGCCAGCTTTGCTCGGCCTCTTCTTCTTGGGCGGGCTGCAAGGTTTCATGGGGTGGTATATGGTCGCCAGCGGCCTGACCGAGCGCGTCGATGTCAGCCAATATCGCCTCGCGCTGCATCTCGGCCTCGCGCTGATTATTTTCGCGTGTAGCCTGTGGTTGGCCCTCAGCTATTGGCGCGGCGCAAAGCAAATGAGCAAGCAGGGCGGCCTCGCCAAACACGGCACCATGGCGGCGATTATTGTTGTGGCGGTGCTGATGCAGTCTTTGTTGGGCGCGCTGGTGGCCGGCATAAATGCGGGCAAAACTTATACGGATTGGCCGCTTATGGATGGCGAATTTATCCCCTCCGGCCTGTTTGATATGCAGCCTTTCTGGCTCAATTTCTTTGAGAGCCACCTGACCGTGCAATTTGACCACCGCATGGTCGCCTATGCGCT
>JAQWIP010000028.1 GCA_029248825.1 Alphaproteobacteria bacterium | reverse complement strand
TATTTTGCCGAGCGGCTGACCGAGCATTATGGCGGCGCAAAAATTTATCTCAAACGCGACGAGCTTAACCATACTGGCAGCCATAAGATTAACAATTGCCTCGGTCAAATTCTGCTCGCCAAGCGAATGAAGAAAACCCGCATCATCGCCGAGACGGGCGCCGGTCAACACGGCGTGGCCGTGGCCACAGTGGCGGCGCGCTTTGGCCTGCCTTGCACGGTTTTCATGGGCGCCACCGACATCGAACGGCAAAAGCCAAATGTGTTTCGGATGAAACTCTTGGGCGCCGATGTGCGCGCTGTTACCTCGGGCGCTGGCACCCTGAAGGACGCCATGAACGAGGCTTTGCGCGATTGGGTAACCAATGTGCATGACACATTTTATATCATCGGAACGGTGGCCGGCCCGCATCCCTACCCCGCCATGGTGCGCGATTTCCAATCGATTATTGGCCGCGAAACCAAAGACCAAATGCACGCCCGCGAAGGCCGCCTGCCCGATAGTCTGGTGGCGTGCATCGGCGGCGGCTCCAATGCCATGGGGCTGTTCCATCCGTTTTTGGATGACCCAAGCGTGCGCATCATCGGCGTCGAAGCCGGCGGACATGGCCTCGACACGCCCGACCATGCGGCCTCGTTAGCTGGCGGCGTACCGGGTGTGCTGCACGGCAATCGGACTTATTTATTGCAAGATGACGACGGCCAAATTACCGAGGGACACTCTATTTCGGCGGGTCTTGATTATCCAGGCATTGGCCCCGAACACGCTTATTTGCGCGACACGGGGCGCGTCGAATATGTCTCCGCGACGGATAAAGAAGCGCTGGAAGCGTTTCAATTGATTACCCGTTTGGAAGGCATTATTCCCGCCCTCGAGCCGAGCCATGCGCTGGCCTATGTGAGCAAAATTGCGCCCGATTTGCCGGCCGATCATTTGCTGGTGATGAATATGTGCGGGCGCGGCGACAAAGATGTCTTCGCCGTCGCTGAACATTTAAACGTTGAGCTATAAACATGACCCGACTAGAAACTTGCTTTGAAACCCTGCGCAGCCAATCTCGCAAAGCCTTTGTGGCTTTTGTGACGGCGGGCGACCCGGATTTGGCCACATCGGCGAAAATCCTCGATGGCCTGCCCGCAGCGGGTGCCGATATTATTGAGCTGGGTATGCCGTTCACCGACCCAATGGCCGATGGCCCATCCATTCAAGCCGCCTCGCAACGGGCCTTGGCGGCGGGGCAGACTTTGGCTGGCACATTGGATATGGTGCGCCGCTTTCGCCAAACCAATGACACCACGCCGATTGTGCTGATGGGCTATTACAACCCGATTTATATTTATGGCCCCGATCGGTTTATCGCCGATGCCGTGGCCGCGGGCGTCGATGGGCTCATCGTTGTTGATTTGCCGCCCGAAGAAGATAGCGAGCTATGCCTGCCCGCCATGGCCGCTGGGCTGAATTTCATTCGCTTGGCCACGCCCACCACGGATGACAAACGTTTGCCGGAAGTTTTAAACAATACCTCTGGTTTTGTTTATTACGTCTCGATTACGGGCATCACCGGCTCGGCCGCGCCGCAACAAAAAGATGTAGCGGCCAATGTGGCGCGTATAAAACGCCATAGCGATTTGCCCGTTTGCGTTGGTTTTGGCATTCGCACGCCCGAACAAGCCAAGGCGATGAGCGAGATTTCCGACGGCGCCGTTGTCGGCTCAGCGCTGGTCGATGTGATTGCCGAACATTTGGACGCGCAAGGCCAGGCCAAAGATACGGCGGTCGATGCTGTGCTAGACCTTGCGTCGAGCCTTGCTGAGGGTGTAAACAAGAGTTAAGGCTAGTTTGGTCTATCGAAGCTGCTTTTCAGGAGACAGCCATGAATTGGATTAAAAACTTTGTACGCCCGCGCTTTCCAAGCGTTTTTCGCGAGCATGACGACACGCCAGATAACCTTTGGGATGCGTGCAAAAAATGCGGCGAGATGATTTTTCATCGCGATTTGAAGACTTTACAAAAAGTCTGCCCGGGCTGTGACCATCATATGCGCATTGGCGCCTCCGAGCGCTTTGAGGCTTTATTCGACCAAGGCAGCTTTGAGCGCATCGACGTGCCAGACGTGCCGCATGACCCGCTCAAATTCAAAGACCAGAAAAAATACGCCGAACGGCTAAAAGACGCGCGCAGCAAAACCGGCGATAAAGACGCCGTGCAAGTGGCCAAAGGCGCCATCGGTGGCCAGACCAGTATTATTGCCGTGCAAGATTTCCATTTCATGGGCGGCTCGCTGGGCATGGCGGCAGGCGAAGCTGTGGTGACGGCTGGCCAAGCCGCGCTCGAAAATAACGCCCCGCTGATTATGGTGGCCGCCGCCGGCGGCGCGCGCATGCAGGAAGGCATTTTGTCTCTCATGCAAATGCCGCGCACCACGGTGATTGTGCAGCAATTGCGCGAACAAGGCCTGCCCTATATCGTGCTGCTGACCGACCCAACTACTGGCGGCGTGACTGCCTCATATGGCATGTTGGGCGATGTGCATATTGCCGAGCCTGGCGCCCTCATCGGCTTTGCGGGGCCGCGGGTTATTCAAGATACGATTAAAGAAAAACTGCCCG
>JAQWIP010000027.1 GCA_029248825.1 Alphaproteobacteria bacterium | reverse complement strand
GATTTTGCCGCCGCGTCAAAAAATGCCGCGCACATTACCCCTGTGCCGGGCGGTGTCGGCCCGATGACCATTGCTTGCCTGTTGCGCAATACACTCACCGCCTTTTGCCGCCAAAACGGCTTTGAGGAGCCCAGCGTTTAGCGGGTTTACCTCTGCCGACCTACCTCTGCCAACCTACTTCTGGCGACCCAATAATTTCAGGCGCAGGGCGTTGAGCTTGATAAAGCCTTCGGCGTCAAACTGGTCATAGACGGCGTCTTCTTCAAAAGTCACATGCTCTTCGGAATAAAGCGAGTTGGGGCTGGAGCGCGACACGACGGTGACGCTGCCCTTATACAGTTTCAGCACCACTTCACCGGCCACATGGCGTTGGCTTTCGTCGATGAGGGCTTGCAACATTTGGCGCTCTGGCGCGAACCAAAAGCCGTTGTAAATCAGCTCGGCATAGCGCGGCATCAGCTCGTCTTTCAAGTGCATGGCGCCGCCGTCCAACGTCAGGCTTTCGATGCCACGGTGCGCGGTCAGCAAAATCGTCCCGCCTGGGGTTTCATAAACGCCGCGAGATTTCATCCCAACAAAGCGGTTTTCTACCAAGTCGAGACGGCCAATGCCATTGGCACCGCCCAGCTCATTGAGCTTGGTCAGCAGGCTGGCGGGGGACAGTTTTTCGCCATCGATAGACACCGCATCGCCGGCTTCAAAGCCAACGCTAATAAAGCTGGGTTTATCGGGCGCCGCTTCGGGGCTGACGCTGCGCTGATAAACAAATTCGGGTGCCGCTTGGCTCGGGTCTTCCAGTACTTTGCCTTCCGAAGACGTGTGCAGCAAATTAGCATCGACCGAAAAAGGCGCTTCGCCCCGTTTGTCTTTCGGCACGGGAATTTGGTTCTGCTCGGCATAAGCGATGAGACGCTCGCGGCTTTGCAAATCCCATTCGCGCCATGGCGCGATGACTTTAATATCTGGATTGCAAGCATAGTAGCCCAGCTCAAAACGCACTTGGTCATTACCCTTGCCGGTGGCGCCATGGCACACCGCATCGGCGCCTGTGGCGGCGGCAATTTCGACTTGGCGTTTGGCAATCAAAGGCCGCGCGATGGATGTGCCAAGCAAATAGACACCTTCATAAAGCGCATTGGCGCGAAACATCGGGAAGACATAATCGCGGACAAATTCTTCGCGCAAATCTTCGATGTAAATTTCTTTTATGCCCAGCAGTTCGGCTTTCGCCCGTGCTGGTTCCAGCTCTTCGCACTGACCCAGATCGGCGGTGAAAGTCACCACTTCACACTCATAGGTCTCTTGCAGCCATTTCAAAATAATCGATGTGTCGAGACCCCCTGAATAGGCCAAGACGACTTTATTGATGTCTTTTTTATCATTCATAAGTCTGCTCCAAATCTTGCCAACTTTGTAACGAGCCGCGTGGCGTTAAGCAAGCTCTGTGGATGAAATTATAATTCTCGTCAAAAACACCAATTTCAACCAAGGCTTGTGGTTAGTCCAATAAAATAGCTTTAGTTTACTAGATAACCACTCGGTTTCGGGTGGTTGGGAAGTCGGCTTCCTGGGCAATCATAGGGCCGCGTTCCGGATTTTGCGTTTCCCGGATTTAGTTGTTGTGTTGCTTTTGTTGGCCGATTGCCCGCCTCGTCTGTTGTTTAGCCGCGGCCTAAATTGCGCGCTTGCAGCTCGGCGATTTTTTTCGAGGCTGCGGTTTCTTTCACGCTGCTCGATTTCAACTGCCCGCAGGCGGCCATAATATCGCGCCCTCGCGGACTGCGCACGGGGCTGGCATAGCCCGCCCGATTGACAATCTCAGCAAAAGCTTCAATGCGCTCCCATTCGGAACATTCGTAAGGCGCACCGGGCCAAGGGTTAAACGGTATCAGGTTAATTTTCGCCGGAATACCCGCCAGCATTCGCACTAAGTCGCGCGCATCGGCATCCGTATCATTGACGCCTTTCAGCATCACATATTCAAACGTAATGCGCTTGGCGTTCGACAGGCCAGGCCAATTGCGGCAGGCTTCGAGCAAAGTCTCAATGGGATATTTTTTATTCAGCGGCACGAGTTCATTGCGCAAATCATCGCGCACCGCATGCAGGCTAATGGCCAACATGACGCCGGTTTTTTCCCCCATCAGCGGAATTTCGGGCGCCACGCCAGACGTCGATAGGGTGATGCGCCGCCGCGAGAGGCTGAGGCCTTCGCCATCGCTCATCACATTCAGGGCCTCGCCGACATTATCGCTATTATACAGCGGCTCGCCCATGCCCATCATCACCACATTGGTAATTTTGCGCCGCCCGCTATTGCTCAGCCCATCCTCGCCCCAATCTTGCAAATCATCGCGCACGGCAACCATTTGCCCGACGATTTCGGCAATGGTGAGATTGCGCACGAGTTTTTGCGTGCCGGTATGGCAAAAGCGACAGGTCAGCGTGCAGCCCACTTGGCTGGAGACACACAGCGTGCCGCGCCCGACTTCGGGGATGTAAACGGTCTCGACCAATTGCCCATCGGTCATGCGGAATAAATATTTGCGCGTGCCATCGTCCGAAAATTGCGCATCGGCAACTTCCAATCTCTCCAACGTGTAAAGCTCGCTCAAAGTGGCGCGCAAGTCCTTGGAGACATCGGTCATGGTTTCCCATTTTGTGGCGCCGCGCGCATAGAGCCAGCTCCAAAGCTGGTTGGTGCGCATGCGCAATTGCTTTTCGCCGACGCCAGCTTGCGCCAATGCTGCGCGCAATTGCTCGCGCGACAGCCCCACGAGGCTGGTCTTTAAAGGCGATTGTGTTTGGGTTTCATCCATAGGGATGTTCTAGGGGGCTGGGCAGGCCGCGTCTAGTGCCTTCATGGCGGCGGTGACGCCGCGCAAACTATAGCTATCGGTGGTCAGCGTGCCGCGCGCCGAGGTTCCCTTGAAAACCAGCTCATTGCCGCGTCTCATGGCGCGCAACAAACGCGGCTGTTGTTTCAAATCTTCAATCCAGCTCCATTCATCGGCGCCATTTTGCGCTTTCACGCCGGTGATAAAATCAAAGCTGTCAGATCCGACGTTGGCGAAAGGCATGGAAGTGGCCGAGAACGGATAGCCAATGCGAACCGATATTTCGCCGCGAACGCCTTGCGTTGGGCGATGGCTGACCACCAAATAAGTGTCGCCGCGTTTGACATTGGCGGGCGCGCTCGATCTCGGCTCGGACGCCAAATAACAGGTTTTGCCGACACCTTGGCCTTCGACAAACAATCGCCAGTCCGAAAACGTCTGCACGGGCTTGGTGCGTTCGGCCGCCACAGCAGGGCTGCCCAGCAGCGTCAAGAGGCCAAATAGGCGGGCGAGGCCGCCAAAGGTCAAACTATATTTCATGGGCTGAAGCTAATCTGATTTGTTTTGCCGTGCCAGTGCCTTTGGCGGGCAGGGGCAAAGTTTTTCTCGCGCTATGCTTGCTTTCATTAGGGTAATCGCGTCTACTGCCCCCGCCTTTGCTTTCCTTTGGGGGGGGGCGCAAAGGGTGCGTTTTAACCGATGAAAGAGGTCCTTTGGACGATGCCAACCGAGCCAACCGATGGCCAGCCACCCGCACGCAGCGCAACCGATAAAGCGCCAGAGGCCAGCAGCGCCCATTTAGCCGATTTGATTGTCGCCATCGCGCAAACCAAAGACCGCGCCGCTTTTGCTGAGATTTTCGCGCATTTTGCGCCTCGCGTGAAAGGCTATCTCTTGCGCCTTGGCGCCAGCAATGGGCAAGCCGAGGAAGTGACCCAAGAGGCTTTGCTGACGGTATGGCGCAAAGCCGAGCTATTCGACCGTAAAAAAGCGGCCGCCTCGACATGGATTTTCACCATTGCGCGCAATCGACGTATTGATATTTTGCGGCGGCAAAAGTTTCCTGAACTCGATGCCCAAGACCCAAGTCTGGTGCCAGACGCCCCGACGCCGCCCGACCAAGAAGTCATGGCCATTCGCGATAGCGAGCAAGTGCGCGAAGCGCTTTTGGTGCTGCCCGATGAGCAGCGCGAACTCATTCGACTGGCGTTTTATAAGGGCTGGTCGCACGCCAAGATTGCAGAAGATACCAATATGCCGCTCGGCACGGTGAAGTCGCGACTTCGGCTAGCATTTGCGAAATTACGCGAGGCCTTAGAGGGGCGCGTTTAGGGCGCATTTTTTCGCTTCTCTTTCCATTCGGCTGGCTTATGATAGCCGCTTACCAATGCCTTTTAGGAGGCACGCAAAAACAAACCCGCCGATTTTAGGCGGCGTAAATAGGGAGAAAATTATGAAAGCCGTATTGTGTAAAGAATTTGGTCCACCCGAGAGCCTTGTTGTCGAAGATATTGCCTCGCCAGAGCCAGGCCCCGGTCAAGTGGTGCTGGATGTGCATGCTGCGGCGGTTAACTTTCCCGACGTTCTCATCATTCAAAACAAATATCAGTTCAAGCCGCCCCTGCCTTTCGCCCCTGGCGGAGAAGTGGCTGGCGTGGTGTCTAAATTGGGCGAAGGCGTCACCGGTTTGAAAATCGGCGACCGCGTCATCGGCTCCTGCGGCCACGGTGGTTACGTCGAAGAGCTGGCGATTGCCGAAACCTCGTGCATTCCCGTGCCCGACGAAATGGATTTGGAAACCGCCTCGGCTTTGGTGCTGACCTATGGCACGTCGCATTACGGTTTGAAAGACCGCGCCAATATTCAGCCCGGCGAAACTTTGCTGGTCATGGGCGCCGCTGGCGGCGTTGGCTTGGCGGCGGTTGAGCTTGGCAAAGCCATGGGCGCGCGCGTGATTGCGGCGGCTTCGGCGCAAGACAAACTCGATGTCTGTGTCGAGCATGGTGCCGATGAAACGATTTTATATCCGGCTGGCGAATTGGACAAAACCCAACAGCGCGCCTTTACCGAACAAATCAAAGCCTTGACCGATGGCCAAGGCGCCGATGTGGTTTATGACCCTGTGGGCGGCTCTTATGCCGAGCCTGCGCTTCGCGCAACCAATTGGGAGGGGCGCTATTTGGTTATTGGGTTTGCCTCTGGCCCGATTCCGCAAATCCCGCTGAATTTGGCTTTGCTGAAAAGCTGTCAGATTGTTGGCGTGTTCTGGGGCGCTTTCACGGCGCGCGATCCAAGAGGCAATGCGGCCAATTTGGCCGAGCTGATGGCCATGTATAAAGCGGGCACCATTCGCCCGCATATTTCGGGTCGCTATCCGCTAGAACAAGCCGCCGATGCGCTGAACCAAATGGCCAGCCGCAAAGTGAAGGGCAAAGTCATTTTGACCATGGGTCGAAGTGAAGGCTAAGCAACCGCCGCCGCAGGCAAAGCCATCCGCTAAAAAAGGAGACCGCGTGATCGATAATCGACGCGCGGCTCTCTGGCTGCTGGCGTCTGCGACTTTATTTACGTTTACCAATATTCTGGTCAAGACTTTGGGCCAGACTTTGCATCCGTTTGAAATTTCGTTTTTCCGCGCGGCCGTGGCCTTGGCGGTTATTCTGCCTATCTTCTGGCGCACGGGCGGCCTTCGGGCGGGCATGGCGACGCAAATTCCTCTGCTGCAATTAACCCGTGGAGTGGTCGGCTCGCTGGCTATGTTTTTGGGCTTTTACGCGATTGTTGCTTTGCCCTTGGCCGAAGCGCAGGCGATTAGTTTCTCGCGCAATTTATTCCTCGTGCCTTTGGCGGCGATTATTCTATCCGAGGCGGTGGGCTTGCGCCGCGCCTTGGCTGCGGGTGTCGGCTTTATCGGCGTGCTGATTATGTTGCGCCCGGGCATGGATGTCGGTTCGCTGGGCTTGGCGCTTAGCATTGGCGCTTTGGCGGCTTTGGGACATGCGTTTTTGGTTGCTTTGGCGACCATATTGGTCTCCATCGCCTCGCGCTACGACGGCCCCGTTACGCTGATGTTTTACACCAATACAGTGTCGATTGCCTTGATATCCATCCCAACGTTTTTCGTCTGGCAGACGCCGACCTTAACGGAGGCATGGATGCTCTTGGCCATGGGGCTTTTGGCGACCGTGTCGCATAATTGTTTCATCCGCGCCTTTGCTTTGGGCGAGGCCAGCGTCATTGCGCCGGTTGATTATTCGCGCTTGGTTTTCGCGGCCATTGCGGGCTGGCTGATTTTCGCCACGGTGCCGGACGCCTATACGATATTGGGCGCGCTGATTATCGTTGGCTCGAGCTTTTACATTTTGCGCCGCGAGGCCTTTTTGGCTTCCGATGGGGACGCGCCAAAGGGATAGGCTGCGCGCAAAGCTTCATTAAGACTGGCTTCATTAAGACTTGCACGGGCGCGTGCGAGTTTATAAAGTCTGGCCATCTTAGAGTTCACCATTTTCGGGAGAAACAATATGAAATTGGATTCAAACATTACCGCCATCGTTACCGGTGGCGCGTCAGGTCTTGGCGAAGCAACGGTTCGTCTGTTGGCCGAACACGGCGTAAAATGCGGCATCTTCGACCTTAACGAAGAACGCGGCGAAGCTGTGGCCAAAGAAGTTGGCGGTGCCTTTGCTAAAGTAAACGTCACCTCTGACGAAGATGTCGATGCGGGTTTTGCAAAAATCCGCGACGCCTTGGGTCAGGAACGTATCTTGATCAATTGCGCGGGCACGGGCAATGCGGTCAAAACCGCTTCGCGCAACAAAGAGACGGGCGAGATCAATCACTTCCCGCTCGATGCGTTTAACCTCATCATTCAGATCAACTTGGTTGGCACATTCCGCTGCATCGCAAAATCTGCGGCTGGCATGATGAGCCTAGACCCATTGGCATGTGGCGATCGCGGCGCGATTGTCAACACGGCTTCGGTTGCGGCGGAAGATGGCCAAATCGGTCAGGCGGCCTATTCGGCTTCCAAAGCTGGTGTGGTTGGCATGTCTTTGCCAATCGCGCGCGATTTGTCTCGCGAAGGCATTCGGGTCAACACTATTTTGCCGGGCATTTTCGACACGCCGCTTCTTGCCGGTGCGCCAGATAATGTGCGTCAAGCTTTGGGGGCTATGGTACCTTATCCATCGCGTCTTGGCATGCCAGAAGAATATGCCAAATTGGCCGCGACCATGTGTGAAGTGAATTACTTCAACGGCGAAGATGTTCGCCTCGATGGCGCTATTCGTATGGCTCCACGCTAGAAAAACTCTACCGACCTAGATTTCTATCAGGTCGGAAGCAAGCAAATGACAGCCGGCGATCTTCCAAGATCCGTTCGGCTGTTTTTGCATCAGGTAGCGCGCTTTATGGCTAGCCCCTCGGTCGTCGACCAGAAAAGTTGACTGCAAGTAAAGGCCTGCTTCCATGGCGCGCGCGGGGGTGGAAAAATCTATTTTTTGCGCGAAATAAACCGGTCGATAATGCGCCTTTATCATCGCCATAAAATACTCTGGCGTTTCAAATTGAGCTTGTAGCTCGGGCGCAGCAAAGCGGAAGGCGGCGGCGCCATCTTCGGCCGCAAAGGCGGCCACTTGCGCGGCGATGGTTTGACGAATGGCGAGATCGTCGACGCTCAAGGGCTGGTGGCGGTTTTGTAAAAGCGCCGTGCCGCCCGCCAAAACAGCGAGCAGGATGAGCACCCAAATATCGCGCCATTCCGGCATTATTTTTTGCGTCCAGCCGCGCCCGCTGTCTTATCCATAAATTTGGCCATGGCGATATCCAATTCGGATAAGCCGCCCGCATCATGCGTGGTCAGCACGACATTTATGGTTTTATAGACATTGTCCCATTCCGGGTGATGGTCGAGTTTTTCGGCCATCATCGCAACGCGGGTCATCCAAGCAAAGGCGGCGTTGAAATCGGCGAAAACGAAGCGCTTGGAAATCGCGTCTCGGCCCGAGGTTTTTTTCCAGCCATTGAGTTTGGCCAGCGCGGATTTTTTGTCGGCGGGGGATAATTTTTCAGCCATGTCTCTCTCCTTACGGGCAGATATTGGGCGCACGCAAATGCACCGCATCAATATCGGCCAAAATTTCATCACTCAATTCCACATCGACGCTGGTCACGGCCAGTTTCAGCTGCTCCATATTGGTGGCGCCAATGATATTCGACGTCACAAAATCGCGCGTGGTCACGAATTGATTGGCCAATTGCGAGGCGTCTAGGCCGTATTTTTTGGCGATGTCGAGATAGCTCTCAATGGCCGCATCCGTGCCGGGGGTTTCATAGCGCTGTAGGCGGTCGAACAATTGTTTGCGCGAGCCAGGCGGGTTCGCCCCGCCTTGATATTTGCCCGTCAGATAGCCCTGCGCCAAAGGCGAATAGGCCAGCAAGCCAACGCCCTCGCGGTGAAGAATTTCCGAGGAACCCAGCTCGTAAATGCGATTCAGCAGATTATAAGCATTTTGCACCGACACCATGCGCGGCAGGTCTTGGTTCATTTCGCTATGGTGCAGAAACTTCATAATGCCCCAAGGCGTTTCATTGGAAAGCCCGAAGTGGCGCACTTTGCCAGCTTTTTGAATCTCGGCCAGCGTTCCTAAAATATCTTCAATGCGATTGATCTCGCCGCCCATTTCTTTGTGACCCAGCCCACCAAAAATACGAATGGGGCGGTCTGGCCAATGCAATTGATAGAGGTCGATATAATCGGTTTGCAGACGCTTCAGGCTTTTATCGACGGCTTCGTGAATTTGCGCCGCCGTGTGGTCGGTGCCATCGCCATTGTCGCGCAGCCAATTCATGGGCGCGCGGCCAGCCACTTTGGTGGCGAGAATAATATCTTCGCGCTTGCCGGTTTTTTGAAACCAAGTGCCGATGATTTCTTCGGTCTTGCCTTGGGTCTCCGCCGTGGGGGGCACGGCATACATTTCGGCGGTATCGAAGAAATTAATCCCCATTTCAACCGAGTAATCCATTTGTTCATGGCCTTCGGCTTGTGTGTTTTGCTGCCCCCAAGTCATCGTGCCTAAGCAGATGGAGCTGACCTTAATATCTGTGTGGCCTAAACGACGGTATTGCATAAATCTGTCTCCCTATGGATGAATTCTAGTTAATGCGCGCCAGTAGTTTTTCTACGGACGGAGAAATATTTTTGACGATGACAGCAATGCCATCGCGATTGGGATGAATGCCATCCGAAAGGTTGAGCGCGTGATTTCCCGCCACGCCGTCGAGGAAAAACGGATAATATACGGCATCATATTTTTCTGCGAGCTTTTGATAAATCGGGTTGAAGCGGCGCGCATAGGCAGGCCCCAAATTGGGCGCGGCCATCATGCCCGCCACCAAGACGGGCAATTGACGCTTTTGCAAGTCGATTAAAATCGCTTCGAGATTTTTCTGGGTCAAGCTCGGAGAAATACCGCGCAACATATCATTGGCGCCCAGCTCGACAATCACCGCGCTTGTGGTTGGGCTTAGCACCCAATCGAGGCGCGCGCGTCCACCGGCGCTCGTATCGCCAGATACACCGCCATTTCGCACGCTTATATTTTGCCCACGGGCGCGCAAAAAAGCCTGCAATTGCGGCACGAAACCATCGCCTGGCGCTAATTGATAGCCAGCCGTCAAACTATCGCCGAGCGCGACGATTTCAATCGGGGCTGGCTCGGCATGGGCGCGCGGCGACATCCAAATCAAGCCGACCCACGTAAGACTTAACAGTAGGACACAACATGGGAGATGGGTTTGGGTTTGGCGCGACGGGTTTTGGCGTGGCGCGCGTTTTATCTGCAACAAAACTCAGCTTCCTCTATAAAGCTTTCAACCGTAATTCCCTAGCCGTCCAACAAATAGGCGAGACATATGATCGAAGTTCAAAATCTGACCGTTACCCTGCCCAGTCGCGCAGGCAACGTCAATATCCTTCGTGGCCTCGATGTCACTGTGGCACCTGGCGAGGCGGTGGGTCTTATTGGCCCTTCGGGTTCGGGCAAGACCACTTTGCTGATGGTGCTGGCGGGGTTAGAGCCAGCCACTTCGGGTTCGGTGCAGATTGCAGGCCATGATTATGGCCAGATGAGCGAAGATGCTTTGGCGCGGTTTCGCCGCACCCATGTCGGCATTGTGTTTCAAAGTTTCCACCTCGTGCCGACGATGACGGCGTTAGAAAATGTCATGCTGCCGCTCGAGCTGGCCAGCCAGCCCGAGGCGCCCGAGCGGGCCGCCAAAATGCTGGCCGAAGTGGGGCTGGCCGATAGGCACGACCATTATCCAACCCAAATGTCGGGCGGTGAACAACAACGCGTCGCACTGGCACGCGCGCTGGTGGCCAATCCGCCGGTGCTTTTTGCCGATGAGCCGACGGGCAATCTCGACCAAAAAACCGGCCAAGCCGTGATGGATTTAATTCTCGGTCTGGCCAAGGAACGCGGCACAACGCTGGTGCTTATCACCCATGATAAAAATCTGGCGCAACGCTGCGACCGCACGCTGACCATGCAGGACGGCTGCCTTCAGGCGGCGCAAGGGGCATGAGCGCCTCCGCCCCCCACGAGCGGCTAAGCTGGAGCTTGGCGTTAAAACTGGCGCGCCGCGAAATGCGCGGCGGGCCCGACGCCAAACCTCTCGCGGGGTTTCGCATTTTCCTGCTTTGTTTGGTGCTGGGTATTTTCACCATCTCGGCGGTCGGCTCTTTATCGGCTTCGCTGGTCGGCGGCATGATGGCGCAAGGCCAATCTATTTTGGGCGGCGATATGGATTTTCGGCTGGTGCATCGCGCCGCCTTTGACAATGAGCGCCAATGGTTAACCGCGCGCGCAAAAGTTTCTGAAGTCGCCACTTTGCGAGCCATGGCACAAAAGCCAAATCGCCCGACCGAAGCCCCTGAAGTCATGCTGGTCGAAGCCAAAGCGGTGGATGCTCACTATCCGCTGTACGGCGAGATAGAGCTTGCGCCCGTCACCCCTTTGGCACAGGCCTTGCGCGGCGAGATGCTGGCGGGGGAAACTCAGTATGGCGGCGTTGCCGAACAAGGCCTGTTCGACCGCCTAGAGCTGCAAGTCGGCGATGTGGTGCGTGTCGGCGAAATATCGGTGCGCCTCAACGCAGTGCTTGTGTCCGAGCCTGACCGCAACGCAGGTGGGTTTCCTTTGGCGCCGCGTTTGCTGGTGTCGCAAGACACGTTAAAAGCGGCGGGGCTTTTGCGCCCTGGCGCTTTGGTCAATTATCACTACCGCCTCCAATTGCCCGCCAATGCCAGCCCGCAAGAGGTCAAAGTCCTAGGCGCGGCGGCCAATGCCGCTTTTCCCCGAGCCGGTTGGCGCTTGCGCGACCGCTCGGATGCCTCGCCTTCTATGCGGCGTTTCATCGAGCGTTTGGGGTTGTTTCTTACCTTGGTTGGCCTCACAGCTTTGGTGGTCGGCGGTGTGGG
Organism: Alphaproteobacteria bacterium; assembly: GCA_029248825.1. GTDB lineage: Bacteria > Pseudomonadota > Alphaproteobacteria > RS24 > RS24 > UBA8337. The sequence continues at coordinate 13,559 of JAQWIP010000027.1, read as the reverse complement.
CGTTGGCAATGCGATTAGCGCTTATTTGCAAAGACGCCGCGAAACCATTGCGGTCATCAAAGCGCTGGGCGGTTCGGGTCGGTTTATCTTCCGCATTTACGCTTTGCAAATCAGCGCGCTCACTGGCTTGGCTTTGCTTTTGGGTTTGGCGCTTGGCGCGGCGACCCCGCTTTTTGTGAAATTTTTTTTCGGCGCGCTTTTGCCTGTCGACCTCGCCATTCAACTCTATCCGCAACCGCTGATGGCGGCGGCGGGCTTTGGGGTTTTATCGGCGGCGGCTTTTGCGCTTTGGCCCTTGGGCAAAGTTGAACGCACGCCCGTTACGGCCTTGTTTCGCGGTGACGCGCAAAACGCCGATGCGATGACGGGGCGCCCCGCCACGGCCTATTTAATCGCTATTGTGATTTGTTTCCTCGGCCTTGGCGCTTTGGCCATGCTCATCTCGGAGCGGCGCGATGTCGCCCTTTGGTTTGGGCTTGGCGTGGCGCTGTCTTATTTGGCTTTGCGCGGCGCGGCGGGTCTTTTGGTTTGGTTGGCCAAACGGGCGGGGCGTCCGCGCCAACCCGAATTGCGTTTGGCGCTGTCCAACATCACGCGCCCCAATGCGCCCGTGCGTTCGGTCATGTTATCCATCGGTTTGTCGGTCACTTTGCTGTCGGCTATTTCTATGGTGGATGGCAATATCAACGCGCAAATCTCGGGCGATTTGCCCGAGCGCACCCCATCAGTAATTTTGCTGGATGTGGGGCCCGAGCAAATCGAGCCGCTGCTCGATGATGCGCGCGCCACGGCGCAAATTGCCCATACGGAAAAAACCCCCATGTTGCGCGGGCAAATTCTCTCGGTGAAAGGCATTGCGGCGGCCGACATTAAATTGGCGCCAGAGGTGGCTTGGGTTTTGCGTGGCGATCGCGGGCTTACCTATGCCCGCACGCCCCCCCAAGGCGGCGCCACTGTTGAGGGTGCCTGGTGGGACAGCGATTACACGGGCCCGCCGCTGGTTTCGGTCGGCACGGATATCGCCAAAGGCCTCGGCCTGACGCTGGGCGATGAGATTGAGGTCAATGTTTTGGGTCGCCCGCTGACGGCGGTGGTGGCCAATTTGCGCTATATCGATTGGGCGTCGGGGGGCATGAATTTTGCTTTGGTGTTTTCACCCAATCCTCTGGCCTATGCGCCGCACACTTATTTGGCAACCCTCGGCTTGCCCGATGCGGAAGAAGCCAAGCTCACCCGCATGTTGGCGCGCGACTATCCCAATGTCACGGTCATTCGGGTGAAAGAAGCTTTGGCCACCATGCGCGATGTGCTGACCAATTTGGGGTTCGCGGTGCGCGCCATGAGCGGCATTACTTTGCTGGCGGGCATATTGGTTTTGGCCGGCGCTATGGCGTCGGGTCATAAGGCGCGGGTTTATGATGCGGTGGTAATGAAAGTATTGGGCGCGACGCGTCGGCGCATTTTGCTGGCTTTTGCCATTGAATATGCGCTTATGGGATTGGGCGCGGCGGGGATTGCGGCGGCGGCTGGCACTTTGGCCGCCTATGGGTTAATCACGGGGCCCATGCAGGCAGACTTCGTATTCTTGCCGCTCACCTTGGGTTTGACGGTGATTGGCGCTGTCGGGTTAACGGTGGTTTTGGGATTATTCGGCACCTATGCGGCCTTGGGCGCACCTGCGGCGCCGGTCTTGCGCTCGCAATAAACCCGTAAATCAATTTCGATAGGTCTTGAAATTGACACGATTTTTGACGATATTTACTTTAACTCATTTACCTTGAAAGGATGTCTTCATGGCTGAGAATGGAATGAACGAACGGGTAGCCCAAAATAATGCGGCCGCTCAGACTGGCGAATTTGATGCGGGTCTTCGCATCTATATGTCGAAAGTCTATAACTATATGGGGCTCGGCCTGCTGGCCACGGCGCTGTCCGCCTACATCGGCGCGGCCTCGGGCATTTATGTCTCGATTGCCCAAACACCCTTTATCTATGTGTTGATTTTTGCCCCGCTTGGCATGGTGCTGTTCTTGTCGGCGCGCTTGCATAAGCTCAGCTCGGCCACCGCGAAAAACATGTTCTGGCTTTATGCTGGCCTGACCGGGCTTTCCTTGTCCTATGTCTTGCTGGCCTATACGGGCGTCTCTGTGGTTCGCACGTTCTTGGTCACCGCTGCCTCTTTCGGCGCGCTGTCGCTTTATGGCTATACCACTAAGCGCGATTTATCCGGCATGGGCTCGTTTTTATTCATGGGTCTCATCGGCCTGATTTTGGCCTCTGTGGTCAATTACTTCTTGCAAAGCTCGGCGCTGCATTTTGCCGTGAGCGCCATTGGCGTGCTGATTTTTGCTGGCCTTACCGCCTATGATACGCAAGACATCAAACGGATTTACCATTCGGGCGACACGCGCGAGATTGCAGAGAAGAAAGCCATTATGGGCGCCTTGCGTCTATACCTGGATTTCATCAATATGTTCTTATTCTTGCTGCAATTCATGGGCAATCGCGACTAATCTCGCAAAGCCAAACCGTTTGAAAAAGCCCCGACTGTTTAGCTCGGGGCTTTTTTTTAATCTATGAGACGCATGTTTTTGTGTTCGAAAAATCGCAAAACCGCCTCGAGGTCATGGCCCCGACGCAGCACGCGCCCCTCCATACCGCTCAAGACATATTGGCCTTGCTTGCGGCGCAGGGCGGGAATTTTTTCGACTTTATAAAGCGCCACTTCGCTGGCACGGCGAAACATTGAAAAAATTGCCGCTTCCTTGCCATCGCTCATCGCATAATCGCGCCAATGGCCAGCCGCCACTTGGCGACCATAGATATTTAGCAGAATGGAAAGCTCGGGCCGCGTCCACATAATGCGGGCGGGCGCTTTGGCGGCGCGCTGTTGTTCGCGCTCAAACGCATTGGCCACGACCACAAGAGTTTTTGTTTTTGCCATAGCTTAGGGTGGGCTTTTGGCGCGAGAAAATCAAGCAAAAGGGCGCGCGTCATGCCACCAAATGGCCTCAATTGCGTCACACTCGGGTCGCATTTAGGCGCCATAAAGGAGAGGCTTTGCGAGCCTGTCCGGCGCGTCTTTGATATCTCCTCCCATGATGGGCGCGTCGGACATTTTTTTGTAGGTTGTTTATCTCAAGCGCGCGCAAAAAACCTATTCTCAAACCCCTCCTAATTGCCTAAGACTTATGGGTAAGATTTTTGTTATTCCCGCGACGGACTCCATGATTGAAATTGATAGACTGGTTAAAAAATTTGGCGACTTTACAGCCGTCAATGATTTGAGCTTCTCGGTAGAGAGCGGCCAAGTCATGGGTTTTTTAGGGCCCAATGGCGCGGGCAAATCGACCACGATGAAAATGATTACCGGTTTTTTGCGCCCGACCTCTGGCACGGCGCGCATTATGGGGCTGGATATTTGCGAGGCGCCCTTAGCGGCGCAAACTCATTTGGGCTATCTGCCAGAGGGCGCGCCCGCTTGGCCGGATATGACGCCGCGCGCGTTTTTAGAATTCATCATCCGCATTCGCGGCCTCGACAAAATTGCCGCGCGCACCGCCCTGGGTCGCGCCATTGATATGACCGAGCTGTACGGCGTGTTGGATCAGCCCATTGATACTTTGTCGAAAGGCTTTCGCCGTCGGGTGGGGCTGGCGCAAGCGATTGTCCATGACCCCGATGTGCTGATTATGGATGAGCCAACCGATGGGCTCGACCCCAATCAAAAGTTTCAAGTACGCCGCGCCATTGAAGAAATGTCGGAGCATAAGGCCATCGTCATCTCGACCCATATTCTCGAAGAGGTCGATGCGATTTGCTCGCAAGCGATGATTATCGACCGTGGCGAGATTGTTGCCGAAGGCACGCCGAGCCAATTGGCGGCGCGCTCGCGCTATCATGGCGCCGTAACGCTGACCTTAGATACGGCGCTTAAAACCAAAGCCGCCGAGGCGCTGGCCGATTTGGCGGGCATCCATATGGAAGTCACCACGCGCGGCGATGAAACCAGCTTGCATGTTTTTGCCGCCTCCGATGGGCTAGAGCCGAGCGCGCTTTTGGCACAAGTTCGCGAGCGCATGTCAGCGCAAGCCATCGCCCCACGCGCACTAGCCTTAGAGACCGGACGCCTCGACGATGTGTTTGGCGAGTTGACCCGAAAGGCGCGCCCGCCCGCCCCGCGCTATGAGGAGACAAGCGCATGAATGCTTTGCTCACCATCACACGGCGCGAGTTCGCGGGCTATTTTTCTACGCCCTTGGCCTTTGTTTTCATCATTGTGTTTTTACTGGCCAATGGCTTGGCGACGTTTTATTTGGGCGCCTATTTCGCCATCGGTCAGGCTGACTTAACCAGTTTCTTTATGTTTCACCCTTGGCTGTATTTGTTTTTTCTGCCCGCCATCTCCATGCGCCTTTGGGCGGAGGAGCGGCGCAATGGCTCCATCGAATTACTGCTGACTTTGCCCGTGTCTTTATCGGCGATTGTGGTCGGCAAATATCTTGCCGCGCTCGGCTTTTCTACGCTGGCCTTATTGCTGACGTTTCCTGTTTGGCTCACGGTGAATTATTTGGGCGAGCCGGACAATGGCGTGATTTTGGCGTCTTATCTCGGCTCCATTTTATTGGCGGGCGGCTATTTGGCCATTGGGTCCTGCCTGTCGGCGCTGACGCGCAACCAAGTCATTGCTTTTGTTATCTCGGTCGTGGCGTGTTTTTTATTCACCGTCTCGGGCGCGCCTTTGGTGTTGGAGCTGTTTCAAAGCTGGGCGCCACAAGCTTTGGTTGAGACGCTGGCTTCGTTTTCTTTGCTGACCCATTTTCGCGCCATTACCACGGGCGTGATTGACGCGCGTGATGTGATGTTCTTTGCCACGCTCATCGGGGTCTTCTTGACGGCGACGGTGATTGTCGTCGACATGAAAAAAGGGGAGGGCGCATAGTGGGTCGGTTTATCCAACGCTCGCCGCACGGATTGGCGCTGATTTTATTGGCGGTGATTTTCGTTAGCCTCAATGTGTTTTCAAATCTTACCTTGCGCGCGGCGCGGCTCGATTTGACGCAAAATAATCTATTCACCCTGAGCCAAGGCACGCTGAATATTCTCGAGCGCGTGGAAGAGCCCGTGACTTTGAAGTTTTATTACTCGCAAGACATCGCGGCCGACCAACCAAAAGTGCAAATTTTTGCGCAGCGCGTGCGCGACATGCTGGAAGAAATGGCAACCCATGCGCCGGGCCTTCTGCTGCTCGAAATTATCGACCCGGAACCATTCTCGGAAGAGGAAGACCAAGCGGTGGCGCTAGGTTTGGTGGCGCGCCCCATCCAAGATGGCGATGTGATTTATTTCGGCCTCGTCGGCACCAATCGGGTGGATAGTCTGGAAATTATTCCGTATTTCGCCGATGAGCGGCAGCAATATCTCGAATATGATTTGGCGCGTCTCATCCATAATCTGTCGCAGCCGAAGAAGCCCGTGCTGGGCGTTATTTCCAATCTGCCGCTCGATACGGGCGCGGGTGGTATGATGGCGGCGATGCGTGGACAATCGCAGCCGTTCCTGATTTACGCCGAATTGACCGACCGCTTTGAGGTTGAGTTCATCGCGCTGGATACGATTAAGATTCCAAAACGCGTCGATGTGCTTTTGCTGGCGCATCCGCGCGCGCCCACAGATTCGCAAAGCTATGCCATCGACCAATTCGTCATGCGCGGCGGGCGGGTCATTGCCTTTGTCGACCCACAATCCGAGGTCAGCCTCACCGCAGGCCCCAATGGCGAGCCGCTGCGTGGCTATACCGAACAAAGCAATCTGCCACGGCTGATGCAGCAATGGGGCGTGGAGATGGACGACAATATTATTCTCGCGGATAGAAAACGCGCCCAACGCGTCTCGGCAGGGCGCGATGCGCGCCGCACCTTGACCGATTATATTTTATGGATGGGCTATGGCAGCGAAGAAATGAACGCCGATGACCCCGTCACCGGAAATATCGACCGCCTCAACTTAGGCACGGTCGGGGTTTTGCGCGCCACGCCAAATGCCACAACCCAAATGGTGCCCCTGCTGCGCTCGTCCGACGAAGCCGGCGTGATGACGCGTGACTATGTGCTAAGCGCGCCCACGCCCGATGCTTTGCAGCGCCGCTTCGTGCAAGGCGAGGCGCCCTATACGATTGCCGCGCGCCTATCTGGCCAAGTGCGAACCGCGTTTCCCGATGGCCCTCCCCCGAAGACGGATAATAAAAAGGGCGAGCGCGCCAAGGCGCGCGATCATCTGGCGCAAAATGATGCCGCCAATATTATCGTCTTTGCCGATACGGATTTCTTCGACGACCGCTTTTGGGTGTCGGAACAAAATTATCTCGGCCAACGTTTTGGCGTGCCGATTGCCGACAATGGTAAGTTTTTGCTCAATGCGGTGGAAAACCTCATGGGCTCGGACGACCTGATTTCGCTGCGCGGTCGCGAACGCGTGGCGCGTCCGTTCACGCGGGTAGAAGATTTGCGCCGCGCCGCCGAGAAGACCTATTTGGACGAGGAAGAAAATCTCATCGCACGCATTGAGGCGGCGCAAAAAGAACTCGACCAATTGGAGCGCAGTGGCGCCACTTTGGGCGATGCGCAAGCCGCGGCCAAAACCCATCGCGCGGAATTACTGTCGGCGCGCAAAAGCTTGCGCCGGGTGCAAGGCGACTTGCGGCGCGATATTGAAGTGCTGGAAAGCTGGGTGACATGGGTCAATATTATTGCCGTGCCGCTCTTGGTTGGCTTGGGCGCGCTTGGGCTGGCCTATCGCCAGCGTCGGCGCCGGCTGGCGACGCAAAAAGCCGGCGGGCTGATTGTCGAAAAACAAGGAGCCGCGTGATGGATGTTTTGCGGATGATGCGCCCGCTGCTGGTCATAACGGCCACCAGTCTCGGCTTGGCTGTTTTCGCCGGTCTGACCGATAGAAAAGTCAATGATGTGAAACCGCCAGAAGTTTTGCTGGCTGATTATGCCGAAACGTTTGGTGAGGCGACCCAACTCGAGATGACTTTCGCGGCCGGCATTTCTGGCACGCGCGGCATTCGCATTGAGCTGCAAAACGGCCAATGGGTTCTGCCCGAACGCAATGGCTATCCGGCCAATCAGGAATTGGTTACCGAAACGCTTCTGGCTCTGGCCGATTTAAAAGCGCTGGAGGCGCGCACGCAAAAGCCAGAATGGCACCGCGCGCTCGGCCTCGTCGTGCCGGAAAACCTAGGCCGCGCCATGCGCTTTAAAGTGCGCCGAGCCGATGACACCGTGCTGACCAGTCTGTTGCTCGGCAATGAGCAAGAAAGCGAAGCAGAAGCCAAACAAGATGTGAAAACCTATGGCCCCGAATTGCGCCAATTCTATGCGCGCCAAGAGGGCGACGACCAAACTTGGCTGGCGCGAGGGCGTTTGCCTCGCAATCCTAATGTGGCCGCTTGGCTCGACCGCGCCCTGCCGCGCCATGCGCTCGCCGATTTAAAAAGCGTGTCTTTTAATAAAGGCGGGCAGAAATTTAAATTGCTGCGCGTAACCCCGAGCGCTTGGTCGATGGGCGGCGGCGACAAATGGCTGGCTGACTTTACCGCCTTGCAACCCGATGATGTTACCACCGCAGATGCGATTAATTTTGCCAGCGCCCAGCCGATGGTCTTGCGCTATGCCAATGGCTTGGTGATTACCTATGAAAACTTAGGGGCGGCGACGGTTATCTGGTCGCGCCTTTCGGCCAGCGTGGCGCGGGTTTCTGGACAAACTAAAACGGCCAGAGACGAAGTTCGTTCTCTGGCCGCTGATATTAATGCGCGTTACAAAGGGTGGGCGTTGCGCTTTAGCGCCGATCGCGCCCCGATTTTATTGCCAAGCCAAGCGATGCTGGAAGGCCGTTAAGGTCGGCCTTTCCAGCTTTTGCTTTAAGCGGCCAGCGAGCGCAGCACATATTGGAGAATACCGCCATTGAGGTAGTAATCCACCTCATCGGCTGTATCGATACGGCTTTGCAGTTTCACGGTGCGTTTCTTGCCCTTGGCATCGGTAATCACCATGTCATATTTGGCGCGCGGGCGAATTTTGCCGCCCAAGCCTTCAATGCTGATGGTTTCTGTGCCGTTTAGTTTCAAGCTGGCCCAGCTGTCTTTGCCGATGAATTGCAAAGGAGCGACGCCCATACCGACCAAGTTCGAGCGGTGAATACGCTCAAAGCTCTCGGCCACCACGGCTTGCACGCCAAGCAGGCGCGTGCCTTTGGCGGCCCAGTCGCGGCTGGAGCCAGTGCCGTATTCTTTGCCGGCGAAAACCACCAGAGGGGTTTTCTTCTTGGCATATTCGACGGCCGCATCATAAATCGCCATGGTTTTGCCAGACGGCTGATGTTTGGTGACGCCGCCTTCTGTGCCGGGGGCCATTTGGTTGCGAATGCGAATATTGGCAAAAGTGCCGCGCATCATAATCTCATGGTTGCCACGGCGCGAGCCATAGGAATTATAATCCAAAGGCTTCACTTTATTTTTGCTGAGATATTTACCCGCTGGGCTATCGGCTTTGATGGAGCCAGCAGGGGAAATATGGTCAGTCGTAATACTGTCGCCCAAGAGCGCCAAGATGCGCGCATCTTCAATGCTCGCGCCTTTGCCATCGGTGGCCACGGCTTCGGTGGTCAGACCGTCAAAGAAAGTTGGACGCTGGACGTAAGTCGATTTTTTATTCCAATCGAACGTCTGACCCGATTGCGATTTCACTTTGCGCCAAGCCGTATCGCCTTTGAACACATCGGCATAACGCTCGCGGAACATGGCCGGCGTCACGCAAGAGCGAACCGTCTCAGAAATCTCTTTATTGCTAGGCCAGATATCTTTCAGATAAACCGGATTGCCTTTTTTATCCATGCCGAGCGGCTCTGTTGCCAAGTTCACATTCACCGAACCGGCAATGGCATAGGCCACAACCAGCATGGGCGAAGCTAGATAATTGGCACGCACATCGGGGCTCACACGGCCTTCGAAGTTACGGTTACCAGACAGCACGGAAGTCACAACCAAATCGTTTTTGGCAACCGCTTCCGAGATGGCGGGGGCAAGTGGGCCCGAGTTGCCGATACATGTGGTGCAACCATATCCGACGAGGTTGAACCCCAATTTATTGAGGTCTTTTTGCAGGCCGGCTTTTTTCAAATATTCGGTTACCACTTGGCTGCCAGGTGCCAGCGAGGTTTTCACCCATGGTTTGACGCTCAAGCCCAATTTGGCGGCATTGCGTGCCACCAGACCCGCGCCCAGCATAACGCTTGGGTTGGAGGTATTGGTGCAAGAGGTAATCGCGGCAATCACCACATCGCCATTGCCGAGGTCGTGTTTGGCGCCTTTCACGGGCACGCGTTTGGCCGAAGCCTTGACGCTCACGCCTTGGTCTTTCAGCGCGGTTTTAAAGCCGCCGACCATGTCTTCCAAAAGCACGCGGTCTTGCGGGCGTTTCGGGCCAGCCAGACTTGGGCGCACGGTTTTCAAATCCAAATCAAGGGTCGAGGTAAACACAGGGTCAGCCGAAGCTTTGGTGCGGAACATGCCTTGGGCTTTGGAATATTTCTCTACCAAATCGATGCGGGCTTTCTTGCGGCCTGTGGCTTTTAAGTAAGCCAGCGTGTCTTTATCGACCGGGAAGAAGCCGCAGGTGGCGCCATATTCGGGCGCCATATTGGCGATCGTGGCTTGGTCTTCCAGCGAGAGGCTTTCGAGGCCTGGGCCATAAAATTCGACGAATTTACCAACCACACCTTTTTGGCGCAGCATTTCCACAATGGTCAAAACCAAATCCGTGGCGGTGGCGCCTTCTGGCACTTTTCCGGTCAGCTTGAAGCCAACCACTTCTGGCAACAACATGGTAACGGGCTGGCCGAGCATGGCCGCCTCCGCTTCAATGCCGCCCACACCCCAGCCAAGAACGGCCATGCCGTTGACCATCGTGGTGTGGCTATCGGTGCCAACTAGCGTATCTGGATAGGCCACTTCAACCGATTTTCCGTTCACGCGCTCGCGTTTGGTCCATACGGTTTGAGCCAAATGCTCGAGGTTCACTTGGTGGCAAATGCCCATTCCGGGCGGTACCACGCGGAAGTTTTCAAACGCTTGGCTGCCCCAACGTAGGAACTCATAGCGTTCGCCATTGCGCGAATATTCCAAATCCACATTGGTTTTCAACGCGCCATTATTGCCGAACGTATCGACCATGACCGAATGGTCAATGACCAAATCGACGGGGGTCAGCGGGTTAATCTTTTTGGCGTTGCCGCCCATTTCTTGCATGGCGTTGCGCATGGTTGCCAAATCGACAACGGCGGGAACGCCGGTAAAGTCTTGCATCAACACGCGGGCGGGACGATAGGCAATCTCACGGGTTGATTTGCGTTTGGTCATCCATTGCTGCACGGCCTTGATGTCGTCTGCGTTCACCGTGCGACCGTCTTCATGGCGCAACAGGTTTTCCAGCAGAACTTTCATCGAATTCGGGAGTTTGGAAATGCCCTTCAAGCCATTTTTTTCGGCCGCTTTCAGGCTGAAATAAACGTAGGACTTATTGCCAACTTTCAGCACTTTGCGGGATTTAAAACTATCCGGATGCTGTTCGGTGTTTTTGACTGATTTCACTTGTGGCTTTTTGGCTTGTGCCTTTTTTCCTTGTGGCATAGGTCGCGCTCCTGCAATAGTCTCAAAAAGTAAACCCTGCTCTCTTCGGCAGGCATCTGCGTTATAAAGAAGTATGACCGAAAATACTATGGCGAAGCCGCAAAAATTTTTTCTGCCAAATGCTTACCCAGAACCGGCTTTTTTGAAGCTGGAAAGTCTGGCGTGTTCGCGTGGGCTAAGGCTGCTGTTTGAGGGGGTTTCGCAAACCCTAAAGGCGGGCGAGGCGCTGGCGCTTTATGGTGCCAATGGCAGCGGCAAAACTTCTTTATTGCGCCAAATTGCGGGTTTTCTTCCGCTGGCCGCAGGCACGATTTCCTTTGGCGATACGCCGCCGAATGCGGTGCATTTTATCGGCCATGCGGATGGTTTAAAAAACGCGCTCAGCGTCGGTGAGACGCTGGCTTTGGACGCAGCGCTTTGGGGCGCACCGGATACGACGACAGATTTATTGCCGCTTTTGGGCTTACAAAACCGCGCTTGGCAAAAGGTTGCCGATTTATCGGCGGGGCAAAGACGCCGCCTTGCGCTGGCCAAATTATGCCTCGCGCCGCGCCCCCTTTGGTTGCTCGACGAGCCGATGACGGCGCTCGATACGGCGGGGCAAGAGCTCATCGACACGCTGGCAGGCGCGCATTTGGCGGCTGGCGGCCTGATTGTGGCCTCCAGCCATATGCCTCTGGCTTTTGCCACCAAAGAAATCGTTTTGGGGGCGCCCGCATGAGCGTGTTTTGGGCGATTTGCCGCCAGCATATGGTTTTGGCGTGGCGCGGTGGACATACGACTTTGGCTGTCGCCTTCTTATTTATCGGCGTCACCCTCATGCCATTTGGTTTGGGGCCAGAATTGGCGCTCTTGCAAGCGCTGGCGCCGGGGCTTTTATGGGTGGTGCTTATCATGGCGCTTTTGACCTCGCTCGATCGGCTGTTTCAGGCCGACTATGAAGACGGCTCGCTCGACCAAATGATGCTTATGCCTTTGCCGCTTGAGTTGGTCGTGCTGGGCAAATTGCTGGGTCATTATATGGCGCTGGTTCTGCCATTGCTTTTGGCGGTGCCTTTGGCGGGGCTTTTGTTAAATCTGGCGCCGGCTCATTTGCCGATGCTTTTGCTGGCCATGTTGGCGGGCAGTCCGGCGTTGGTTTTATTGGGCGGCATTGGCGCAAGTCTGGCGGTGAGCGTTCGCCGTGGGGGCTTGCTGACGGTTTTGCTGAGCCTGCCGTTTTATGTGCCGGTGATGATTTTTGGCGCAGGTGCCAGCCAACAAGCTTTGGCAGGCGAGATAGACGAGACGCGGCTGGCAATTTTAGCTCTATTGAGCCTCGCCAGCCTATTGGCCGCCCCCGTCGCGATAGCTGCGGCGTTACGCAACGCTGTGCGCTAGCGCAGAACCCGCTATAAGAGAGACTATGCTAAAGGCACTTGAAAATATCTCGGCGTTTTATGCCAATCCCACACGGTTTATGAAACTGGCGGCGCGCCTGCATGCGCCGCTATGGATCTTGGCATCGGCGCTTTTGGCCTATGGGCTGTTTCGCGCCTGGCATGTGCCAGAGGATTATCAGCAAGGCGAGACGGTGAAAATTATGTTCGTCCATGTGCCAGCCGCTTGGATGGCTTTATTTGGCTATAGTTTTATTTTCTTCGCCAGCGTCACGGCGCTTATTTTTCGCCATCCCTTGGGTCATGTCGCGGCGCGCGCTGCCGCCCCTGTGGGCGCCGCATTCACGCTCATCGCTTTGGTGACGGGCAGCCTTTGGGGGCAACCCATGTGGGGCACGTGGTGGGTCTGGGATGCGCGGCTGACGTCTATGTTGGTGCTGCTTTTTGTTTACCTCGGCTATATCGCCATTTGGCAGGCCATTGAGGAGCCAACCCGCGCCGCGCGCACGGCAGCGCTTTTGGCGATTGTTGGGTTTATCAATGTGCCGATTGTAAAATTTTCCGTCGATTGGTGGAACACTTTGCATCAGCCAGCCAGTGTGTCGCGTTTGGCGCGGCCTGCTTTGCACGCGGATTTTCTATATCCTTTGCTGATTATGGGCGCAGCGTTTCTGGCGCTGTTTCTCGCCCTGACGCTGACGCGGATGCAGATGGAAATCTTGCGACAAAAATTGCGGGTTCGCCGCATGAGCGCAAACTAGAGAGGCCGCTTCTATGTATGACACTTATATATATGCAAGTTATGGCGCGACGTTTTTGCCTTTGGCTTGGCTCATCGCGAGTAGTTTTGCGCAATGGCGCAAAGCGAAAGCCGAGCTTGCGGCCAGCCAATGACCCAAAGCGCGCCCCCCTCGCTATGGCGGTTTGCGCCTTTGGCGGTCGCTTTGGGATTGGCCGTGGTGTTTTTTGCCGGTCTGTTTTTGGGCGATCCGTCGCGATTGCCTTCGGCCTATGAGGGCAAAAACCTGCCCGCGTTTTCACTGCCTGGCCTCGGCCAAGGGGATGGGTTTTCGAGTGCCGATTTGGCGCAAGGGCGTCCGGTTTTGATGAATATTTGGGCGAGCTGGTGCGGCCCGTGCCGCGACGAGCATCCCGCGCTGATGCAATTGGCCGCTCAAGGCGTGCCGATTTTTGGGCTGAATTACAAAGATAATCCGGCCGCCGCGCAAAGATTTTTAGGCCGTTTGGGCAATCCCTATGTCGCCATTGGCGCCGACACCAATGGGCGCGTGGCATTGGATTTGGGCGTCTATGGTGTGCCGGAAACATTTGTTTTGGATGGCCAAGGCCGCGTTGTTTATCGCCACGTGGGCCCGCTCGATGCGCGCGCTTTGGAAACCAAGATTTTACCTTTTTTCACTCCCCCTTTCAGCCCCCTTTTCATCCCCCCGAACTCGTAGGAGAGAGCATGCCCTTTCGCGATACAT
>JAQWIP010000134.1 GCA_029248825.1 Alphaproteobacteria bacterium | reverse complement strand
TTGGTAAACATGCCAGAAGCTCGGCTTATGAGTTTTGCGCCGCAATTTCGTTCTTTATCGCCAATAGGCGTTCCAGCGCGTTTTGAGTTCCATCCCGCGCTAGCTCAATCTCAAGTTCTGCCTCAACCGATTTTTGTTCGGTCGTTAATGTCAGTAATTTATGGTGATTGCGGGTCACTTCAAGCCAGCCCGCCAAAACGTCTTCCAGATCACTTTCCTTGCGCGCAAAACTCATAAGCCGAGCTTCTGGCATGTTTACCAACCGCTCGCAAATTTCCTGCTTTCCCTTGCCTATCAAATGCCTTGTGAGCGCGCCATTGTCAAGCCCCGCATCGGTCTCGGAAGATGCCTCCAAGTCATCGAAATAATCCAGCATGGCAAAGCGCAAGCCGTCCAAAGCGGGGGTTTGTATTTCAATCGTCTCGAAGCGGTCGCGCTCGCGCACCAAAACCGCAGGATGGTGCAGCACGCAAAGCACAATCAAGGCCTCGCGGTTCGACCAATCGGTCGCCCCCGTCGAGATGGCGGATCGGCGCGCCTCCGATGTCGGTTGCGAGCGAAACCTCGGGCTTTGATTGGCGCGCGCCCCGCCTCGGTTTTGCTCCCTGTTCTGGTAAGGCATGCCCTGCTCGCCCAATAATTTATCCAGCCGCGCTTTAATGTCTTGGCCATAAAGGGCGCGCACATCGGTGTCACCGACGCGCGCCGTCGCCTCGCGCAGGCGTTTTTTTAGCGCCGCCGCGCGCTCGGGCGTGTCCCAAGGGGCGGCTTCTATTTCGCGCTCCCACATTAAATCAATCAGGCTCATGGCTTTGCCCAAAAGCGCTTGCATGGCTTCCGCGCCGCCATCGCGCACCACATCATCAGGGTCTTTGCCAGGCGGCAAAATGGCAAAGCGCAAAGAATAACCAGGCTTCAACAAAGGCAAAGCGCGGTCAATCGCGCGGTAAGCGGCGCGCAAACCCGCCGCATCGCCATCGAGACATAAAATCGGCTCGGGCGCCATGCGCCACGCGAGGCCGATTTGCTCTTCGGTAATCGCCGTGCCAAGCCCCGCCACCGCATTATTTATGCCCGCCCGCGACATGCCCACGACATCCATATAGCCTTCCGAGATAAGCACGCTATTGGTGTCATAGGCGGCTTGGCGCGCGCCCGAGAAATTATACAGAACGCGGCTTTTATGAAACAGCGGGGTCTCGGGTGAATTGAGATATTTGGCCTTGGCGTCCGCACTCATCGCGCGCCCCCCAAAGGCAATCACGCGGCCCCGCGCATCGCCAATCGGGAAAATAATCCGGTCGCGGAAACGGTCGTAAGGGGCTTTATTATCGTCCGGCTTAATCGCCATGCCGGCTTCGACAACCTTATCTAGCCCCATATCGCGCGCGCTCAAATGCTCCACCAAAGCGGTGCGCGAGCTGGGGCCAAAGCCAATGCGAAAGCGGCTTATCATCTCTTGGGTGACGCCGCGTTTTTCTAGATAGGCGCGCGCCCCGGCGGCGGCTGGCGTTTTGAGTTGCGCCTCAAACCATTTGGCCGAAGCCTCGGTGACATCCAATAGGCTGGCTTGATTGACCGCGCGCACGGCATCTTGCGGGTCGCGCTCGGGCATTTGCATACCCGCCTCGCTGGCCAGACGCTCCACCGCCTCTGGAAAGCTTAAGCCCTCGGTCTCCATAACAAAGTCAAACACCGAGCCGTGATTGCCGGTCGAGAAGCAGTGGTAAAATTGCTTGTCGTCATTGACCGTGAAGGACGGGGTTTTTTCTGGCTTAAACGGGCTGAGCCCGACAAATTCTCGGCCTCGGCGTTGCAGCTTTACTTTGCGACCGACCACATCGGATACGGAAATCCGATTTCTAATTTCTTCGAGAAAGGTTTGGGGAAACGCCATGACCCTATTTTACGCAACTATTGGCTGTGCCGCCATGGCGATAATGCGTGCAAGCCTCGCAAACAGCATATTTCTTGTGAATGAAACCAAATCTTGCGATTAGCTGAGGCGTTGTTTGACCAATCCGCCAGCTTTGCCAAAGTCCATTTGTCCGGCATATTTGCCTTTCAATTCGCCCATGACTTTGCCCATGTCTTTGAGCGATTGCGCCCCGACTTGCTCGCAGGCGGCATCCACCGCGCTGGCAACGTCTTCGTCGCTGAGTTGCGCCGGCAGGAAATCTTCAATGACGAGTATCTCGGCGCGCTCTTGCTCGGCCAATTCTAACCGCCCCGCCTCTTCATAAGTGGTGGCGGCCTCTTGGCGTTGCTTTACCATTTTGGCAAGAATTTCTAAAATCTGGCCATCGCTGACGCCATCGCCATTATCGGCGCTGCGCGCGGCAATATCTCGGTCTTTAATCGCCGCCAGAATGAGGCGTAACGTCGGGACACGAATTTTGTCTTGGGCCTTAACCGCTGTCTTCAGCGCTTCTGTGAACCGCTCTTGCATGGTCAAACTCCTTGAAAATCATTTGTTCCCTGACCCTCCAAAACGGATTTTGTGTCAGCGAAAGCTTGATATATGCCAAAGCACGGACTTTGGCAATGACTCAAAGGGGCAATGACACAAAGGAATGATTCAAAAGCACGGCTTCAAATCAGCTTGCACGCGCGGCGCCAGAATCGCCAATTGACGATATGCTTCCGACCCCCAGAGGAATCGCACGGGCGCTTATGACAAGGGCGTTTGGGTTGACAAAAACCGTTTAAACCATTGTTTTCTATGCGATTTTTAGCCCACAAGAATCGATATAAGATAGCTTGACGCGAAGCCCCCCTTTATATAGTTTCCCGTCAATTTGGCTCACGCAGAAAATAGGGTTTTTATGAGGGTTCTCAGCATCGTTCACGCCTCGGTCGCACCAGCGGCAGAGGCCTTTTTTTTGCGTTTTTCCAAATTCAATAATTGCGTTTTGTCGCCGCTTCGCGGGCTGGCAAATCGTTCAACAAGCAACCTATGGGGAGCCCTCACATGAGTGCCGACACATCTACTTGGCAGCCAGCCAAAAAAACCGCCCTGCTGCTCACCGCCAATGGCGAGGCCTTTTATGGCTACGGGCTTGGCGCCACGGGACATACAATCGGCGAGGTTTGCTTCAACACGGCCATGACGGGCTATCAGGAAATCCTTACCGACCCGTCTTACAATCAGCAAATCGTGACCTTTACCTTTCCCCATATCGGCAATGTCGGCACCAATGACGAAGATGGCGAGACCTCCAATCCAGACGTTGAGCGCGCGGCCAATGGGTTGATTATCCGCGAGGCCATCACCCAACCGTCTAATTATCGCAACACGATGCACTTGAACGATTGGCTCATCGCCAAGGGCCTTATCGGCATAAGCGGCTTGGACACGCGCACCCTTACGGCACATATTCGCGACCATGGCATGTTCAATGCCATATTGGCGCATGACCCGAACGGGGTGTTTGATATCCCCGCGCTGCAAGCCGAGCTGGATGGATTTTCCGGTCTGGAGGGCGCCGATTTGGCCGCCGAGGTGACCAGCAAAACCGCCTATGCGTGGAACCAAACGCGTTGGGCATGGAACCAAGGCTTCAGCGAAAACGACCCCAAAGTCGAAGACATGCCCCATGTTGTGGCGCTGGATTATGGCGTGAAGAAAAACATTCTACGCTGCTTGGCGCAAGCTGGCTGCCGCGTCTCGGTGGTAAGCGCATCGGCCTCAGCGCAAGAGATTTTGGCGCAAAACCCAGATGGCATCTTTTTGTCCAATGGCCCCGGCGACCCGGCCGCAACGGGTGAATATGCGGTGGCGGAAATTGAAAAACTCGTCGCCAGCGGCAAACCCGTGTTTGGCATTTGCTTAGGCCACCAAATGCTGGCGCGCGCGCTCGGCGCCAAAACCGTAAAGATGAAACAAGGCCATCATGGCGCCAATCATCCGGTGAAAGATTTAACCACGGGCAAAGTCGAAATCACTTCGATGAACCACGGCTTTACCGTCGACCGCGATAGCCTTCCAGACGGCGTCGAAGAAACCCACGTCAGTCTGTTTGACCAAACCAATTGTGGCATTGCGCTGAAAGGCGCGCCGGTGTTCTCGGTGCAATATCACCCCGAGGCCTCGCCCGGGCCGCAAGACAGCCATTATCTTTTTGACCGCTTTGTGGCCTCCATGACTAGCCCAGCAGGAGACGCGTAATGCCAAAACGTACAGACATAAAAAGCATTCTGATTATTGGCGCGGGCCCGATTGTTATCGGCCAAGCTTGCGAGTTTGACTATTCTGGCACGCAAGCCTGCAAGGCGCTGCGCGAAGAGGGTTACCGCGTTATTCTGGTGAACTCGAACCCCGCCACGATTATGACCGACCCCGAGCTGGCTGATGCCACCTACATCGAGCCGATTACGCCCGAGCTGGTCGCCAAGATTATCGAGAAAGAGCGCCCCGACGCCGTGCTGCCCACGATGGGCGGACAGACCGCGCTCAACACCGCCATTGCTTTATCGGAAGATGGCACGATAGAAAAATTTGGCGCGCAACTCATCGGCGCCGATTTGGAAGCCATTAACAAAGCCGAAGACCGGCAATTGTTCCGCCAAGCGATGGATAAAATTGGCCTCGAAAGCCCGCGCTCCGATGTGGCGCATACGGTGGAAGAGGCGCTGGCGGCCCTTGAAAAAGTTGGCCTGCCGACCATCATCCGCCCAAGCTTTACCATGGGCGGCACCGGCGGCGGCATTGCTTATAATAAAGAAGAGTTTCTGCAAATCGTCGAAGGCGGCTTGGATGCCTCGCCGGTTACCGAAGTGCTAATCGAAGAAAGCGTGTTGGGCTGGAAAGAATATGAGATGGAAGTGGTGCGTGACACCGCCGACAATTGCATCATCATTTGCTCGATTGAAAACATCGACCCGATGGGCGTTCACACAGGCGACAGCATCACCGTTGCCCCTGCCCTGACCCTGACCGACCGTGAATATCAGATTATGCGCAACGCCTCGATTGAGGTCTTGCGCGAAGTCGGCGTCGAGACAGGCGGCTCAAACGTGCAGTTCGCTGTGAACCCAGCCGATGGTCGTTTGGTGGTCATCGAAATGAACCCGCGGGTTTCGCGCTCCTCGGCTTTGGCCTCGAAAGCCACCGGTTTCCCGATTGCTAAAATCGCGGCGAAATTGGCGGTTGGCTATACGCTCGATGAATTGATGAATGACATCACCGGCGTCACGCCTGCCAGCTTTGAGCCGAGCATTGATTATGTGGTCACTAAAATTCCACGCTTTGCTTTCGAAAAATTTCCAGGCGCCGAGCCGTATCTCACCACCGCCATGAAATCGGTTGGCGAAGCCATGGCCATTGGCCGCAACTTTAAAGAGAGTTTGCAAAAAGCGCTGCGCTCTTTGGAGACAGGCTTGACCGGATTAAACGCGCCTGAAGGCGCCCCCGATATGTCGACCGAGCAAGGTGTCGCCGATATGCGCGCCGCCCTGACCACGCCGACGCCCGACCGCTTGCTCATCGCCGCCCATGCGCTGCGCCAAGGCATGTCGCAAAAAGAGGTTTGCGACCTTGCCCATTTCGACCCTTGGGTGATGGAGCAGTTAGGCGAGCTGATCGATATGGAAGCCAAAGTTAGCACCCACGGCTTGCCCGACAATGAAGAGGCCATGCGGATGGTCAAAGGCATGGGCTTTTCCGATGCCCGCCTTGGCGAGCTGACCGATAGCGACGAAAATAGCGTGAGCCAAATACGCCGCGATATGGGCGTGCGGCCGTACTATCGCCAAATCGATACCTGCGCGGCCGAATTTCGAGCCAGCACGCCTTATCTTTATTCGAGCTATGACCCGGCTTGCGTGCTGGATGGGCAAAACGAAGCCCTGCCAAGTGGGCGCAAAAAAGCGGTTATTCTGGGCGGTGGCCCGAACCGTATTGGCCAAGGCATTGAGTTCGATTATTGCTGCTGCCATGCCGCTTTCGCGCTGGAAGATGCCGATATCGAAAGCATTATGGTCAATTGCAATCCGGAAACCGTATCGACCGATTATGATACCTCCGACCGATTGTATTTTGAGCCGCTAACCCAAGAAGATGTGCTGGAATTGCTGCATTGTGAAATGCAGGCTGGCACTTTGGCCGGCGTGATTGTGCAATTTGGTGGACAGACCCCGTTGAAACTCTCGCAAGCGCTCGAAAAAGCGGGAGTCCCAATTTTAGGCACGGACCCCGACGCCATCGATTTGGCCGAAGACCGCGACCGCTTTAAGGATTTACTGGAGCGTTTGAACTTGCGCCAACCCCCGAACGGCATTGCCCGCTCGGCCGAACAGGCGCGCTCGATTGCCGCCGACATTGGCTTTCCCGTCGTCATTCGCCCGTCTTATGTGTTGGGCGGACGGGCTATGGAAATCGTTAGCAATGACACCCAGCTCGAGCGCTATATGCGCGAAGCCGTGGTGGTCTCTGGCGATAGTCCGGTTTTAATCGACGGCTATTTGCGCGATGCGACCGAATTGGATGTCGATGTGTTGAGCGATGGCACGGATGTTTTTGTCTCGGGCATTCTGGAACATATCGAAGAAGCGGGTGTGCATTCGGGCGATAGTGCGTGTTCGATGCCGCCGCATAGTCTGGCCAAACCGATTATCGCCGAGCTGGAACGCCAAGCCACCGAAATGGCCAAAGCGCTGAATGTCGTCGGCTTGATGAACGTGCAGTTCGCCGTGCAAGGCGAAGATATTTTCGTCATTGAAGTTAACCCTCGTGCCAGCCGCACCGTGCCCTTTGTGGCCAAAGTATTGGGTCAGCCGATTGCCAATATCGCCGTCCGCCTGATGGCGGGCGCCAAGCTTTCTGAGTTCAATTTGACCACGCTGGAGTATGACCATATTGCGGTGAAAGAGAGCGTGTTTCCTTTCGCGCGCTTCCCCGGCGTCGATACGGTTTTGGGGCCAGAGATGCGCTCCACCGGCGAAGTTATGGGGCTGGATATGGATTTCGCGACGGCTTTTGCGAAAAGCCAATTGGGCAGCAGCACGCATTTGCCAGATGGCGGAACGGTGTTCCTCTCGGTGCGCGAAAACGACAAACAGCGCGCCATTGCCCCCGCCAAACGCCTGACCGAATTGGGCTTCCAACTGATTGCCACACGCGGCACAGCCAGCTTTTTGAGCGATAATGGCGTGGTCGTCGAGCCGATTAACAAAGTCATGGAAGGCCGCCCGCATATCGTCGATGCAATGAAAAATGACGCCGTGCAATTGGTGGTCAACACCACCGAGGGCGAGCAGTCTTTGGCCGATAGTAAATCCATTCGACGCACCGCTTTGGAGATGAAAATTCCCTATTACACCACTTTGGCGGGTGCCGAAGCGGCGGTGGCCGCCATTGCCGCTTTGCGCGACCATGACTTGAGCGTTACCAGTCTGCAAGACTATGGCGCCCGACGCGCGGCCAAAAATTAGCTTTCAAAAAACTTGGCATTTGCCCAGAATTTGTGAAACAATTTGGTAGTTAAGATTTTAAGATACAACCGCCTTTCGCCATCTGCGATTGGCGCGGGAGAGAGACTATGGATAAAGTGCCAATGACAGCTGGCGGCTATGAGGCCTTAGACCTAGAGCTAAAACGCCTCAAAGGCCCCGAGCGCCATCGCATCATCAAAGCGATTGCCGAAGCGCGCGCCCATGGCGACTTGTCTGAAAATGCCGAATATCACGCCGCCAAAGAACAGCAGAGCCATAATGAAGGCCGTCTGATGGAACTCGAAGAGATGATCAATCTCGCCGATGTCATCGATGTCAGCGCCATGAGCGGCAATACGGTGAAATTTGGCGGTACCGTGCATCTGGTCGATGAGGACACGGAAGAAGAAAAAACCTATCAGATTGTTGGCGATTTCGAAGCCAATGTCGAAGAAGGCAAAATTTCCATATCGTCGCCCATCGCGCGCGCCCTCATCGGCAAAGAAGTCGGCGATAGCGTGGAAGTGAACACCCCGGGCGGCGGCAAGTCTTACGAAGTCTTGGGCGTTAAATTTATCTAATCAACCTACTTAATATGGCTAAGCGGCAGGCTGACATCGCCCTTCGAGCGGCGGATGGTCAGCGAGGTGCGCACATTGGCGACATTGGGCGCCGAGGTCAGCTTTTGCGTGAGGAAGTCTTGAAAGCTCTCCAAATCGGTGGCGACGCATTTTAAGATGAAATCAATTTCGCCGTTCAGCATATGGCATTCCAAAACTTCTGGCCATTCGCTGACGCGCGCTTCGAAACGTTGCAAATCGACTTCCGCCTGACTTTCCAGCCCGACCATGGCAAACACCGTGACGCCCAAGCCCAGCATATTGGCATCGACGCGCGCGCGATAACCTTTGATGAAGCCCGCATCTTCCAAAGCCCGAACCCGACGCAGGCAAGGCGGCGCCGAAATGCCGACTTGTTTGGCCAGCTCGACATTGGTAATTCGCCCATTGGCCTGTAAAACCTCTAGGATGTTCAAATCGATTTGGTCTAATCTTGGCTTCTTCATAAGAGTTTTTCGTTTCCTGAAACGCTTTCGCAGAGTAATAATAATACCGAATTTTGTAATAAATGAATAGTCACTGAAATGAGCGCGATGAATATTTGGGGTATAACCGGCGGAAGACGTGGCAATGAGGTGCTGGTCGAGGGCGTGGCGCAAGCCCTTGGCGGCACTTATCGCAGCGTTTCCACGAATTTGCGCGCGCCCTGGAAATGGCTCGCGCCCTATCGTTTGGCCGAGATTGCCGCCAAAGCCGATGGCGCTATCGCCCCGCCTTTCCCCGATATGGTGATTGCCAGCGCGCGCCAAGCCGTGCCGCATGCGCGCTATATCAAGCGCGCTTCGGGGCAGCGAGTGTTTACCGTGTTTTTGCAAAATCCGCTGATTCATCCGGCTCATTTTGACTTCGTTTGGACGCCCGCCCACGACCAAATCCGTGGCGCCAATGTGCGCCAAACCCTGCTATCACCCCACGCCATGCGCCAGCCCGACCTCGAAAAAGCGGCCGATGCGTTTCGCGATCGATTGGTGCCGAGAGCGCTGAGCGGAAAATTGGTCAGTGTTCTGATTGGCGGGCCCAATGCGGTGTATCCTTTCGGCCCCGAGGAGATGCGTGCGCTGGCCGATGGGCTGGCGAATTTAGCCCAGCAAGGCCACCATTTGCTGATCACTTTATCGCGCCGCTCGCCCGATACCTATGCCGCGCTGCTGCGCCAGAAGCTCCCCGAGGGGCGTTATTTTTTATGGGATAACGAAGGCGCCAATCCCTATCGCGCGCTCTTGGGGCTGGCCGAACAAATTATCGTCACCGCCGATAGCGTCAATATGGTCGGCGAAGCCTGCCTGCCTGGCGTGCCGGTGCAAGTGTTTGGCTTGAAGGGCGGCTCGGCCAAATTCTGCCGCTTCCATACCGCCATACAAGCCGCCGATTTTGTGCGCCCCTTCACCGATGCGCTGGAGGCTTGGCCGGTGCAAAGCCAAAACGCCACGCCAGAGATTGGCCAAGCCATCGCCGAAGCCTATGCACGCCACCTGAAATCGCTGTCTTAAAAAACCTCTGCATAACCTGTAAATAACCTCTGCTGGCGTCGCTTGGCCTCTTGGGTTTTGCGGAATCATTCTTAAATTAGGGTCATCACATTCGGAGAGAGTTATGACCGCACCTGTAAAACACACGAAACTGCTCATTATTGGCTCTGGCCCTGCTGGCTATACGGCAGCCGTATATGCCGCGCGAGCCATGTTGGAACCGGTTTTGGTGCGCGGCATTCAGCCTGGCGGTCAGCTGACCATTACCACCGAAGTGGAAAATTATCCGGGCTTCGCCGAGGCCGTGCAAGGCCCTTGGCTGATGGAACAAATGGAAGCGCAAGCCGCCAATGTCGGCACCGATATCGTCTCCGACATCATCACCGAAGTGGATTTATCCAAACGCCCCTTTACCGCCAAGGGCGATAGCGGCGCGGTGTTTACCGCCGATGCCGTGGTGATTGCCACGGGCGCGCAAGCCAAATGGTTGGGGCTGCCATCGGAAGATAAGTTTCAAGGCTTTGGCGTCTCGGCCTGCGCCACCTGCGATGGGTTTTTCTATCGCAACAAAAAAGTGCTGGTCGTCGGCGGCGGCAATACGGCCGTGGAGGAAGCTTTATTCCTGACCAATTTTGCCTCGCAAGTAACCCTCGTGCATCGGCGCGATGCTCTGCGCTGTGAGAAAATTCTCGAAAACCGTCTGCTGTCGCATGAGAAAGTCAATGTGCTTTGGGATAGTGCCATCGATGAAATTCTGGGCGACGAAGACCCATTGGGCGTCACGGGCGCGCGGATTAAAAACACCAAAACCGGCGACACGCATGAGGTAGATGCCGATGGTGTGTTCATCGCCATTGGCCATGCGCCCTCGACCGAATTATTTGCCGACCAGCTGGAAACCAAAGCGGGTGGCTATTTAATCACCACGCCCGACAGCACTGCGACCTCCATTCAGGGCGTCTATGCGGCTGGCGATGTGAGCGATGATATTTACCGCCAAGCCGTAACGGCGGCAGGCATGGGCTGCATGGCAGCGCTGGAAGCGGAAAAATATCTGGCGGAAATGGCGGCCGAAAAGCAGGCCGCCGAATAGGCTTTCTCTGATTTAGGAAATCCCTTTCCACGCCATTTCTCTTGGCGTTCGCCTGCCTGTTTGGCTTTTCGAGCGCAGCGGTTTCGGCAAATCGGCTGGGCTATCGAGGCCTTGATGGTGCATTAGCTGCACCAAATCATCCGACATATCGCTGACGTGTTCGGCCACCAAATGCACCACAATGCCATTGCGTTGCACCCGCCCCTCGATGCGGATCAGGCGCGCGCCAATCACCACGCGGCGAAACCGCTCGAACCTGTCTGGCCAAACCACCATATTGCCATTGCCGGTTTCATCTTCCAGCGTCAGGAACACAACCCCCTTGGCACTGCCTGGCCGCTGGCGGCAAATCACCAAACCCGCCACCGAGACACGCCGCCCCGAAGGCGCGTTTTGCAAAAATGATAGCGGTTGCACATGCTCGCGGCTCAGCTGCGCGCGCAAAAAAGCCAGCGGGTGGTTTTTCAAAGATAGCCGCAAGCTGGCATAATCTTCCAGCACTTCCATGCCGGGCGCCAAGGCTGGCAAAACAGCCTTGCGCTCCTCTTCGCGTATGGCCTGCCCATCGCCGATTTGGCTTTCAAACAGAGGCAAGCTTGGCGCTTTGCTTTCGGGCGCCAGCGCGCGCACCGCCCATAGGGCTTGGCGACGGCTCAACCCCAAAGCGGCAAACGCATCGGCGCGCGCCAGACGCTCCAAAGTCGAGACGCCAATGCCCGAGCGCGCCGCGCAATCGGCCACACTATCAAAAGCCCCGCCAAGCGCGCGCGCCGCCACCAGTGCTTCGGCATCGGCTTGCAGCAGACCCATGATTTGGTTGAAGCCCAAGCGCAATGCCATCGCACCATCTTCCGCTTCCAAATCGGCTTCGGCATCGGAGGCGTTGAGGCAGACGGGCAAAACGCACACCCCTTGGCGTTGCGCTTCCGCTACCAATTGCGCGGGCGCATAAAAGCCCATCGGCTGGCTGTTCAAAAGCGCCGCGCAAAAGGCGGCTGGATAATGCTGTTTCAACCAAGCCGACACATAGACCAACAAAGCAAAACTCGCCGCATGGCTTTCGGGAAAACCATATTCGCCAAAGCCTTCGATTTGCTTAAAGCAGCGCTCGGCGAAATCGCGCTCATAGCCGCGCGCCACCATGCCATCCATCAGCCGCACGCCGAACTCGTGAATCACACCGCTTTTGCGAAACGTTGCCATGGCGCGGCGCAAGCGGTCGGCTTCGCTGGGGGTAAACCCCGCCGCCACCACAGCAATGCGCATGGCTTGCTCTTGAAACAATGGCACGCCCAAAGTTTTTCCCAACACGCCTTCCAACTCTTGCGAGGGAAACTCCACCGCCTCTTCACCATTTCGGCGGCGCAAATAAGGATGCACCATATCGCCCTGAATGGGGCCAGGCCGCACAATCGCAACTTGCACCACAAGGTCGTAAAAATCGCGCGGCTTCAAGCGCGGCAACATATTCATCTGCGCGCGGCTCTCGACTTGAAACACCCCCACGGATTCGGCGCGGCACAGCATGTCATAAACGGTGCTATCTTCGGTCGGCACATCGGCCAGCTCAAAAACTTGCCCGTGATGCGCCGCGATTAAATCGAAACTGCGCCGAATGGCACTCAACATGCCCAGCGCCAAAACATCGATTTTCAACAGCCCCAGCGCATCCAAATCATCTTTGTCCCATTCGATGAACGTGCGCTCGGCCATCGCCGCATTGCCAATCGGCACCAAACAATCGAGCCTATTTTGGGTAATCACAAAGCCGCCGACATGCTGCGATAAATGCCTTGGAAAACCGATGAGCTGCCCGGCCAAAGCCAGCGTCGCCGCTATCCCTGGCGCGTCGGGGTCTAGCCCCGCCTCGACGATATAATCGCGCGGCGGCGGCCGCGACCCGCCGCCCCAACTCAACGCCAAAAGCGCGCTCGCCACATCGCCCGAAAGCCCCATGACTTTGGCCACTTCGCGCACCGCCGAACGCGCCCGATAGGTGATGACCGTGGCGGCGATGCTGGCGCGCTCGCGGCCATATTTTTGATAGATATATTGGATGATCTCTTCGCGCCGCTCGTGTTCGAAATCAATATCAATGTCGGGCGGCTCCTTGCGCTCGGGCGATAAAAACCGCTCGAACAATAAATCCAATCGGCTGGGGTCGACCGCCGTGATGCCAATATAATAGCAAACCGCCGAATTGGCCGCGCTGCCCCGCCCTTGGCACAAAATTCTTTTCGAGCGGGCAAAGCGCACCAAATCATGCACGGTTAAAAAATACGGCGCATAGTCCAGCCCCTCGATGAGCCGCAATTCATGGGTCACCAGATCGCTGATTTTTTTTGGTATGCCCTTGGGGTAATGCGCCGCCGCCCCGTCCCAAGCTAATTTGGCCAGCAGCTCTTGCGGGCTTCGAGTGGTGTCGAAAACATCTTCTGGATATTGATAGGAAAGCTGGTCGAGCGAGAATGTGCAGGCCTCTAATACGGCGTCAATATTGTCGAGTGCCTCGGGCCATTCGGCAAACAGGCGGACGGCTTCGCAGGCGGGCTTTAAGTGCCGCTCGGCATTGGCGTTCAACCGATAGCCCGCCTCGGGCAGGCTGACGTGTTGGCGAATACAGGTAACAACATCTTGCACGGCGCGCCGCTCGGCCACGTGATACAGCGGGTCGAAACTGGCCAGCAAATCGGCCTTTGCCCAACTGGCGAGCGCGGCAATTTTGCGAAACCGTGTCTCGTCATCGGCGCCATAAAGCGGCACCAGCAAAGCATAGACATTCTGGCTGACCGCCGCCAAAGCCGCCAGATTATCTCTAAAGTCAGCCGCCTCCACCTGCGCGGGCGGCACGCTCAGCCAACATAGCTCGGCGGTTTGTGCCAGCGTCAACACATCGTCTAAATGCAAAACACATTGGCCTTTTTGCCCGCGCCGATTGCCCCGCGTCAGACATTGCGACAGCGCCGCATAGGCCGCCTGATGGCACGGATAAGCCACCACTTCAAAACCGCATTGGGTGACCAGCCGCGCGCCTGGCAGATAGCGCAGGCCTGCATCGCGCGCCGCCACATGGCCGCGCACAATGCCTGCCAGCGTATTGCGGTCGGCCAGCCCAATGGCGCGATAGCCCAAAGCCGCCGCCGTCTCGACCATCTCTTGGGGATGCGCCGCGCCGCGCAAAAAACTGAAATTAGATATCGCAGCCAGCTCGGCAAAATCCGCTTCCGCTTGTCTCTCCCGCACGGACGCCCGCATAATCTCCTTCATGGAAAAATCCTCTCCTTCATGGGAAAACCCCGTGCATAAACCAACGCGGCTGTGTGGTTTCGCGCTCATATAGCCCATCGCGATAAACCCAAAACCGATGCCCTTGCGTGTCTTCGAGACGGTAATAATCGCGGGTTTGGCGATTTTGATGAGCCGGTGTATCGCCGGTCAGCCCCGCCCACCATTCGGGGCTAATGCGCTCGGGCCCGTAGGCGGCGGTAATCTCGTGTCGCACGCGGCGCCAGCGAAACCGATAGGGCGCGCCTTCGGGAATTTCAGCAATCACCTCAATCGGCTCTGGCGCGCATAGCATAAACAAAGGTCGTGTGGCAGGGTCGGGCAGGCTGGCCGATAGCTCTTGCTTGTCAGACGCGCCTTGCTCGGGCGTCAAAACCGGCACCAGCTTTACCGCGCGCTCCGGAATATACGAGGCATGCGGCACGGGGCGCACCACCACTTGCGCGCCGAGGCGTGACACCAATCTATCGTACAGCCCGCCCAAAGCCGCAATCGGCGCGGCGCGGCGTTGGCTTCGTGGGCTGTCTTCAAACGCGCCCATGGTTTCTTGCGGCTGCACTATCGGCGCCGTGCGACTGGCCGCCAGTGAGAGATGTTCAATGCCATACCCCGCATCGACCCCGCGCGAGAGGCGCGACAGGCGCTCTTCGAAAAGCCGCGCCATATGCGCCCCATCCGCACAAGGGTGCGCCAAGGGCAAAGACAAAGCCAAGACCGCATTATCCGAGCGCGTCAGCGCCAAATCCAAACGCTGCGCGCCATGGCTGGCTTTTTGCAATTGCACGGCTAGGCGCGTGCATAAATCTGCGATGAGCTGCGCGAGGGCTTGCATTTGCGTCACCCCATGCGCCAAATTATGACGCACTAAAAATCGTGGCGGCGGCAAACATGGGTTCAAGCTTTCGCCCGCCTGCCCCAAGGCTTGCTCTAGGCGCAACACCGGCGCAGGGCCAAAGCGGCGGGTTAATTCGCGCCGCGCAAACCCCGCCAAATCGCCAATCGTGGCCAATCCCAAACGCTGGCACAAATCAATATGCCCGCCAGACAAACGCAAGGCCGCAGGCGGCAAAGGCAAGACAGCTTCGCCTTCTTGCCCCTCTGGCACAATGATTTGACGCCAAGCTTGCTTCGCGGTTGCCCCAAAGCGCACCAACCCCCAAGCCGCCCCCACGGTGCCAGCCATGGCGGCATGAGCGGTGATGCCACGCTTTAAAAACCGCGCTTGCATATCCGCCAAAAGCGCACGCTCGCCGCCGAATAAATGCGCGCATCCGCTGACGTCTAATAAAAGGCCATAGTCTTTCACCTCGCTATCGCTGGGCGGGTCGTGGCCGACCCATGGCGTATAGCGTTGCAACCAATAGGCGCATTTTTGCAATCGTGCGGCGGCTTCGCGTGGCTCGGCCATGGCGGTTTGCAAATCGGGCAAAAGCGCGCGCGCATCGGCCAAAGACAATCCCAAGCGCAAACCTTGCTGCGCCGCCAACGGCGTCAGCCCGACCAGACGTTGGGCATTTTTCGACCTCTCAATGAGCGCAAAACTTTGCGTTTTATCATATGCAATTTGTGTCGTTTCCTCCGCCCAATACGGAAACCACAAAGCGACAATGCGCCGACCTGTCGCCAGCGGCGCGCTATCCCGCACGAACTTGCGCCGCGCCCGATATCTCGGCAGGGCGCTCCATCAACGGCAGGGTTTGCGACATGGTTTTCGGGTAAAGCGTCCAGCCTGCATTGGGCGGCGGGGCGTTATGGCTCATGCGCAATTTGGTCAGGCGCACTTGCCAGCCTTGTTGCGGCAAAGCCTCTACTTGCCAGCGCGTGGTGGCCGCCGACGCGCTGGTTCCCGCTTGCGCACCCAAAGCCATCACCAAGGGGCGCTCGGCAGCGCGCGCGGCCAAGCTCAACCGACGGCTGGCGGTGAAACTCGGCGCCGCATCCCAGCTAGATAAAACAATGCAGCCAATGGCCGAGCAAAGCAGCGCTTCCTCACCCGCCCATAATAAATCGGGCAAGCGGGCGCCATCGATATAGACCAAGCGGTCGGCAGATAATCCATGCGCCGCCAAAGCCGGCCCATAGGGCTGCCCCGCTTCGCGACACGCCATATGCGTTTGGCCATAGAGCAGCATATCTTGAGTGTGCGGGCGGTCTAAAAACCGCGCCGCCAATCGATGCGCAAACCCAAGCGCGGCAGCCATATCGCCGGCGCGCGCGGCCACCACTTCATGCAATCCGCCGCAGGCCAGTCCGGCATTGGCAACTTGTTCCTCGAAATAAGCATCAATGTCGGCAAAGCCTGTTTGAATGTGTGGGCCTTGAGCGACCACGGGCTCAAAACGCGCGACCAAACGGCGTAATCCAGCCAATTTTTGGCTTGTTGTGGTGGTTTTTATATGTGCGGCCGGCTTGGTTTCCATGTTTTTGCTTCTGTTCGACGGTTTATTTGTTCTCTTTTTGTTCTAAAATGAGAACAAATAAGAGTCAAGTCGAACCCCATGAAAAGCGGCTTTGGGTTTCCCCCTCTATTTAAGGGTTTCCCCCTCTATTTAAGGGTTTCCCCCTCTATTTAATTTGCGCCGATCCCCAATAGGTATAGCC
>JAQWIP010000163.1 GCA_029248825.1 Alphaproteobacteria bacterium | reverse complement strand
TGCCGCCTTTTTCTTCGACAATCACGCTGGCGTCTTTGCCTTGGTCGGGGCCGGCTTCGAACATCATCTCGAAGACTTCTTTGGCGATACTATTCGACACTGTATCATCGCGGATGAGACCGACCAATTGGCCGACTTGTTGCGGCGTCACCGGACTCTCGGCAATCGCCAGACCGGCTTTATTGAGCCCCGCAAACACCGAGCCGATGACCATATTGGCCACCGCTTTGGCGTCTTGGCCTTCGGCGGCGGCTTCAAAAAAGGCGGCATTCTCGGCTTCCGAAACCAGCACGCTGGCATCATAGGGCGACAAGTTATAGTCGGAGATAAAGCGGGCTTTTTTATCGTCCGGCAGCTCCGGCAAATCTTTGGCAATCGCATCGACAAAGGCTTGGTCAAACTCTAGCGGCAGCAAATCGGGGTCGGGGAAATAGCGATAATCATGCGCTTCTTCTTTCGACCGCATGGCGCGTGTCTCGCCGTTTTTTGGGTCGAACAAACGCGTTTGCTGCTGCACCACGCCGCCGTCTTCGATGAGGTCAACTTGGCGCCGCGCTTCATGCTCAATCGCTTGGCCGATAAACCGAATGGAATTGACGTTTTTAATTTCGCACCGCGTGCCAAGCTCATCGCCCGGACGGCGTACCGATACATTGACATCCGCGCGCAGACTGCCCTGCTCCATATTGCCATCGCAAGTTCCCAAGTATCGCAAAATCGCGCGCACTTTTTTCACATAGGCTTGCGCCTCTGCGGCCGAGCGCATATCGGGATGCGAAACAATTTCCATCAAGGCCACGCCCGAACGATTTAAATCGACAAAACTTTGGCTCGGATGCTGGTCGTGCAAAGACTTGCCCGCATCTTGCTCGAGGTGCAAACGCTCTACGCCAATGGTTTTCACGGCGCCATCGGGCAGATCAATTTCAATCGCGCCCTCGCCGATAATCGGCTGTTGAAACTGCGAGATTTGATAACCCTGCGGCAAATCTGGATAGAAATAATTCTTCCGGTCAAACACCGAATATTTATTCACCTGCGCTTTGAGGCCAAGGCCTGTGCGCACGGCTTGCTCGACGCAATAAGCATTGATGACCGGCAACATGCCAGGCATGGCCGCATCGACCAAAGACACTTGGCTGTTTGGCTCGGCGCCAAATTCGGTCGCCGCGCTGGAAAATAGTTTCGAATTGGAAGCGACTTGCGCGTGAATTTCGAGACCCAGAACAATTTCCCAGTCGCCCGTTGCGCCGCCGATTAGATTTTGATTGCTCGCCATTATGCGCTCCACCATTCTTTAGGCCGCGTGGTGAAACCAGCCGCTGTTTCCAGCACCTCGCCAACGCGCAGCAATTGTTCTTCGCCAAAAGCTCTCCCGATTAACTGCAAACCAAGCGGCAAGCCATTGGCATCCAAGCCAGCCGGCACCGACAGACCCGGCAGACCGGCCAAATTAACCGTCACGGTAAACACATCATTGAGATACATTTCCAACGGATCTTCGACTTTCTTGCCCACGGCAAAAGCGGCCGAGGGCGTGGTTGGGGTTAGCAGCACATCGCATTTTTCATAGGCCTGATTGAAATCTTGCGCAATCAGGCGGCGCACTTGCAAGGCCTTGACGTAATAGGCGTCATAATAGCCCGCCGACAAAGCATAGGTGCCGACCATCACACGGCGTTTGACTTCATCGCCAAACCCAGCCGCGCGCGTATTGGCATACATGTCGTCAATATCGACACCCGCTTGGCGCGCGCCATAGCGAACACCATCATAGCGCGCCAAGTTCGACGAAGCTTCGGCAGGCGCGATAATATAATAGGCAGGCAAAGCGTATTTCGTGTGCGGCAAAGACACATCGACAATCTCGGCGCCTGCGTCCCTCAGCCAATCAATGCCCTGCTGCCAGAGCGCTTCAATTTCGCTAGGCATTGTGTCGACGCGGTATTCTTTGGGAATGCCAACGCGCAGGCCTTTAATGTCTCCGGTCAAAGCGGCTTCATAATTTGGCACATCGCGCTCGACCGAAGTGGTGTCGCGGCTATCGAAACTGGCCATCGAGCCGAGCATAATGGCGGCATCGCGCACGGTTTGCGTAATCGGGCCGGCTTGGTCGAGCGACGAGGCAAAAGCCACCACTCCCCAACGCGAGCAGCGACCATAGGTGGGTTTTAGCCCCACTGTGCCGGTAAAAGCGGCGGGCTGGCGAATGGAGCCTCCGGTGTCGGTGGCCGTCGCGGCCACGCCAAGGCGAGCCGCCACAGCAGCCGAAGAGCCACCCGACGAACCACCTGGCACAAGGTTTTCGCCATTGGCACCTTGATACGGATTATTGACCGGGCCAAAGCAGGAGGTCTCGTTGGAGGAGCCCATGGCAAATTCATCATTGTTCAATTTGCCGAGCAAAACCGCGCCATCGTTCCAGAGGTTTTGCGTCACGGTGCTTTCATAGGGCGGAATAAACTCGCCGAGAATTTTCGAGCTGGCCGTTGTGCGAATGCCTTGCGTGCAGAATAAATCTTTCACGCCAATCGGCAGGCCTTCCAACGGGCCGGCGGTGCCATCGGCAAGTTTGGCGTCGCTGGCCTTGGCCATATCCATGGCTTTTTCCGGCGTTTTCAAAACATAGGCGTTCAGCTTATCGGAAGCCTCGACGCGCTCGATATGGGCTTGCGTCAGCTCGGTGGCAGAAAACGCTTTGCTGGCCAGCCCATCGCGGGCTTGTGCCAAATTTAAATCAGTTAGCTTGCTCATCTTAGTCTACCACTTTCGGCACGGCGAAATATTCGTCATCTTTTTCGGGCGCATTGGCCAGCACGTCTTGGGCATAGCCGCCATCGCTGACGACATCCTCGCGCCGACGCATTTTATTTTCGACCGGACTGGTAAACGGCTGAACGCCTGTCGTGTCGACTTCGGATAATTGCTCGACGAAGCCAATAATGGCATTTAGCTCTTTGGCCAGCGCTGGCACTTCGGCCTCGCTCAGCCCGATGCGGGCAAGCGTGGCGATGCGGCGCACCGTTTTTTCATCTACGGACATATCTAACTTTCGTAAAAATTGACAGGCGAGGCGAAGCTCATATGGGCGGAAACTAGCAAAGCCGCCAGAGAACTTCAAGACGAACTGCAATATGACTTTCGCCGACGAGCGTGCTAGGGAGAGACCATGCAAATTGTCGACACCCCCGCCGAGCTGATACAAGCGCTCTCCCCCAACACCCGACTGATGGGGGTGGATTTGGGCAGCAAAACCCTTGGCCTTGCGCTGGGCGATAGCCAACATAAAATCGCCACGCCGTTTTTCACCCTCCGGCGCAAAAAATTCGGCCCCGATGCCGCTGCGCTTGCAAAAATACTGGCTGATGAAAAAGTCGGCGGCATGGTGATGGGATTGCCTTTAAATATGGATGGCTCGGCTGGCCCCCGCGTGCAAGCGACGCAAGCTTTCTTGCGCAATCTGACGAATTTAGACGACTTTCCTGCGCTTCCCGTCTTGCTATGGGACGAGCGCTTGTCCACCGCCGCCGTGGAGCGCACCCTATTAGAAGCCGACACCAGCCGCGCCAAACGCGCCGATGTCATCGATAAAATGGCGGCCGCCTATATTTTGCAGGGCGCCATCGACGCGCTTTACGGGGTATAAGGCAAGGCGCAACCGTTTTTCGGGCTTGGCATGGTCACCCAATGGGCGGCCAGCGAGCACGTGGTGTTGGGGTTTCATCTGCATGATGCGCTGAAGCTCGGTGGCAAAGTCAGCGAGCAGCCCTGCCATGATGGATTTCGCCGCCGCTTTCATTGCGGCACCGGTCTGCCTTGGACGGATGCGGGGGCCCATCTTCGCCACAGCAATGTCTCTACGCTCGCCAAGCTCACGCTGGATTGGCAGTTTTAAGATTAAATAACTTGCCTCGGCTGGCCGCGCACCGTATAAAATCAGATTTTAATGACAGATAAGCAACCACAGGGCGCTTTTGCGCACCGCGATCTCCTCGGGATTGAAGGTCTTTCTGTTTCTGATATCACCCATTTGCTAGATGCCGCCGACACCTATGTCGAGCACAATCGACAGGTCGATAAAAAGACATCTGCCTTGCGCGGCCGCACCAAAATCAATCTGTTTTTCGAAAGCTCGACCCGCACGCAAAGCTCGTTTGAGCTGGCAGGAAAGCGCCTCGGTGCTGATGTCATGAATATGTCGGTCGCCGCCTCCGCCGTCAACAAAGGCGAGACCCTGCTCGATACCGCCGCCACGCTGAACGCCATGAACCCCGACCTGCTTGTGGTTCGCCATGGCGATAGCGGCGCGGTGGCGCTCTTGGCGCAAAAAGTTTCCTGCGCCGTGTTGAACGCTGGCGATGGCGCCCATGAACATCCCACACAAGCGCTGCTCGATGCGCTGACCATTCGCCGCCGCCTTGGCAAGCTCGAGGGCTTGCGGGTGGCGATTTGTGGCGACATTAGCCACAGCCGTGTGGCGCGCTCGAACCTGCTCTTGCTCAACCGTATGGGCGCGAGCGTGCATCTGATTGGGCCGCAAACGCTGCTGCCTGCGGGCGCCGAACAATTGGGCGCGCGCGTGTTTACCGACATGCGCGAAGGCCTCGCGGGCTGCGATATTGTGATGATGCTGCGCATTCAAAACGAACGCATGGAGGGCGCGCTTATCCCTTCGGTTCGCGAATATTACCACCTCTATGGCCTCGACCGCGAGAAGCTGAGCTTCGCCAAACCTGGCGCGCTGGTCATGCATCCAGGCCCCATGAATCGCGGCGTCGAGATTGATAGCGCCGTTGCCGATGATGGCGAGATAAGCCTCATCCGCGACCAAGTTGAAATGGGCGTGGCGGTGCGCATGGCCGTGTTGGAAGCGCTGGCTGCCAATCTGCCCAATGCAGCAGAGGGAAGCCGCTAATGACTGGTTTAACCCGCGCCTTTACCAACGCTCGCCTCATCGACCCAAGCCAAAAGCTGGATGAGCTAGGCACGCTTCTTATCGTCGATGGCCAAATTGGCGCCATTGGCAAAAGCGTCGACCTGCCAGCCGATTGCGAGACTTTCGACTGCCAAGGCAAAACCATCATGCCTGGCCTCATCGACATGCAAGTGTTCACCGGCGAGCCGGGCGAAGAACACCGCGAGACTTTGGCCACCGCCTCGCAAGCAGCCGCGGCTGGCGGCGTGACCGCCATGGTGACCATGCCCAATACAAACCCGGTGATTGATGATGCCGCACTGGTTGACTTTATTTCGCGCCGCGCCCGCGACACGGCTATCGTGCGCGTGCATCCCATGGCCGCGCTGACCAAAGGCTGCCTCGGGGCGCATATGACCGAGTTCGGCCTCTTGCGCGAAGCGGGTGCCGTCGCCTTCACCGATGGCGACCGCGCCGTGATGAACGCGCTGACCATGCGCCGCGCTCTATCTTATGCCGCCAATTTCGACGCGATGATTGTCCAGCACGCGATGGATCAAGACTTGCAAAGCGCCGGCGTCATGCATGAGGGCGAGCTGGCCACACGGCTTGGCCTTGCCGGCATTCCCGCGGCGGCCGAAACCACGATGATTGACCGCGATTTGCGCCTCGTTGAATTAACCGGCGGGCGCTATCACATTTCGCAAATCTCTTCGGCCGAGAGTGTCGCGACCATTCGAGCCGCCAAAAAACGCGGCGTCTCGGTTTCTTGCGGCGTTTCGGCGACGCACCTCATGCTCAATCAAAACGATGTCGAAAATTATCGCAGCTTCGCCAAATTATCGCCGCCCCTGCGCGACGAAAAAGACCGCCTGGCGCTCATCCTCGGCGTAGCTGACGGCACGATTGATGTCGTGGTTTCTGGCCATAACCCGCAAGACGCCGAAGCCAAACGCCAGCCTTTCGCGCAAGCCGCCTATGGCACCGTGGGCGTGGAAACGCTGCTGGCAGGCCTTTTAACGTTGCACCATGCCAATGAATTAGACCTCGCCACTCTGCTGGCTTGCGTCACCCAACGCCCGGCCGAACTTTTGGGGCTGGACGGCGGTCGCTTGGCCGTTGGCGATGCCGCCGATTTCGCGATTGTCGATTTGGGCGAGCCATGGATTGTTGATGCCGATGCCTTGCGTTCGAAGTCGCAAAATGCTGCAATCGACAGACGAAAAGTTCAGGGTCGCGTCTATGCCACTTATGTCAATGGCGAGGCGGTTTTCACCCTAGCTTAAAATTAGCGACAGGCTTTAAGGGAGATAAACCATGAGCGATGCAGTTCTAATTCTATTGGCAGGCGGCTTTGGCTACCTATTGGGCTCTGTGCCATTTGGTTTGATTTTCACCCGCATCGGCGGCAAGGGCGATATTCGCGATATTGGTTCGGGCAATATTGGCGCCACCAATGTATTGCGCTCGGGCAGCAAAATTTTGGCCGTGGCAACGCTGCTGGCCGATGCCGCCAAGGGCGGACTAGCCGTGGCTCTGGTCTGGCGTTTGGGCAATGACCAAGCCGCCCTGTTTGCCGGATTGGCGGCGCTCATCGGACATTTGTTTCCCGTCTGGCTTAGCTTTAAAGGCGGCAAAGGCGTGGCTGTTTTCATTGGCGCCATTCTTATTATGTCGCCGCTCACGGGCATTGTGTTTTTGCTGACGTGGTTGCTCGTCGCGCTGCTCTTTCGTCGCTCGTCGCTGGCCGCCATTGCGGCCATGCTGGTGAGCTTGCCGCTTTTGGTTTTCCTCGGCGAAATAGATACGCTCGGCTTTACGGTTATTATGGTGGCTTTGTCGCTATGGGCGCATCGCGAGAACATCGCGCGCTTGCGCACGGGCACGGAACCTAAAATCGGCCACTAGGCCAAACCCCACATAAACCCCAAGCAAAATAGCTTGGCGGCTCTAAGAATAATAAAAGAAAGAGGGTTGCTGTGTTGAAGACACTCGCTGACCAAACTACGTTTGAGCCTGTCGCTGGATGCGCAGCTGAGCTATTTACGCCTCGCGCGCACGGAGAAAATTGGCCCCGTCACCTTTCAACGCCTCATGCGCCTATATGGCGATGGTGCAAAAGCGCTAGACGCCCTCCCCTAGTTATCCAGCCGAGGCGGGCGCAAGCGTCCGCTGAAAGCCTATCCACTGGCCAAAGCCAAACAAGAATATAGCGATACGCAAAAGCTCGGCGGACATTATTTGATTTGGGGAACGCCCGAATACCCAAGCGCCTTGGCTGCCCTGCCCGATGCGCCACCGGTGATGGCCGCCCATGGCCACGTGCATTTATTGCAAAAGCCGATGGTGGCCATGGTCGGCGCGCGAAATGCCTCGGCGGCGGCGCGCAAACTCACTGCGCAAATTGCTGGCGATTTAAGTGCCAACGGTATTGTTGTGGTTTCGGGTTTGGCGCGCGGGGTCGGTGGCGCGGCGCATCAAGCGGCTTTGAGCCATGGCACGATTGCGGTTTTGGGCAATGGCGCAGCGCACGCCTATCCGCGCGAGAACACCGAGCTGCAAGCCCAGCTCATCGAGCAGGGTTTGGCCTTGGCCGAAAACCCGCCCGACACGGCGCCGCAAGCCAGTCTGTTTACTCGGCGCAACCGCATTATATCGGGCTGATGGGGCCTGTGCCAATGGGCGTGGATGAGTTGATTGAGCAATCGCAAATGCCCGTGCCGCAAGTTCATCTGGTGCTTCTGGAGCTAGATCTTGCTGGCCGATTGACCCAAGAAGCCGGTGGCAAAATCTGTCTTCTTTAACCCTACAGACAAACGTGCGATTTGACAGATGGGTTAATTTTGACCATATGATGCGCACCTAGGAAGCTTTTGGAGCCTGAAAATGGAAGTTGTTATTGTTGAATCGCCAGCCAAGGCGAAGACCATCAATAAATATCTCGGCAAGGATTTTATCGTCCTCGCCTCCTTTGGGCACGTGCGCGACCTGCCGGAAAAAAACGGCTCGGTCGACACCGACAATGATTTTGAGATGAAATGGGAAGAGCAAGGCGACGCGAAAAAACGTCTGAGCGATATCGCCAAAGCGGTGAAAGGCGCCGACAGTCTTGTGCTGGCGACGGACCCCGACCGCGAAGGCGAAGCCATTAGCTGGCACGTGTTGGAAGTGCTGCGGAAGAAAAAAGTCTTGGGCGATAAGCCCGTCAGCCGCGTGGTGTTTAACGCGATTACCAAAAAATCTGTTTTGGAAGCCATGGCCAATCCGCGCCAAATCGACGAGAAATTAGTTGACGCCTATCTGGCGCGCCGCGCCCTCGATTATCTGGTGGGCTTTAATCTATCGCCGGTTCTCTGGCGCAAATTGCCTGGCTCGCGCTCGGCAGGGCGTGTGCAATCGGTGGCCTTGCGGCTTATTTGCGAGCGCGAATTAGAGATTGAGCAATTTGACCCACGCGAATATTGGTCGGTGGATACCGATTTTACCACGGCTGAAAATCAACCTTTGCCGACCCGTCTGGTTATCCATAAAGGCCAGAAACTAGATAAGTTTTCGCTGGGCGATGAAGCCTCTGCGCGCGAAGCCGAAGCCGCAATTGCCAATACCAGCTTTACGATTGAGCAGATTGAAAGCAAGCCCGGCCAGCGCAATCCATCGGCGCCCTTTACCACTTCGACTTTGCAACAAGAGGCCAGCCGCAAGCTTGGCTTTAACGCCAAGCGCACCATGCAAGTGGCACAGCTTTTGTATCAAGGCATGACCATAAATGGCGAGGAAACCGGCCTGATTACCTATATGCGGACCGATGGCACGCAGATTGCGCCCGAGGCCGTGGTTGAGACGCGAGAGGTTATCTCGAACGTATTTGGCGCCGAATATTTGCCAGAGAAATCGCGTGTCTATGAGACCAAAGCGGCCAATGCCCAAGAGGCGCATGAAGCCATTCGCCCCACCAGTCTGGCGCGTTTGCCGGAAGACATGGGCGCTTATTTAGACGGCGACCAAGCCAAATTATATGAGCTGATTTGGAAGCGCACCATGGCGTCGCAAATGGAAAACGCTCGCGTGCAGCGCACGACGATTACCATTTCGGGCGCCGATGGCGTCACCGGACTTCGCGCCTCTGGCACCGTCATTACCTTCACAGGTTTCTTGAAACTTTACGAAGAAGGCAAAGACGATGAGGCCGACCAAAAGGATGGCCCGCGCCTGCCACAAGTCAGCGAAGGCGAAGCCCTGAACGTGGCTAAAATTTCTCCCGAACAACATTTCACCGAGCCGCCCCCGCGCTTTAGCGAGGCGACTTTGGTCAAGCGTATGGAAGAGCTGAGCATCGGGCGCCCTTCTACGTATGCCAGCGTGTTGAGCGTGCTGCGCGACCGCGATTATGTGGTGATGGATAGAAACCGTTTCGTGCCGCAAGACAAAGGCCGTTTGGTTATCGCCTTCCTCGAGAATTTCTTCGACCGCTATGTGGAATATGATTTCACCGCCAGCCTAGAGGCCGACCTCGATAAAGTGTCGGCTGGCACGATGAGCTATAAAGATGTGCTGGCGCGCTTCTGGGAAGATTTCCATCGCACGGTGGAAACCACCATGGAAATTCGCAATACGCAAATTCTCGATACGATGAACGAAGTTCTGGGTCAGCATATCTTTAAAGACACGGGCAATGGCGACCCGCGCGTTTGCCCGAAATGCGGCGAAGGCGGCTTGAGCCTCAAGACAGGTCGCTTTGGCGCCTTTGTCGGTTGCACGCGCTATCCCGATTGCGGCTTCACCCGCCCCTTTGCTGGCGAGCAAGCCGAGCAAGGCGACATCGAACGGATTTTGGGTCAAGACCCCGAAACCAAACTGGATGTGCATGTGAAAAATGGCCGCTTTGGCCCCTACATCCAATTGGGCGACGCGGGCGACACGGAAGATAAACCCAAACGCGCTGGCATCCCCAAAGGCAAAACGCCGGAAGAGATGGAGCTTGAATATGCGCTGAAGCTACTTTCCTTGCCGCGCCTCGTGGGCGTGCATCCCGAAACGGGCGAAGAAATTATGGCCGATATTGGCCGATATGGGCCGTATATTAAAGCTGGTAAACAATCGGCCAGTTTGGAAACGCCCGACGAAGTATTTGAAATTGGCGTCAATCGCGCCGTGACCGTGATTGCCGAGCGCAAGGCCAAAGGCCCGGCGCGCGCGCAAGGCGGCAGCGTGATTAGCGAGCTGGGCGAGCATCCCGACGACCAAAAACCGGTTCGCGTAATGGATGGTCGTTTTGGCCCTTATGTGAAATACGACAAAGTGAACGCGACGATTCCCAAGGATGAAAATCCCGAGCAGCTGACCCTCGAGCGTGGGCTGGATTTGATTGCGGCGCGCATTGCCAAAGGCCCTGCCAAGAAACGTAAAAAAGCTGCGCCGAAGAAAAAAGCAGCTGCCAAAAAGAAGCCGGCCAAAAAAGCTGCGGCTAAAAAGCCAGACCCCTCGAAGGAGGCCTAATGGCTAGATTGCCATCGCGCGACGAGGTGTTGAAATTCGTTGCCGAGCAAGATGGCAAAGTCGCCAAGCGCGACATTGCCAAAGCCTTTAACATCAAAGGCGACGACCGTATTCCGCTAAAGCGCATGTTGCGCGAGCTGGGCGCCGAAGGCCTGCTCGATGGCAGCCGCAAGGGCGGCTTGCGAG
>JAQWIP010000161.1 GCA_029248825.1 Alphaproteobacteria bacterium | reverse complement strand
TTTTTTTACACACATAGTTATCCACAGAACCCGTGCATTAAATTTTGTCCAGTTTTCGCTAGACTATGGAGAGAATTTACCGATATTGGGACGTATTGTGAGCGAAACAGAAAAACTTGAAGGACGCGCCCTGATTGAGGCCAAAGTCGCGACGCTGCCCGCCGCGCCAGGCGTCTATCGCATGCTCGATGACGAGGGCAATGCGCTTTATGTCGGCAAGGCGAAAAACCTCAAAAGCCGCGTCGGCTCTTATGCCCGCCGCTCGGGACACAATAACCGCATCTCGACCATGATTGACGCAACGCGGCAGATGGAATTCATTCGCACGGAAACCGAAACCGATGCGCTGCTGCTGGAAGCCAATCTGATTAAAAAACTGCGCCCGCGCTATAATGTGCTGCTGCGCGACGATAAAAGTTTCCCCTATATTTTGCTGGCCGATGACCATGCCGTGCCGCAACTTTACAAACACCGAGGCGCGCGCAAAAGGCGCGGCGCTTATTTCGGGCCCTTTGCTTCGGCCGGCGCGGTCAATCGAACGCTTAACACTTTGCAGCGGGCATTTTTGTTGCGCTCGTGCAGCGACAGTGTTTACGAAAGCCGCTCACGCCCCTGCCTACTCTATCAAATCAAACGCTGCTCGGCGCCCTGCACCGGAGAGATTTCGACCGAGGCCTATGATGAGCTGGTTGAAGAGGCGCGCGATTTTCTATCGGGCAATAGCCGCAAAGTGCAAGACGCGCTGCTCGAGAAAATGCAAAGCGCCAGCGAGGCGCTCGACTTTGAAGTGGCGGCCAGCGCGCGCGATCGCATTCGCGCGCTCACCTATGTGCAAAGAGGCAATGGCGTCAATCCGCTCGATGTGGTGGAAGCCGATATCGTGGCCGTGGTGCAAGAAGGCGGCCAGTCTTGTGTGCAAGTTTTCTTCATTCGCGCTGGCCATAATTTGGGCAATCGCGCTTATTTTCCGCGCCATGACAAACACCAAACCGAGACCGAAATCTTGGAGGCTTTTCTGGGGCAGTTCTATGAATCGCGCCCCGTGCCGCGCGAGATTTTTATCAATCACACGCTCTCCAATGCCTCGCTTCTGGGCGAAGCCTTCAGCTCGCGCATGGGGCATAATGTCAAAATCCACCGTCCCCAACGCGGCGATAAAGTGAAGCTGATTGCGCACGCTGAACAAAATGCCAAAGAAGCGCTTGGCCGTCATGTTTCGGAAAGCGCCAGCCAACGGCTCTTGCTGAAAGGCGTCGGCGATGCCTTTGGCCTGCAAGCCCCGCCGCAGCGTATTGAAGTTTTCGACAACAGCCATTTACAAGGCACCAATCAAATCGGCGGCATGATTGTGGCGGGCCCCGATGGGTTTATTAAAAACCAATATCGTAAATTCGACATTAAAGATGAGACCACTACGCCGGGCGATGATTACGCGATGATGCGCGAAGTGTTTACCCGCCGCTATGGACGCCTCGCCAAAGAAGAAAACCGCCAGACCTCGGCTTGGCCCGATTTGATTTTAATCGATGGCGGCAAGGGTCAGCTCAGCGTTGTGCGAAAAGTCATGGTCGAATTGGGGCTGGAAGATATTCCCCTCGTGGGCGTTGCCAAAGGCCCCGACCGCGATGCCGGGCGCGAGCGGTTTTTCATGGTCGGCAAACAAGATTTCATGATGTCGCATAATTCGCCGGTGCTGTATTACCTGCAACGCCTGCGCGATGAAGCGCATCGGTTTGCCATTGGCCGCCACCGCGCCAAACGCAAAGCCGAGATTCGCAAAAACCCCCTCGATGGCATTGAAGGCATTGGCGGGCATCGCAAGAAAGCCCTGCTGCATCATTTCGGCTCGGCGCGCGAAGTGGCCAGTTCGGCGCTGGCCGATTTAGAAAAAGTTGACGGCATTAGTGCAAAAATGGCGCAACGCATCTACAATCACTTCAACTCAGATGAGTCGTAAGGAACCGACCCCATGCAAAACCTGCCCAATCTCTTGACCCTGTTTCGCATCGCCATGATACCGGCGGTCTATC
The DNA here is from genome assembly GCA_029248825.1 of Alphaproteobacteria bacterium. Lineage (GTDB taxonomy): Bacteria > Pseudomonadota > Alphaproteobacteria > RS24 > RS24 > UBA8337. The sequence continues at coordinate 11,417 of JAQWIP010000161.1, read as the reverse complement.
TCACGTTTTATGTTTCGGGTCATCTTGGCGATTGGCTGGCGCTGGTGATTTTTTCTGTCGCGGGTTTCACCGATTTCTTCGATGGCTGGCTGGCGCGCAAATTAGATGTGCAGTCGGGCTTTGGCCGTATGCTCGACCCGATTGCCGATAAGCTGATGGTCGCGACCTGCCTGATGCTGCTGGTCGGTTTTGATATTGTCAACGATTGGCACATGGTGGCGGCGGTGATTATTCTGTCGCGCGAAGTGCTGGTTTCGGGCTTGCGCGAATATCTCATGGAGCTGCGCGTTGCCCTTCCGGTATCGACTTTGGCGAAATATAAAACCACCATTCAAATGGTCGCCATTGGCTTTTTGCTGTCCGACCAAGCTGGCGAAACGCTTATCTCGGGCGCCCATGTCATTGGCCTTGGCCTATTGTGGTTGGCCGCGATTTTGACCTTAATTACTGGCTATGACTATGTTCGCCAAGGCATGAAACACGCCGATTGGTCGGATAGCTAAGCGAAATATTTCATGGGCTGGTAATGGGGCGCGTTTTTGGCTACATCTGCGTCAGTTCCGGCGAAACCCATGAGAGATGTGACGAGAGATAAATGACCGACCGTGCCCCGCTCCCCTGTCCTGAAATGGCTGATGTTCGAGAAACCATCGACGCGCTCGACCGCCAATTGGTTGAGCTATTGACCCAGCGCCAAAAAATGATTGAAGCCGCAGGCAAAGTAAAACCCGCGCGCGACACCGTGCGCGATGAAGCGCGCATCGAAGAAGTGATTAGCTTGGTGTTAAAAGAAGCCGCCAAAACCGGGCTCGCAGCAGAGATTGCGGAACCGGTTTGGCGGCAACTGATTGAAAGCTCTATCGAGCATGAATATCGGGTGTTTGATAAGCGTTAGAATTGCTTTTCAGGCACATCCACAGTCAAGCCTTCTAGCGCATCGCTGATTTTCAGCTGGCAAGACAGGCGGCTGTTGTCTTTTACTTCAAACGCAAAATCCAACATGTCGGATTCCATTTCGGCGCGTTCGCCGGTTTTAGCCAACCATTCGTCGCGGACATAAACATGGCAAGTCGCGCAAGCGCATGCGCCGCCGCAATCTGCATCGATACCGACGACTGAATTTTTGATCGCCACTTCCATGACGGTCATACCGTTGTCGCCTTCATGAGAAACTTCTGTGCCGTCGCTTCCGACGAAAGTAATTTTAGCCATTATGTCCTCCAAATAAGTTTTCTGAATATAAGCAATTTACGCTTGAGAGCAAGCATTCGCCGCTCCATATTGTCACAATAATATGCATATCCTTTCCGCGTCCGTTTTTGAAGAAGGCTCGTCTGATGGCTCGCCACATAAGCATTAAAGTTGAAACCTGGCCGTTGAAGCGCCGCTTTTCGATTGCTCGCGGCAGCAAGATGGATGCCGAGGTGATTTGCGTCGAAATAGAAGAAGACGGCGTGCGCGGTCGCGGCGAGGCCGTGCCTTATGCACGCTTTGGCGAAACCCTGGAGACCGCCAGCGGCTCTATTGAAGCGCTTTTGCCGGCCCTGCAAGCGGGCCTGAGCCATGAGGAATTAGCCCAAGCGCTTTTGCCCGGTGCCGCGCGAAATGCGTTGGATTGTGCGCTATGGGATCTAACCGCCAAACAAACCGGCGAGCGGGCTTATATCAGCGCCGGATTGGACGCTTTGAAACCCGTCACCACCGCTTTTACCATCGGGCTGGATGACGCCGACCGCATGGCCATTATGGCGGTGAAAGCACAGGCCTATCCGCTATTGAAATTAAAACTCGGCGGCGCCGATGGCGTGATGGCAGACCTCAGCCGTCTGGCCGCCGTGGCCGAAGCCAGACCCGACGCGCAATTGGTGGTCGATGCCAATGAGGGCTGGCAACTGAGCGAGCTGGCCCGCTATGCCGACCTCTTGGGCCGTTATGGCGTGTTGTTTTTCGAGCAACCCGTGCCGCAGGCGCAAGAACACGGACTGAGCCAAATAGACTTGCCGTTTTGCGCCGATGAAAGCGTCCACGATCGCCACGACATAGAAGCGATGAGCGAGGCCTATACGTGGGTGAATATCAAACTCGATAAAACTGGCGGGCTGACCGAGGCTTTGGCTTGCGTCGACATGGCGCGGGCGCGGCACAAAAAAATTATGGTCGGCTGCATGGTGGCCACTTCTTTGTCTATGGCGCCGGCTTTTATTGTGGCGCAACACGCGGACCTCGTCGACCTAGATGGGCCGCTATGGTTGGCGCAAGACCGCGAACCGGGGTTGGTGTTTGAAGGCGCCAGCCTGTACCCGCCCAGCGGCGATATTTGGGGCTAACCCATATTCTTTTCTAAATAAACCTTGCATGACGGCGTGCTATTAGTTAATAATGATTATTAGTTGCAATTAAAGAACAGGACAGAAAGAGATAAAATGACCCGAATGCATGGCCCGACTCGCGTGACGCTTAAAAATCTGCAAGCCTCGCGTCGCCACCCCAGCAAAGTGGTGCCTCTGGTGCTTCCGGCTTCCTCAGACGAGCCCGTGAAACCCAATCGAGAGACCAATTGTGTTATAAGGTTTCAAACCTATCGCACGCAAAAATAGAGATTTTAATCATGTCCTTTATGTCCCGACGCTTTTTCCTACCCGCCCCTGGCTTGGTCTTCCTGCTTGGTTTTGCCCTAGCCGTCACCTCTCCAGCATCGGCGGCGGAACATTGCCCCGTGCCTTACTCAGAGTTTGAAGAAAATATTCCCCATATCGATATGCTGGCCTGCCCGAAGCATTCGCCGAATGAAGACACCGGATTTTGTTGATTGGTTATGGAGGGCGAAAAAGTCTTTGTTTATAGTTTCCATTACACCGACGAGGAGCCGTGTTTGGTGGCGATTGAAAAAGGAAAAAAAGCTACTTATTTGATGCAGGAATAGGCTAGGTTTCCGAATGAGCATCGATTGGCACAGCCCCAAGTATATCGACCTGCCAGACCTCCGCATGGCGGTTTTTGAAGCCGGCACCCCGCACGAAGACCGCCCCAGTGTGTTGCTTTGCCATGGCTGGCCAGAGGTTGCCTATAGTTGGCGCAAAGTGGTGCCGCAGCTGGTAGAGGCGGGCTGGCATGTGATTATTCCCGAACAGCGCGGCTATGGTTTCACCGGAAAAGCGCTGAGCGATGCTGGCGATGAAGGCGGTGTGCCGCTTTATGGCATGAAGCATTTGACGGGCGATATGGCGCATCTGCTCGATGCCTATGGGCTGGAGAAAGCTGTTTTTGTCGGCCATGATTGGGGCGGCATCATGATGTGGCAATTGCCGTTTTTCCAAGCCGAGCGCATTGCTGGCCTGATTGGTGTCAACACGCCCTTCATCCCGCGCCTATCGCAAGACCCGATTGAGCTGATGCGCACGGCCTTGGGCGATGATTTTTATATCGTGATGTTTCAAAACTACGGCCAAGCCGAGGCCGTGCTAGACGCCGACCCCGCCCTGCCCTTGCGCTGCCTCTATCGCCAAAGCGGCGGCCCCGCGCAAGCTGTGCAAAATGTGCCAGAAGGCTCGACCGAGATTTGGGATAAGATTCAATTGCTGAAGATGATCCAGCAAGACGAGGCGACTTGGCCGGGGGTTCCGCTTCTTAACGATGATGATTTTGCCTATTACGTCGACGCCTATCAACGCTCGGGCTTTCGCGGCGGCATAAATTGGTATCGAAATTTCACCCGCAATTGGCAAGCCACCGAGGGCATCGAGCAAAACGTGCCGCACCCCAGCCTGATGATTTGCGCCGCCGATGACCGCGTCTTGCCGCCCTCTATGGCCGATGGCATGCCCGCCTATGTCGACGATTTGGAAACCCATATTATCGACAATTGCGGCCATTGGACACAAAACGAGCAGCCCGAAGCCTTGAGCGCTTTGATGCTCGATTGGCTGGCGCGCCGCTTCGCTTAAACCTCGTAAGATATTTTTTGTCAAAACCTTGAGCCAGCGCACGGCTAGCCTTATAGTCGCGCCAACTCAACCCAGACTTGCAGCGAGATAATGAATAAACCTGAAAAAGACATAGGGCAGGCTTCGGCCACCCAAATAGCCGCCATCAAGGGCGACGCGCCTTTGCGCATTCTGCTGCCGAGCTATCGCTCCGACCCGCATACGGGCGGCCAAGGCATTTACATGCGCTTGATTGCCAAAGCGCTGGTCGATTTAGGCCATCATGTGGATGTCATCTCGGGGCCGCCTTACCCCGAACTCGACCCGCGCGTGGGGCTGATTAAATTGCCCTCGTTAGATATGTATGCGCGGCCCAATCCGATTTTATGTCTCAACCGCGAGATTATGTCGAATAAGACCGATTTCTTCGAATGGTGGAGCCATAATTGGGGCGGCTTCCCCGAGCCTTATACGTTTGGCGCTCGCATGGCCGACTATATGCGCGATAAAATCGACCATTATGACATTATGCACGACAACCAAACGCTGTGTTACGGCATGTTGGATGTGCGCGACATGGGGCTGCCCGTGGTCGGCACCATTCACCACCCGATTACCATGGATAAGCGGATTGATATTTCGCACGCCAAATGGCCGCATTTGAAATTTTTGAAATGGCGCTGGTATAGTTTTTTGAATATGCAAATCAAAGTGGCGCGCCAGCTCGACCCGCTCATCGTCGTGTCGGATAGCACCAAGCGCGATGTCGAAAAAGATTTCGGCGTCGACCCCAAGAAAATGGTGCGTATCCACCATGGTATCGACCATGAATTATTCACCCCGCAGCCGCATATTACGCGCAAGACCAATCGCCTGATGGTGACGGCCAGCGCCGATGTGCCGCTGAAAGGCCTGATTTATCTCATCGAAGCCTACGCCAGTTTGCTCGCTAGGCATCCCGATTTGGAACTGCTGGTGGTCGGGCGTCTGCGCGAAGGCCAGACGATGCAACTGCTGAATAAACTGGGCATTCGCGACCGCGTGAAATTTGTCTCTGGCCTGACCAGCGAAGACATTCGCGACCTTTACGCCGAGGCCACCATTGCGGTGTCGCCATCGGTTTACGAGGGCTTTGGCTTTCCCGCTGGCGAGGCTTTGTCTTGCGGCGTGCCGACCATTGCCACCACCGGCGGTTCGCTGCCCGAGGTTGTGGGGGATGCAGGGCTTGTGGTGGCGCATTCCAATCCGCCCGCCTTGGCCGAAGCGATTGAGACTTTGCTGAAAGACCCCGCACGGCGCGAAGCCATGTCGAAAAAGGCACGCCAACACATTCTCGATAATTTCAAATGGGAGCGTTGCGCCCGCGATGTCGTGGCGCTTTATCGCCAGACTTTGGCGAAACATCACAAGGTGTCTTTGTAGCTTATGCAGACCATTAATCTCAATTTCCTCGGCCTAGAAGACGAACACCGCGTGTTGGATTTGGGCTGCGGGCATGGCCGTCACACGCATGCCGCCTATTTTCACAAACGCTGCCAAGCGGTCGGCATCGACCTTGGTTTTGACGATATTTTAGTCACCCGTAACGGCTTTGATGCGCACCCCGATTTGGAACCACAGACCGGGCGGATGCGTAGCTATGACCTGATGGTCGGTGATGCGCTGCACTTGCCGTTCGCCGATGGGCATTTTGACCGACTGATTTGCTCGGAAGTTCTCGAGCATATCCCTGACTATCAAGGGGCTTTGGCCGAGATTTGGCGGGTGATGAAACCGGGCGGTCGCATTGGTATTTCTGTGCCGCATCGCTGGCCGGAACAAATCTGCTGGCTGTTTTCGCGAGAGTATCACAATACGCCAGGCGGCCATGTGCGGATTTTCAAGGCCAAAGATTTGCGTGCGGATTTCGAGGCTTTGGGCTTCACCTTCCAGCGCAAACATTTGAAGCACGGGCTGCATAGCCCCTATTGGTGGCTGCGCTGCGCCATTGGCGTCAACAAAGACCGCAATCTTTTCGTGCGCGCTTATAAAAAACTGCTCGAGATTGAGATTTTGAAAAACCCATTGCCTTTGCGCGCCCTCTCGGCTTTGGCCGACCCCGTGATGGGCAAAAGCGTGGTGCTATATTTTGAAAAACCGCTGGACGCCAGCGCGAAAGATGCCGCATGAGCGGCGCCTCAAAATCTCCCTTTGGTGGTTTTTTCAACGGCGCGCGCGACAGCATGTTGGCTTTGCAAAACCCCGACGGCTCTATTCCGTGGTTTCAAAACGGCGTCATCGACCCGTGGAATCATTTGGAAGCCGTTATGGGGTTAACCCTCCTTGGCGAGCGCGAAGCGGGCGAACATGGCATTGCTTTTTTGCGCGATAGCCAAGCCCCCGATGGCAGTTGGTGGGGACAATTGGGCAGTGCCGTGCCGATTGATGAAGCTTTGCACCAATTCACCATGCAGGGCGTGGAAAACGGCCACCGCATTCGCGACACGAATTTCATCGCCTATATTGCCACCGCCATTTGGCATCATTATTCGCTCCACGCCGACCTCGATTACGCCCATGCCAATTGGCCAATGGTCAGAGCGGCCATAGATTTCGTATTGGCTTTGCAATCCGAACATGGCGACATCCGCTGGACGGCGCGCGACCCTGGCACGCCCGAAGAAGACGCTTTGGTCACGGGCAATAGCTCCATTCATAAAAGCCTTATATGCGCCGAAAAATTGGCCGCCGCCCTTGGCAAAGACGCCAGTTCTTGGCACCGCGCGCGGCTGAGTTTGGGCGAGGCGCTGGCGCATAAGCCCGACCGTTTCGACCGCACATGGGAGCCCAAAACCCGCTATTCGATGGATTGGTATTATCCGGTTTTAAGCGGCGCGCTATCGCCCGAAAAAGCCGCCGCCAGATTGGCAAGCCGTTGGGATGATTTTGTCGTCGAGGGATTTGGCTGTCGTTGTGTGGAAGACGAGCCGTGGGTGACGGTGGCGGAAAGCGCCGAATTAATCCTCACCTTAGTAGCGCATGGCGAACAGGCCAAAGCGCAAACCCAGCTCGGTTGGCTCGACCAATTTAGAGATGAAAACGGCGCTTATTGGATGGGCATGCAGATAGAGCAGAAAGAATTTTGGCCCATCGAGCGCCCCGCATGGACGGCAGGCGCGGTTATTCTGGCTCATGATGGCGTCACCCAAACCACGCCAGCGCATGGCGTTTTAACGCAAAGCTAAAGGAGCCCTAAAGTCGGCGCAAAATCCGCAAAGATTTGACCGCTTTTTCTTCCGCGAATAATCCCGAATGCAGCGCTAATTTATAAATCTCATGCGGCGGGCGTCCACCATCGGCGACATTTGGAAACACATCATGGATGGCCAAAAGCCCGCCCCGCATCACCCGCGTCCCCCAATTTCGATAATCCGCCAGCGCCGCAGGCATAGAATGGCCACCATCGATGAACACAAAAGCCGGCGCTGCCAAAGGCAATTGCTGCACCACTTGCGAGGGGCTAAGCGCGGCGATGACGGTATCTTCTAGGCCGGCGCGGCGGATATTGGCGCGAAATTGCAGCAAAGACGACATGCCGCCTTCGCCGTCATCCAAATCAGCGTCGAAATAATCCTCGCCTGGTTGGTTTTCTTCGGAGCCTCGGTGGTGGTCGATGGCCAGCAAAACGCCACCTGCGGTTTGGCATGCGGTGGCGAGAATAATCGTCGACTTGCCGCAATAGGAGCCAATTTCAACACAAAGGCCCTGGGGCGACATTTCGCTTGCCGCCGCAAATAGGGCTTCGCCCTCTTGCTCGTCCAAAAACCCTTTTACGCTATCTAACGGAATTGGCAGTTTCATTACCGACCAATCTTGCGTTTCAAAGCATTGGAACCGAAATCTTTTATGCGCATGTCTGACGCATCCAAATTGGCAGGCCCGTCTTCTAGTTTAATGTGGTCGACATTATAACGCCCCGAAGCCAAATCATGCATCACGTCAAATTCAAACACACAGGCGGGTGCCTCGTAATAGTTTTTGATGAAAACATGCTGCACGCGCGTCAACGCGCCGCTCTCGCCATAGAGGTCGGCCATCAGGAAAATCCAACTGTCTTCATCGGCATAGAAACGCCGCTTGATATAAGTCGGGTTGAAACCAGGTTTGACGGTGGCCTCCAGCACATTGACCCGATGCGCCTCATAGCGCAGCAAATCTGGGTTGGGATGATTGGGCGTCATCAGCTCGTCTGCCGAGGTGGTGCTGGCCGAGGCTTTATAATTATTATACGGCACTAAGATTTCGCGTTTGCCAATCAGCTTCCAATCATAGCGGTCGGGCGCGCCGCTGAAAACAAACATATTGTCATTATTGCGCAAGCCATCGGACGTGCTGAGCGGGCCATCATAGGTGGTGGCGGCTGGCGTCGAGCGCATAATTTTGCGCAAATCGGGGCGAAAGAACGACCCATTGCGCGGCTTTTTAACTTGATTGATCGTATTGGTCATAGAAAATCCCGAGCCGTTAAAGCGCGATGGCGATGTCCAAACGCCCATCCAGACGAATTGATCATTGTCGTATTTTTTAGGCGCACCTTGCGGGTCGGCATAAAAATTATACCGCCAATCTTTGCGAATAATGCGCGTGCGATTGCCATTGGGATAGACATTGGCGCCGCTGGTTACCGCTTGGTAGCGATAGCCGTGCCAATGGAAATTATGGTTCCAGTAATATTCGACGGGCGTTTTGGGCAAAGGAAATGGCACCCCAACGCGCGCGCCCTCGACGCCATTGCCATCATCGGTCAGCTTGGCGCGCGAGACGTTTTTGCGGGTCTCGTCATAGACAAAATCTGGCAAGGCACACGAGCGGCGCGATGGATAGACGTTCATCTTATAGGTCTCGGGATGGCGCTCAAACAGCGCCAATTGCCCCGCGCTCAAGCGGTCTTTATAGCGGCTCTTATTGGCATTGGTGATGGTGAACAAAGGCTTGTCCCCCGCATAGGGGTCGATATGGTCGCCGCCTGCCACATATCCGGCCACCGGCTTGGTCAAGCCGCCCGTATAGGCAGGCACGGCGCCCGAGGCTTTCGGGTTGGCACCATTTCGGGTCAACTCTGTGCCGAGCTTGCTGGCATCCAGCGCCCAACCGGGCGCGACAGAGGCAAGACTTAACGTTATAGCTATCATCGATATTTTCATCATGGATGGGTTTCCTGCTTTTTATTTCGGCTCTTTCAAAACCGTTTTATGAACTGCGTTTTTGGCGTGTCGCTTCTAATTCTGCAATCACTTTTTTATGTTCGTTTTCATCGAAACTAAATCGCATAAACAAAAGCGCGCCGACAATATATGCCACGAAAGGCATGCCCGCATAAAGCCCCTTAAAGGTCCATATCACCGTCGTGGATTGCTCGGCATTTGGCACAAAGCCCGACAGGCTGAGCGCAAAGCCTGTGACCATTAACATGACGCCATAGGCGGATTTCGAAACGAAATACCAAGCGGCGAAATAAGCGCCTTCCTTGCGCTCGCCGGTGCGATATTCGTCGAAATCGATAATGTCGGATTTAATCGATGGGTTGACCGTGCCGCCGCATGAGCCTGCCGCCCCGGCCAAAGCTGCCAGCGCAACCAATTGCACTTCATCGCCAGGGGCCAGCGTAATCATGCCGCCGAAAGCACCAGCCGAAACAAACATCGAGCTGAGCCAGAGTTTTTTCTTGCCCAAACGGCGCGCCAAGGGCATCCAAAGCGGCGTCAAAGAGAACGAGAAAACCATATAGGCAAGAATAAAGAAGGGCGCCAATTGCGGGGCGTTCATCACATAATGCGCCACATAGAGCGTTAAAATCGTAATCGTCGCGCCGCCTAGATTTTCGATAAAAATGACAATCAGCAGCAATCGCGCATGGCTGTTTTTCCAAATATCGCGCGCCGCTTCCCATGGTTTTTCGGGCGCCTTATCCATAAATTCAGGGCGTTCTTTCAAAAACCAAGCACAGGCCAATAAGCACATGCCGCAAAAAGCCGCCGCATAAAAAGATTGCGTCGACGATAAAGCGCGCACCGCCGCCTCGCTCTCGGCTTCCGCCGAGATCAGCAAGCTCATGGTCGCCAAGGCCGAAATATAGCCCGCAATCCAGCCAGCATGACGCGCGCCAAAAATTTTCGTGCGCTCGTGATAATCGTCTGTTAGCTCGGCGCCAAAAGACATATGCGGCACAATAAACATGGTTTGCGCGGAGAAGAAGCCGATGATGGCCACGCCCATCCAAACGCTCAATTGACCCTCGGTGAGCCAGGTGGGCGGCGCCGAGAGCATCCAGAAAAACGCGCCCGTCGGCAAAATAGAGCCGAACAACCAAGGCCGACGGCGGCCGATACGGGTTTTGGTTTTATCGGAAAGATAGCCTACCAGCGGGTCGGAAATAGCATCCCAAAAGCGCGACAGGCCGTAAATCGCGCCCATTAAAGCCGGCGCGATGAGCAAAACATCGGTGGCAAATTTCATCGTGTACAGCGTGACCAAGCAAAACATATAGCCAGCGCCCACGGGCGGTAAAGCGTATAAAAACACTTCTAGCCAACTGACGCGGCGCATGCTGGAGGGCGCGGAATTCGCTTCTGTTACACTCATAAATTTGTCTCCCTGACGCAAAGAGCATCATTTATTGCGAGGCTTTGCAAGGATAAATGCGCGCTAAATACATTCGACACAAACCCTCAAGCCGCCTAAAGTATCGGCAAAATATTGGGGAGTTTACCACTATGTCCGATGCGTCTAAATCTTTTGCGCCGACCCATAACAGCAAAGCCTTACACCAAGGCCTGATTGTGCTGGGGCTTATTCTATTCGGCGCTTATCTATTATATGACCGCGGCTTACTGAGTGTTTTATTGGCCGGTGATAAAAGTCGGCTGTCTTGGCTCATCCTCCTCATATGGGCGCTGATGAGCGCGCGGTGGATTTATTTATTGCAATGGGTGCAAACCCAAAGAGACGCCATGGAAGCGTTCCAAAGCGAGCCTGAAGACGAGCAAGAAGCCAAAATGGCGCGCTGGCTTAACCATGGCTGGTTTGCCGCCGATAGCGTTTTGAAAATCGGCCTCCTCGGCACAATCATCGGGTTTATTCTCATGCTGGCGCCGATTTCGAGCCTCGTCAGTTTCGACCCCGCCAGTTTGCAAAAAGCTTTGGGCGGCATGTCAGGCGGCATGGCGGTGGCGCTATACACCACACTAACCGGACTGGCCGTCAACATTGTGCTGCGTTTTCAGTTTCAGTTTCTCGCCGACACGATGCAATCGCTGCTGCTCGAAGCCCGCCAAACGGATGTCGCCGCATGATTGGCTCCAAACTTTCTGCCCCGCTCGAAGATCAAAATGCCTTCACGGATATTTTGTTCAATGCGCTTTTGGGCTTTGCCTTCATGTTTTCCATCGCCTTTATGCTCATCCGCCCTGAAGTCATTCAAGGCAAGGTGAACCCCAAGGCCGAGTTTATGATTAC
>JAQWIP010000059.1 GCA_029248825.1 Alphaproteobacteria bacterium | reverse complement strand
TTGGCATTGGTCAAAATCATTTCCATCTCGGTTTGCGTATTGGTAAAGCCCAAGTTCATTGCGTCAGATTTTTTGGCAATGGCGAGGCCACGCGCTTCGGGTTGGTCGGTACCTGGCAATTCGGCTTGCGCAGGGGTCGTCAAAAGCAGAGGCGTGAGAGCGGCCAGCGCGAGGGCTGTTTGGCGGGTGGTTTGGAAAAATATAGTCATTGGGGTCTCCATTATTCAGCAGGTTGGGCAGCAGAGCTTTCGGGACTATCCGAAGGCGTATCTGTTTCGCCACGGCTGTCGAGAGCGACAAGCAGAGGCGGCAGCAAGAGGAAGTCGAGGATGAGGGCCATGAAAATGGTCAAAGCCACCACGCGCCCCAACATCGCATTGATTAAGAACGGCGATAGCGTCAGCACCATGAAGCCCGCCACCAAGACGAAGGAACACACCCAAAGGGCGGTGCCAACGGTGGCGAAACTATAGCGCACCGCATCGACCGATGTGTAGCCAAGCTCGACGCGGGCATGGCGATATTTACTCAACATATGCACCGTGGCATCGACGATGAGGCCAATGGCGGTGGCACCCACAAAGGCCGTCCAAAAGCCGACTTCTGTCTGATAGAGAGAGAAGAAGCCCATGGCCACGGCAGGCGGCGCGATATTGGGGATGAGGCTAATCAGGCCAAGGCGCAAGCTGCGCAAGGCCAACATCAGGCAAGCCGAAATCAACACAAAGGCGATGAGCGTGCCAGTGGTCATAGCGTTGAAGTTACGCTCGCCAATGTAAGAGAACATCACCGATTGCCCCGACGGGTCGACCTGCATGCGCTCGGGCGCATTGGCTTGCAGCCAATCCATGCCGCGCGCTTGCACCACTTGCATCTCGGCCGTGCTGAGGTCAGTCATGGTCACGACCAGGCGCGACGCAGATTTATCGACATTTAATTGGTCGTTCAGGTCGAGCCCATACGGTAGCGACATTTCATAGAGCAGCACATATTGCGCTGCCATATCGCGGCTTTCTGGCACCGCATAATACTCTTGATTGTCGCCATTGAACGAGCGGTTGATGCGTTTGACGACATCCGAGAAAGCCGCCACATGTTCGACTTCTGGCTGAGCGCGCATAAAGTTTGCAAAATCATTCAGCGTTGTCAGATAGTCAGGGTCGGCCACCGCACCGGCTTCGCCGCCGCTGAACGAGTAATTGATAATGTAGATACTGGTCAGATTATCGGCCGCCCAATCGGAGGCTTGGCGGAAATCAATCGACTCGTCGAAATATTCGACAAAGCGATCGTTGAAGGTCAGGCGGGGCAAGAGGGCGGCGCCAACGAGGCTGAGCGCCAACATGCTCACCAGCAGGGGCTTGCGTTTGGCAATTACCATATCGGCGAGCCAACTCATCCAGCGGCTTTGGGTATCGACGGCTTGGCTGCCTTTCATCGGCATAATCGATAGCAAAGCGGGGAATAGGGTCATCGATAGAATCCAAGCATAAATCGCGCCAATGCCAGCAAAAGCGCCGAGGTCGCGATAAGGCGGCGCATCGGAGAACTGCAAGCTGAACAGGCCAATGGCCGTGGTCACCGAGGTTAGAAATACCGGTTGCGCGTTGATGCGCAGGCTTTCCACAATGGCGGCGCGTTTATCCATGCCGCTGCCCTGGGAAACCAAAGCAGTGATGAGAATATGCACACAATCAGCCACGGCGACGGTCAGAATAATGGTCGGCGCGCCCGCAGCGGGAGGCGATAGCGGAATGCCCAGCCAACCGCCTGTGCCCATGGCCATGGCCGTCGATAGGGTCACCGCCACCATGGTGGCGAGGGTGCCGAAGAATTTGCGGGTGGTGATAATCAGCACCACGGCAATCAGCACGAACATGGTTGGCGTGAGGGTTTTCAAATCTTGTTGCGCCGCTTCCGAAAACGAATTGGACAGCATTTGCGAGCCGGTCAGCTCGATGCGAATGTTGGGATATTTAGCGCGCATGGCCTCATTCAGCTCGCGCGCTGCGGTGACGATGGAGGTGGTGGCGACAATATCATCCTTGGGCGGGCGCAAGGAGACGACGACGGCGGCGGTGCGTTTGTCGAGCGACAACAAGCGGCCAGCCAGCAAAGGTTCGTTTAAAATCGTCTCTTCAATATAGGCAATTTTCTTCGGCGAAATATCACTCGGGTCTTCCAATAGCGCGCGCACTTCCAAATCATCCATGCCGATGGCGCGGGTGTTTTGGAAATTCGTCAGACTATCGACGCGCGTGGAAAACGGAATTTGCCAGCCCGCTTCGGTCATTTCAAAGGCGAGGTTCAGCCCTTCGGGAGAGGTGGCGGAAGTGGCGTCTTTGGGCTGATAGACAAAGAACAAAGTATCGGGGCTGGAATACGTCCGCTCCAACTCTTCAAAGGCCGTCAGATACGGATTATCATTGGAAAAGAAATAGCGATAATCATTGGTGAAGCGCAAATTCTGCCCGCCCATACTGGCCACAACGGCAAGAATAAGGGATAGAAAAATCACCAAAAACGGGCGGCGGGTAATGAATTCGCCATATTGTTGCATGGTAAACGGCATGAAGTCTCTCCTGTGTTCGAAAAATAATATAGGGGGTTCTTTTTAATTGTCAAACTGAACAGTTTAGTTTATTAATTGGTTATGAATAAATCTTTTTCTTGCCCTCCAAACTCGCCGGCGCGCGGTCGTCCAAAAGACGCCAGTAAGCGCGAGGGCATTTTGGCGGCTGCGTCCAGCCTGTTTCTCAATCGAGGATTTCACGGCACCTCTATGGATGCTCTGGCGGAAGCGGCGGGCGTGTCGAAGGCGACGGTCTATTCGCATTTCACCGATAAGAATGCGCTGTATCAGGCTTTGATCCGAAACAAAGTCGCCAATTATCAGCTCGACGATTTGTCGCCGTATCTGGGGTGGGATATGCGGGCGGATTTGGAGATGATTGGCCGAAATATTCTCGACCTTATTTTCGACCCAGAAGCTTTGGCCATGTTGCGCATGGTTATTTATGAGGGGCAGCAGGTGCCAGGCCTTAGCGAAATGTTTCGTACCGCAGGCCCGCAAGTGGTGTTTCAGCAGCTGGCCGATTATTTTACCGAGCAGAAACGCCGAGGCGTGGCGTATCTGGGAAACCCGGAAGCGGATTGCGGTCTGCACTCGGGGCTTTTGATTGAGCATCGAATGATGATGCAAGTGCTTATTGGCAGCCAAGCGATACCCAATGCGGAAGAACGCCAAGCCTTGGCGCAGGCTTCCGCTCGCCGCTTTATTGCGGTGAAAAAATCGGAAGCCCGCGCCAGCTAATTTTAATTTTCGCGTCGTTTATGATGGCGGTGGCGGCGCATGTGCTCGGCAATCTTGCGCCGCGCTTCGGGCGAGAGGCCTTGCGCCATGTCGCGCAGGGCGCCATGGAAATTTTCATTCACTTGCTCCGCCGCGTCTTGCGAACGATTAAGCGAGGCGATGATTTGCGTCGGATCTGGCGATTCGGCTTTCAGACTATCGCGGAAATCATGCCGCGCGGCGCGCACTTCCTTGACCGCCGCTTGCAGTGCCGGGCGGCGCTGGCTGAATACGCGTTTGGCTAGGGCTTCATCTTCGCCATCTAAATGGCGTAAAAATCGGCTTTCGGCGCGGTCGAGACGTTTCTCAATCCAATTGCCATCGGCGCGGATGTTTTTCCATTTCAGGGCATAAAATCCAGCCCCGCCAATAACGAAAAAATTGAGGGCAAGCGAGACGGCTAAAAAGGAGTAAATGAGTTTTTTATTTTCTAACATGATGGCTCCTATAAGGGTTCGGTTGGTAAAAAGGCGGTGGAAATAATTTCGAGCGAGGCCAGCGGATCGCCCGCGCCTGTGAGGGTTTCAAAAACCAAGGGGGCGGCGATAAAACCAGCCATAAAACAGGCCGCCAAAGCGGTCAGCGTGGCGCCCAAGGGCGCGGTTAACTTGGCTCTAAATGCGACATCTACCGGCTTCGGGCTGGTTTTGGCGAAGGCAATCACTTGCGCTTCCGGCGGGCTGATTTGTGCGGGGAAAGCTGCCATCACGCGCTGCTCAAGCTCGGGCGAGGGTGCGGGTTGGCGTGCGTCAAGCCAGCCATCGAGGCGTTTTTCGCGCACATATAAAGCCGCCAGGCTCGGCTCTTGCGCCAGAAGCGTTTCCAGCTCGTCGATTGCCGCGCGCGCCTCTTCGGGCCAGGTCTCGGTCTGGCTGCCATAGACGCGCAACATGGCTTCGCCAAGCTCTAGCGGGCTTTGGGATTTAATCGTTGGATGTTTCATCACGAACTCATTTCTATGTGGTCCCTCTGGGTGGCGAGGTCTTGGTGTAAGCGGGCGCGCGCGCGGCGCAAAATCGATTCGAGCGCGCCCAAAGTCATCCCCATGGTTTTGGCGGCGTCGCTTTGTTTCAGGTCTTGATAATAAACCAGCTCAATCGCCCGTTTCTGGTCAGGGGTCAACGTGTCGAGGGCGGCGCGGATGGTCTGGTCGCGCTGTTGGAGAACCAAGATTTCTTCGGCCGAAGCGCTCGGGTCTTCTGGCTCGCGAATGTCCTCTATAGGGCTGCTTGGGCGACGGCGGCGCAAAATATCAATGCACCGATTGCTGGCTACGCGAAACAACCAAGTGGTTACTTTGGCTTTGCCGCTCTGCCAATTTGCGGCGTTTTTCCAAACCGAGGCGAAAACATCTTGCGCGGCTTCTTCGGCTTCCGCCGCATTGCCGAGTTTGCGATGGCAGATATGCAGCACATAGCCCAAGTGACGGGCATTATCTCGGCGCCGGCATCGGCCTTGCCACGGCCAATGGCGGCGAGAAGCTGTTCGTCTGTTGGCTCGGCTACCAAAGTTCCTCCAAGGGTAAGGCTTGGCTTTTTATTCGCGTTGTTGTTTGCGTTGCTCAAGGCTCACCTGTTTTCAGTCTAGCGCCAGATTTGCGCCAATCAACGGATATAACGCGCCGCATGTCCAAAACCCGTCAAATATAGCTAAGTCTGGCTTCCCAGTAGCGCTTGAAAAGCGCTTTGGCGCGCGCTGGCGGCGTCTTTTTGGGCAATGGCGGCGGTCATTTTGGCGTAATCTGCCAATGGCGCCTCCGCTTGGCGATGGCGCAAGCTCCAGCCGGTTAATTGGCGCGGATAGGCGGCGAAATCATTTCCCGTGGCGTCATAAAGGGCGGCGAGAAACGCGGCCTCGGCCTCCAGCGAGCCAGAGTGTTGCAGCTCGCGCAGGGCCGATTGCAGCGTTTCATTGGCGGTCGGCGTGGCGCGCGAGGCGGCCAGTGCGGCAAAACTCGGCTCCAAGGCGAGCCGAATATCCATGGCATCGGCCAGCCATTTATCGAGGAAATCCGCCGTATTGCTGGCATGGCTATGATTGTCGAGCCAGTGCAGAATATCGCCATCCCACAGCGCCCAACCGGTGCGCGGCGCGACCATAGTGCCAACACGTGGACGCGCGATAATCAGCCCCTTGCCGCTTAAAATACGAAACGCCTCGCGCACCACCGTGCGAGATACGCTATGGGAAGCGCAAATCTGTGTATCGGCGGGCATTTTCTGCCCTTCCGCCAAAGTTTGCGTCAAAATAGGGAGGGCAAGCGCTTCCGCTAGCGCCTCCGTGCGTCTTTTATCACCAGCCATGGAAATAAAATGGCGTTATTCGGGTATCAGGTCAACAATAGTATGATTATTAAATATTATTTTCAGTAATCCAAGCCGATAAAGCCTCGCCAATCTCATGGGGGCTGTCCTCTTGGATAAAATGCGTGCCCGAGACGGTGACTTCCGTCTGGTTTGGCCAGCTGCGGCAGAACTCGCGTTGGCCGCTGACCAAAATCGACCCTGGGTCGGCATTGATAAACAGTTTCGGCATCGGGCTTTTCGCCATAAAGGCGGCATAGCTATCGACCAAAGCGACCACATCGGCTGGCTCGCCCGCGATGGGGATTTGGCGCGGCCAGGTCAGCGTTGGGCGGCGGTCTTCGCCTGCGTTTTCAAATGGCGCGCGATAGGCGGCCATTTCGGCCGCGTCGAGGTCGCGGATAATCGAATTGGGCAGCACGGCTTCCACAAATACGTTTTTCTCCAATATGATTTCTTCGCCAGCCTCGGAGCGGAAAGCTTTGAAGATATCGCGCGCGCCCTCTGGCCAATCGTCCCAAGAGGCGATCGATTCCACAATCGCTTCCATGTAGCAAATGCCCGCCACTGTTTCACCGTGGCGCGCGGCATAATGAAAGCCCAACGCGCTGCCCCAATCGTGGAGGACGAGAATAATATTGTCTTCGATGCTTAGCGCTTTCAGCGCGGCTTCGAAATAGCGGCTTTGCTCGGCGAAACTATAGCGCTCGGGGCCGCTGTCTTCCAGCTTGTCGCTATCGCCCATGCCAATCAGGTCGATGGCGATGCACCGCCCCAAGCTCTCGGCATGCGGCAGGATATTGCGCCAAAGATAAGACGACGTGGGATTGCCATGTTGAAACACAATCGGTCGACCGTTCGGATCGCCAAGCTCGACATAGCCCATGGTCTTGCCAAGCACTTCAATGGTTTTTTTTGGGTGTGCTTTCGCGCTCATCAACTTTCTCCTTAAAGAAAAAGCGTGACATTACAGACCGCGCTCGTCCAGCATGAATTGCAAGAACTCGCGATAGCGCGCCAAACGTTCGCGCTCGGATTCGGCATTATGGAAATAGCGCGAATGGAGATCCGTCAGGCTGGTTTCGAATTTCACCAGCATGACTTCCATTTCATCCCGCGCCATTAAACTTTGGCTTTCTAGCTGTTCCAGCTCTTGCATAATGGTCTGGCGCCGCTTTTGGGTTTCGCTGGCGATGGTTTGAATTTGGCCGCGAACATCTGCAACGAGGCTCGCCCGAGCTTTTTCCATTTCGGCCAAAAGATCATCCGCGCCTTGCCAAGCTTCATTGGCCTGATGGCGAATTTCCGACAGCGTATCTTGCATCCGCAAAGATAAATTGGCCATATCGCTGCCCACGCGCACGTCTTGGCCAATGGCCATATTGGTGTCTATCTTGCCGGGCAAATCTAAATTAGGGGCGGGGCCAAAGGGGTCGTCTGCGGGAGTGACTTGCGGGGGGCTGGCCAGCTCGCCATCGGTAGCAAATTCTGCGGCGATGGCGGCATCGAGCGTATCGGCTTGTGAATTTGCCCCTGTCTCTAGCTCTGGGGCTTCTTCTGGAGTCTGCGCGGCCTCTTGGGCAGGCGTATCTCCAACCAAAGGTCCGGCCTCTAAAATAGCATTGATTGCATCAGCAATCTCGGCCATGCGCCGAACTTCGCCTTCTTCATCCGCCATTTTTTACTCCTTACACAACATAGATACGCACAGGCAATTCATCGTAAGGGATTTGCCCTATGCCGAATCCCAATATCATTTTACAACATTGTCATAAATTATCTATGCCATCTGTATTTATTTTAGGAAAGTGTGACTTTTCGTGACTGACGACCTAACCCAAACGCCGAACCCTGATACGGACGCGGCCTATCAGCGAGCCGACCAGCCAGACAGCGTTGGCATGCGCGCGCTGGCGGGTCTGTTTCTGCTGGAGCATGAGTTTCGTCGGGTGCCTGGTGCGCCAGACTTAGCCCGTTTGGTGGTCAATCGGTTGAACCGATTTGCGCCCTATGATTGCGCGGTGTTTTGGACCTGCAGCCCGCGCGGCAAAATCTATGATGTCACTATCTCTGGCGTGATGCGCAGCAAAGACACGAAACCGATTTTAGATTGGGGTCGCCAGCTTGGCCGTTGGCTGAATAAATCTGGCTATGGGAATTTGCAACTCACGCCGGCTCTGCTCAATACGTTAGATTTGAAACAGCCTTGGCCAGATAATTTGCCGCAAAACGGTCTCTATGTGCCTTTGCGTCGCGAAGACGGTAACTTGCGCGGCGGTATTGTTTTGCTGCGCGCCGCCGCTTGGTCGCATCCGGTGCGTATCATGCTCGACCAATTGGCCGAAGCCGCCGCCTATACGGTGGAAGCGCTAGAGGCAGGTGTGCATGGCCGAAAAGGCGCGCGGCGCGGCTTTGTTAAACTGGCCACGGCGCTGGTTTTCACGGCGCTCTTGAGCGCCAGCTTTTTCATTCCCATTCCGGTCAATGTCGATGTGCCAGCTCGCCTTGCGGTCTCGGCCGCCACCCAAGCGGCGGCTAGCTCGGGCGCCGCACCGAGCCGAGTGCCGCGCGCACCAGCGCAGATTGATTTGCAAATTCCGCCCCAAGGCGCCATGGCCCTGCGGCCTGGCTCGCGCTTAAAGACGCGGGTCAATGGCATTGATTATGAACTCGAGGTCGAACATATCACGCCTTGGTTGGCCGGATTATTTGCCGACCGCAGCATTCGCGCGCGTCTGGTTGGCGCGCCCGATGGTTTGGCGCCGCCCGAATTACAATCTATCACCATTGAAAATGCCGCCATGCCTTTGCCGCTATATCTTTTGCGCGGGCCTATCTCGGCGATGCGCGGCGCGCTTTCCCTCAATTAAACTTCGCCTCTTACTTAAAAGAAGGGCGACGGATTTGGCTGAGCAGCGTTTCCACCGCCAAAGGCGTGGTGGCGCCCGCACAGACCAGCAGATTATTATCGATCCAGAGGCGCTGCTCGGCGTTATAGCGGCGCGCCAAAGCCGGGTGGGTTAAAAATTCCATGCCGCGACTGTCGGGCCCGCGAAACCCATCGGCGCGCGCGTTGACCAGAATATAATCTGGCGAATGAGCCAAAGCGGTTTCCAAACTCACCCGCCCCATCGTCTGCGCGCTAATCTGGCGGCCCACATTCAGCCCGCCAGCGAGGGCAATAATTTCGTCTAAAATATGCCCTCTGCCGACTGTGAGATTGCGCCTTTGCAGCGGCAAGATACGCGGGCGATGCGGCACCGGTTTCAAAGCGGCGAGCTGCGCTTCCAGCTGTTTCACATAGGCGGCCGCTTGGCGCGGGCGGCCAATCGCGTCGCCTAGGCTCAGCATTTCGGCGCGCGCGGCGCCAAACCCATTGGCGGCATTTTGCACCAAAAGCGGAATGCCCAGTTTTTCGATCAACCGATTGCGCAACGGGTCGCTATAGCTGGAGACAATCACCAAATCGGGAGCCAGCGCCGCGATGCTCTCGATTTGCCCATCGCTTATCGGATAGCTCTGCGCCGTCTCGGCCATCGCCGAGAGGCTTGCATCGCGCGATTGCGGGGTTAGCGCGACCACTTGAGTTTTGGCCGCGAAATGCATCAGATAGGCATCGGCGCATAGGTTGAGGCTCATCACGCGCGGCAAAGCCTGCGCTGGCGCCAGCGTGGCATAAAAAATCAAAGCGGGTAGCAACCAATTCATCCCCCATGCTTGCCACGAAGTTTTTGGCCTGTCCATAAGCGGTTGCACGCGCCCGCGCGCGCCGCTAGCTTGGCGCCATGATACATGGTTTGAAAATCAATCTGATTTTGCTCGCGCTCCTGCTTGTCCTTGCCGCCATTTCTTTGCTCATCGGCGATGTGGCGACATCGCCTCGCGCCTTGCTGGCTTATGTGTCTGGCACGGGCTCGGAATTTCATGCGATTTTATTTGAGACCATCCGCGCGCCGCGCCTTGCGCTCGCGGCCATGACGGGATTTGTTTTGGGCTTATCGGGCGCGGCCATTCAGGGTTTTTTACGCAACCCTTTGGCCGAGCCTGGCCTTTTGGGCGCCAGCAATGGCGCGGCGCTGGGGGCGGTGATGGCGATTTATTTAGGCCTCGCCTCGACCGTGTCTTATTGGGTGCCTTTGGCGGCGGCCATTATGGCTTTGGTTTCCGTGGCAGCGCTGATGGGGGTGGCGGGACAGGGCGCCTCTTCTTTGCGCTTAATCTTGGCTGGATTTGCGGTATCGGCTTTTGCCGGAGCGGGCATTGCTTTGGCGTTAAATTTAAGCCCGAATTATTTTGCCGCTTTGGAAATCGCTTTCTGGCTTTTGGGCGCGGTGGAAAATCGCTCTTGGTTGCATGTGCATATGGCTTTGCCCGGGGCGGTGCTTGGGTGTCTTTTAATGGCCTCGACGGCGCGCAGTCTGAACGCTTTGGCGTTGGGCGAAGAAGTGGCGCAAACCTTGGGGCTGGCCATGAGAAACTTGCGCGCGCGCATTGCCGTGGGGCTGGCTTTGGCAATCGGGGCCGTGGTTTCCGTGACCGGGGTCATTGGGTTTGTCGGGCTGGTGGCGCCGCATTTGGTGCGCCCCTATTGTGGCCATATGCCGTCGCGCAGTCTCTTGCCCTCGGCTTTGCTGGGCGCGATTTTATTGGTGCTGGCCGATACCGCCGTGCGCGCCATTCCGACCGGCACGGAGTTAAAGCTTGGCGTGTTGACGGCGTTTTTTGGCGTGCCACTTTTGCTGCTGCTGTTGCGTCGCCCGGGCGCTTTGATGAGTGACGCTTGATGCGTCATTAAATTCAGGCTAGAATGATTTCACGAACAAGGTGCCCCAGCTATGGGGTTAAAAGGGAATATCGTGCGGGCGCAATTTTGCCCAAGTCGATAGCTGCTCCCGCAACTGTCAGCGGATAGCCAACGGCCATTATACCACTCACGAATTGGGGAAGGCGGCCTGAGGCAAAAACCCGCGAGCCAGGAAACCTGCCTTGATCGGTCGTTTTTCGGATGGGCGGGATGCACCAGACCGAGACGGGTTTTCCGTTACAGGCGACAAAATGCTTACCTCGCGCAGCGCTAAGGCTTCGCGGGTCCTTTCGTCTGTTTGGAGAAACAACATGAAAAATATTCAATTATCTGCGCTAGCGGGTGTGTGCTTGAGTGCCAGCCTGATGGCGCCTGCTTTGGCTCAAGAGGTCGATGAAATTATCGTCTCGGCCACGGGCATTCCCACCCCTGCGGCGCAAATTGGGGCTTCGGTGGATGTCCTGACGGCAGAAGACTTGGAAAACCAACAAGTGATTTATTTGCAGGATGCGCTGAAACTTAAAGGTATTAACATTCCCCAATCGGGTGGCATTGGCACTTTGTCGAATGTGTTTTTACGCGGCTTGCCGGGTAAATATACAGATTTGGTCATTGACGGAATTTCTCTGTATGACCCGCGCTCCGAGCAAGTTCTATGGCAGGACATTACGACCGATGGCGTGGAGCAAGTTGAAATTCTGCGCGGTTCGCAAGGCGTTTTGTTTGGCTCGAACACCATTGCTGGCGTGGTTTCCCAGTTCACGAAACTAGGTGGGGAAACTGAAAACCGCATTCGGTTGGAGGCGGGGGAACTCAGCACTCAAAAGCTTTCTATGAAGGGCAATGGCGCTCGCGGGGATGTTGATTAT
>JAQWIP010000030.1 GCA_029248825.1 Alphaproteobacteria bacterium | reverse complement strand
GAATAGGATTTCATAGCCAAGGCCGAGAGGGCTTGGTATCGTGGCGCCGCAATACAGTCGTCAAACACTCAAAGGAACCCGATGCGTTTTCCCGCCATACCGCTTTTAATCGCTCTGCTCGCCACAATTGGCCTGGCCGTGGTGGTGCCAAATAATCTGCGCTTAGCGCCAGCGACACAAAGCCTGGTATCCGATTTGGCCGCGCAGGGAGGCATTGAGGTTGGCTTTGAGGGCGCGCTAGAAGACAGCGTGCGGTTTCGCATCTTGCCGCGCCCGCAAGCGATTTTCACCAATTTAACCATCTCCAGCGCCGCCGATGCGCCCGTGCAAGTGACCGCCAAATTACCCCGCGTTGTGGTTGACTTCGATATCACCGAGCTGGTGCAACGCCGTTTTCAGGTAAAAAGCGTGCATCTGATTAACGCCGATATCACCGCGCAATTCAGCCAAAGCCCGCAAGGGTTTTTATCGTCGCTTCTCTCAGCCTCGCAGCCCGGGCTTTATGTTTTAGATAGCCGCGTGGTCACCTCTGGCTTGAACCGCAAGGATGTCTCCAAGAGCTTGCAACTGCCCGCGCTTTCTTTGGCGATGCCGCGCCGCGTCTCGAACGCGCCGCTAAGGCTGTCGATGCGACACCCAACGGGATTTGGCGAGACGGCGCACTTTAATTTGCAATTGAGCGAGCGGGTGGCCGACAACCCCGCATCGGCGGTGGATGTGCAAGCCAACTTAAGCTTGGCGCTACAAGAAACCATCGGTTTTACGGGGTCGGTGACGCGGCAAGAAGACTGGCGCTTGGATGGCGAGTTAAGCCTGTCCTCGCTGAATATGATGGTGGATATTCTAGAGCATTATTTTCCGGTCGCCATTGCCCCCGAAGCGCGCGGGGTGGCTTTTTCCGGATTGGTGCGCGGCGATGCCACGGGTATTCGCTCTCAAAACCTCGAAATATCAGCGCTTAATACGTTGTTTCAATCGCGTTTAGCTGTCGAATGGCCTAGTGCCTCGAACACAGATGAACAGGCGGGCCCGCTATTGGTGGGACGCCTGTCGACGGGTTCGTTGAATTTAGATGCGTTGCGCGCGGCGCCCAAAAAGACCTCGCCCTTGCCAGCCGCCGATGCTTTGTGGCGCAGTCTGGCGCCAGATTTAGGCATGGGGCTGCGCCTTGAAGCCAATCAGTTCGAGCTTGGCGGCGAGACCGGAAGCAATTTACTGCTGGCCTTTGATTGGCGCGGGCAAGACGTGGAGGTCGAACGCCTGAGTTTAAACTTGCCGTTCCGCAGCGCGCTCTTGGCCATCGGAAAATTGAACCTCGCCCAAGCTACGCCCAGCTTTAAAGGCAGTTTCTCGGCGCGCAGCTCCGATGGTCTGGCGGCGATGATTTGGGCGGGCGATCAACTCGCTGCCGATGTTTCTGGCTTGGCCGAAACCATCGACCCATCGCGGTTGCAACGGGTGAGCTTGGTTGGCGATATCGATTGGGCGGATGGCAATTTGCAGATTACGCAATTCTCTGGCCGCCTCGAAGACGACCGTGTGTCGGGCGAAATGGCTCTTCAATCGGGGTCGGCGACGAAAGTAAAAGCCGATTTAACCTTCTCGCGCCTCGACATGGGCGATTGGGGAATTTTCGATGCGCAGGCGGTTCGCGACATTAAATTGGCCGCCGTCTGGCAGCCTTTAAGCCGTGTCATGGAGACCTGGCTGCAAGCGCCAAACGCCGACCGCGAGGTGGCGCTGCGCTTGGCCACCGACCAGCTTTACTCTGGCGCGCAAAGCTTCGGGCCGATGCAAGTGGAGGCGCAAATCAACGACCAAGTGCTGACCCTTGCGGGGGCGCATTTTAGCGATTTCTCAGGCGCGCATATCACCGCCAAAGGGACGATGAACTATGCCGCAAGCGTGCCGTATGGGGCTTTGAATGTGACCTTGGACAGCTCGAATTTAAGCGCGCTGGCGACGCCGATTTTGCAGCGTTTCGCCTTCGTCTTGGTCGCCCCCAACAATCCGGTTTCTTTAAATGGCAATCTGCGGTTGAGTGCCGCCGATGCGCCAGATTGGCCGGATGCTAAATTTTCCGGCACGGGCAAAATTGGCGACCTCGATGCCCATTTCAATATTATCACGCCGTCGCGCTCGCTCGATTATGGGGTGGCTGGCAGCACGGTTTTGCTGTCCCTTGAGGGCAAGGCCAATGCGCTGGCGGCGCCTTTTCGCTTGCCCGCGCGCTACGCCGAGGCGGCGACAGGCCGATTGCAAATAGCGCTGGATACGCAAAGCGCCGACATCTCTGCTTTGCGCGCCGAGTTGAGTTTGAGCGACGATAAAGCCGAAGTGTCGGGCAGTTTGCGCCCCTCTGCGGAAGGCGCGCGGTTGGAAGGCACGCTGAGCTTCACCACCAAAGATGTGCTGTCTTTACTGGCCGTGCAATCGGGCGGGAAAGCGCTTCCGGCTTCGGCGCGCGGACAGGTAAATATCTCCAGCAAGAACCTCAATTTTTCGGGTTTCGAAGGCCAGCTCGGCGATGGCAAAATGAGCGTCGAAGGTATTTTGCAAATGACTGGCGTGACCCCGCAATTGGCGGCAGATGTGATTTTGGACGCGCCAAATCTGACTTGGTTGTTGCCCGAGTGGGGCGCCAAAGGGTGGTCGCAAAAAGCCATGAGCTGGCCGCTTTTGGGGCGCGCCAATGCGGATATGAACCTGCGCCTCCGCAACGCCAACCTTGGAAATCTGTTTATCGATAGCGCGGCGGCACGGTTGAAATTAATCGAGGGCGTGTTGGAAGTGCCAGAGATAAAAATGCAATGGCTCGGCGGCGAGGTCTCGGCCAATTTGCAAGCCGAGGGTGGCAGCCTCAATCCTTATTTTAATCTCGAAGCCAATTTCACCCGAGTGCGTCCGCCAAATTTGAAGGCGGCGCAAGCCAAAAACCAGTTTTGGGACGCCCCCCATCAAGGCAATTTGGCCTTGCGCGGGCGCGGCACCTCGGTGGCGGCGATGATGGGGTCTTTGTCGGGCTCGCTGCAAGTCGAAGCGGGTGCTGGCACGCTGCCTTTCCTCGATTTGGCGGGGTTGAGCCAAGCGTTAGCCTCGCCCGAGTCGGCAGGCAAGGCGGCAGAACTCGTCGCGCGCTATCGCGGCACCGGCAACACCGCCTTTGAGCGCGGCGTTGGCTTAGCCCAAATCCGCGATGGCAGGCTCGATATCACGGCGGCTGATTTGCTTTTTGCGCCGCCTTTTGAGGCTGGTCAGTTGCAGGCGCAAGTCGATTTGGTGACGCAAGAAATGATTGCCAAATTGCAGCTCCCCACGGGGCAGAGCGGCAAGTCGATTGTCTGGGATATCGCTGGCAGTTTGGCCAAGCCCACGGTTAAATTAGATGTCAGCCAAATCAGCCCATCCGAAAACCAGTCGGTTAAGCCGAGCGCGCCCACGTCAAAATAGCCACGCGCAGCGTGCTAGACAGGCTGGCCTCGCGCGAGCTGGCGTCGAGCTTGCGAATAAGGTCGGGCAGCGAGCAGTCTTGCGCTTTTGCCATTTCTTTTAAGGCGTCCCAAAAAGCCGGCTCCAAAGACACGCTGGTGGCGTGTCCGGCGATGGAGATAGAGCGTTTTTCAGGCTTCATGCGAGACCTCTATTTCGGGGCAATCATATCCTCAGGGCGCACCACGGCGTCAAATTCGGCTTCGGTGACAAAGCCCATGCCGACCGCTTCTTCGCGAAGCGTTGTGCCGTTTTTATGCGCGGTTTTGGCGACTTTAGTGGCATTGTCATAGCCGATGGTCGGCGCCAAAGCGGTCACTAACATCAAGGAGCGCGCCATCAAAGCGGCGATATTGTCTTCATTGGCTTGAATGCCCACGACGCAATTATCGGTAAAGCTCACGGCGGCATCGGCCAGCAGGCGGATGGATTGCAACACATTGGCGGCAATCACGGGCTTATAGACATTCAACTCGAAATGGCCTTGCGAGCCCGCAAACGACACGGCGGTATTATTGCCCATCACTTGCGCGCAAACCATGGTCAGCGCTTCGCATTGTGTGGGGTTTACTTTGCCCGGCATAATAGAAGAACCAGGCTCATTTTCCGGCAAGCTCAATTCGCCAAGTCCCGAACGCGGGCCGGAGCCGAGGAAGCGAATGTCATTGGCAATTTTGAACAGCGACACCGCCACTTCGTTCAAACTGCCGTGCGCTTCCACCATGGCATCATGGGTGGCCAGCGCTTCGAATTTATTGGGCGCGGTGACGAAAGGCAATTTCGTATAGGCCGCCACATGTTCGGCAAAGCTCTCGGCAAACCCGATTTTCGCGTTAATGCCTGTGCCAACAGCTGTGCCGCCTTGCGCCAACTGGTAAAGTTTCGGCAAGACCGCTTCGACGCGCCCAATGCCATTTTCGACCATGGCCACATAGCCCGAGAATTCTTGGCCTAAAGTGAGCGGCGTGGCGTCTTGGGTGTGGGTGCGGCCGATTTTAAGGATATCCTTGAAGGCTTGTTTTTTGTCGTTTAGCGCATTGGCCAATTTGTTGAGGCTCGGCACCAAGAGATGCACCACTTCTTCGGCGGCTGCGATATGCATGGCGGTCGGGAAAGTATCATTCGACGATTGGCTGCGGTTGCAATGGTCATTGGGATGCACGGGGTCTTTCGAGCCCATAACCCCGCCCAAGGCTTCAATGGCGCGATTGGAAATCACTTCATTGGCGTTCATATTCGACTGCGTACCAGAGCCCGTTTGCCAAATCACCAGCGGGAAATGCTCGTCCAATTTACCTTCCGCGACGTCCGCTGCGGCATTTACAATGGCGTCACCGAGTTCGCTTTCCAAATTATCCAAGGCCATATTGGCTTGCGCGGCGGACATTTTAACAATGCCAAGGGCGCGCACGAGCGGCAGCGGCATTTTTTCCGTGCCGATTTTAAAATTGCCCAAAGAGCGCTGCGTTTGCGCGCCCCAATATTTTTCAGATGGCACTTCTAATGGGCCAAAGCTATCGGTTTCTTTGCGTGTATCGGTCATGGCTGTAAATCCCTTAAATCGTCAAATCTTGATAGGCGGTCTAGCATAGCGCCGCCGCATTTGTCTCTTATTTATCGCGGAAACTATCGAGGCTTACCACTTCGCCACTGGCACCATCTGGGTCTGGGTTTGGGTCGGGCGCAGGCGTTTGCTCGCCTTCGGCGAGGCCGCTTTCGGCTTCAGGTGCGGCTTCTAAATTTTGCGTCATCGGCGGCTCGACATCAAACATCAGCCCAAAGGCGACAGAAGGGTCGTAGAATTTCGACAAAGCATGGAACGGCACAATCAGGCGTTCGGCTTGATTGTCGAAGCTCAAAGTCACCCGAAACTCGGCCTCATCGACCTCGAGGTCTTCGAACTGATTTTGCAAAACAATGGTGATTTCTTCGGGGTGGTTGGCGCGCAATTTATCGGATAAAACCACGCCTTCGCTTTGGGTGTAATAGGTCAGATAAAAATGATGTTCGCCCATCAGCCCGTCTTGCGCGACTTGGCGCAGCACGTTTTTGACCATATCCAAGAGGGCGGTTTGGG
>JAQWIP010000014.1 GCA_029248825.1 Alphaproteobacteria bacterium | reverse complement strand
CCCAAAGCAAAAGGGCCGCTCGATTGAGCGGCCCTTTCATAATTTCGATGTGGTCTAGATCAAGCGTGGATCTGGGATACAACGCCTGAACCAACGGTACGGCCGCCTTCGCGGATCGCGAAGCGGAGGCCTTGCTCCATCGCGATTGGTGCGATCAGCTCAACGTTGAACTTCAGGTTGTCGCCTGGCATGACCATCTCAGTGCCGTCTGGCAGCTCAACAGTTCCTGTGACGTCAGTTGTACGGAAGTAGAACTGTGGACGGTAGTTCTTGAAGAACGGTGTGTGACGACCGCCCTCTTCCTTCGTCAGAATGTAAGCTTCTGCCTTAAATTTCGTGTGTGGTGTAATCGAACCTGGCTTGCAAAGAACTTGGCCACGCTCCACTTCTTCGCGCTTGGTACCGCGTAGAAGAACACCCACATTGTCACCCGCTTCACCGCTATCCAGCAGCTTGCGGAACATTTCAACACCGGTGCAAGTCGTCAGGGCTGTATCTTTAATGCCAACGATTTCAATTTCGTCGCCAACATTCACAATACCGCGCTCAACACGACCCGTAACAACCGTACCGCGACCCGAAATCGAGAACACATCCTCGATAGGCAGCAAGAAGGCTTGGTCTTTTGGACGATCTGGTTGTGGGATGTAAGCATCCACCTCAGCCATCAACGCCATAATCGCTTCTTTACCAATCGTGTCATCGCGACCTTCAAGAGCAGCCAAAGCCGAACCTTTTACGATGGGGATATCGTCGCCCGGGAACTCATAGGACGACAGAAGTTCGCGAACTTCCATTTCCACCAGTTCCAGCAACTCGTCATCATCGACTTGGTCTACTTTGTTCAAGAACACAACCAAAGCTGGCACACCCACTTGGCGCGCCAACAAAATGTGTTCGCGTGTTTGTGGCATAGGCCCATCGGCTGCGTTTACAACCAAAATCGCGCCATCCATTTGCGCCGCACCGGTGATCATGTTTTTCACATAGTCAGCGTGACCGGGGCAATCAACGTGCGCGTAGTGACGCGCATCCGTCTCATACTCAACGTGGGCTGTCGAAATTGTAATACCGCGAGCTTTTTCCTCTGGCGCTTTATCAATGTCAGCGTAATCAGAAAACTCAGCACCACCGTTTTCAGCCAAAACTTTCGTAATCGCTGCGGTAAGTGTCGTCTTGCCGTGGTCAACGTGACCAATCGTGCCAATGTTACAATGCGGTTTTGTCCGCTCAAACTTTTCCTTCGACATATTATCTCTCCGTCGATGTGCCCAAAAGGGCGGTTAGGCCATTTTCGCGATGACTTCGTCAGACACCGCCTGGGGTACTTGCTCGTAATGATCAAATACCATTGAATATTGTGCGCGACCCTGCGTCATGGACCGCAATGTGTTTACATAACCAAACATGTTGGCCAGAGGTACAAGCGCCGAAATAACCGAGGCGTTACCGCGAGCTTCTGTGCCACGAACCGTGCCGCGACGACTGCTCAAGTCACCAATAACGTCCCCCATATGGTCATCCGGGGTTACCACTTCAACCAACATCATTGGCTCAAGCAATTTCGCGCCAGCATCTTGCGAGGCTTCGCGGAAAGCCGCGCGAGCCGCAATTTCAAAAGCCATCACACTCGAGTCAACATCATGATAGGCGCCATCATTCAACGTGACCCGGAAGTCAATCATTGGGAAGCCTGCCAAGACGCCGTTCTCGCGAACGCTCTCGATACCTTTTTCAACGCCAGGGATATATTCTTTTGGAATAGAGCCACCGACGATTTTATTGGTAAATTCGTAACCTCCACCTGCTTCCATAGGAGAGATGGTCATTTTCACGCGCGCAAATTGACCCGAACCACCAGATTGTTTCTTGTGGGTGTAATCGACGTCGGTCTCTTTGGTGAAAGTCTCGCGATAGGCCACTTGTGGGGCGCCTACGTTGGCTTCTACCGAGAACTCACGCTTCATGCGGTCGACAATAATGTCGAGGTGCAATTCGCCCATACCGGCAATCACGGTTTGGCCGCTTTCTTCGTCTGATTTCACACGGAAAGACGGATCTTCTTGTGCGAGACGGCTCAGCGCCAGACCCATTTTCTCTTGGTCGCCTTTGGTTTTCGGCTCAACCGCGACTTCAATCACCGGCTCCGGGAACTCCATACGTTCCAAAATAACAGGCTTGTCGGTCGCGCTCAGCGTATCGCCTGTTGTGGTGTCTTTCATGCCCACGAGCGCCACAATGTCACCCGCATAGGCTTCTTTAATCTCTTCGCGCGAGTTGGCATGCATTTGCAGCATCCGACCGATGCGCTCGCGCTTGTCTTTCACGGTATTGATAACCGTCGCGCCGCTTTCCAGCTTGCCCGAATATACCCGAGCAAAAGTCAGCGAGCCCACGAAAGGGTCATTGGCGATTTTAAAGGCCAGCATCGACAAAGGCTCATCATCCGAGCTTTCGCGAACCACGTCTTCTTCCGTCTTGGCATCGATACCGGAAATAGCCGGCACTTCGAGAGGCGACGGCATATAGTCAACCACCGCGTCTAGCAGAGGCTGAACGCCTTTGTTTTTAAACGCTGTGCCGTTCAAGACAGGCACGAATTTCTGGTCGATTGTCCCTTTGCGGATCAGACGGTTCAAAGTGGCTTCATCTGGCTCTGTGCCTTCCAGATAAGCTTCCATGACGTCATCATCCAGCTCAACAACGGTTTCCACCAACATGGCGCGATATTCATCGGCCTGGGCTTTCAAGTCGTCACGGATATCGAAATAATCATATTCCGCACCGAGGTCTTCGTTTTTCCAAAGAACCTCTTTCATGCGGACAAGGTCGATAAGACCTTCATATTCAGCTTCTGCGCCAATCGGCAGCTGCACAACCAAAGCGTTGGCGCCGAGGCGGTCTTTAATCATGTCTACGCAACGGAAGAAGTCTGCGCCCATGCGATCCATTTTATTGACGAAACACATGCGAGGCACGGAATATTTATCCGCTTGGCGCCAAACCGTTTCCGATTGCGGCTCTACACCGGCCACCGAGTCAAACACAGCAACCGCACCATCGAGAACGCGAAGCGAGCGTTCCACTTCAATGGTGAAATCCACGTGGCCTGGGGTGTCAATGATGTTGATGCGCTTGTCGTTCCAGAAGCAGGTCGTCGCAGCTGACGTAATGGTAATGCCGCGCTCTTGTTCTTGCTCCATCCAGTCCATAGTGGCCGCGCCATCATGCACTTCACCAATTTTATAGCTCACGCCTGTGTAATACAGAATGCGCTCTGTGGTGGTCGTCTTACCCGCATCAATATGCGCCATAATGCCGATATTGCGGTAATCTTTAAGTTCTGTTTGGCGTGCCATTGGAAAAACCCTCTAAGTCCTACTACCAGCGATAATGCGAGAAGGCACGGTTGGCTTCTGCCATCCGGTGCGTGTCTTCGCGTTTTTTAACTGCGGAACCGCGTGAATTAACGGCATCCATCAGCTCGCCAGAAAGACGATCGACCATGGTGTTTTCGCCACGGCTACGCGCAGCCGAAATGAGCCAACGAATGGCCAAGGCTTGCTTGCGTTCGGGGCGAACTTCCACGGGAACCTGATAGGTAGCCCCACCGACGCGGCGCGAACGCACTTCGACGGCTGGCATAATGTTTTCAAGAGCCTCATGAAAAACAGCAACTGGCTCACGGCTCAGTTTGGTTTCAATCGCATCCAGAGCACCATAAAGAATGGTCTCCGCAGTGGATTTCTTACCA
Organism: Alphaproteobacteria bacterium; assembly: GCA_029248825.1. GTDB lineage: Bacteria > Pseudomonadota > Alphaproteobacteria > RS24 > RS24 > UBA8337. The sequence goes on along the minus strand of JAQWIP010000014.1, from coordinate 5,828 downwards.
TGCTGCATCAGGGAATTCATAAATTTCGACAGAACCTCGTCGCCAAATTTGGCGTCGGGAATGACCTGGCGTTTTTCTGCGCGGTGACGACGTGACATGAAACAGCTCCCTACTTCGGACGCTTAGCGCCGTATTTCGAACGACGCTGCTTACGATCTTTAACGCCCTGGGTATCCAGAACGCCGCGAATAATGTGGTAACGAACCCCCGGCAAGTCTTTTACGCGACCGCCGCGGATCATCACAACCGAGTGTTCTTGAAGGTTGTGACCCTCACCCGGAATGTAACTGGTAACTTCGTAGCCGCTGGTCAAACGCACACGTGCCACTTTACGAAGCGCCGAGTTCGGCTTCTTCGGTGTGGTTGTGTAAACGCGAGTACAAACACCACGGCGCTGCGGGCATTGCTCCATGGCCGGCACCTTGTTGCGGTTCTCTACTTTTTTCCGCGGCTTGCGGATAAGCTGGTTAATCGTGGGCATATTGCTCCCAATCTTCAAACACAAATAGGTCAAAACGAGAGCCCACATATCCTTTGCCAATTGACAAAGCGTAAGCTCTCAAGACCTATCCGCTGTTAACCCATTTCGGGGCCTTCAGCGAGTTAAGCAGAGGATCCGGCCTTTTGAGCAGGATCATGCGTCCAAATTTTTCACTTCAGATACTCAACAGCGTTTAGGTTTTAAAAGTGACGGGGTGAGCCCCGAAACAGCTGTAAACCTACAGACCTGTTACCAAAGTGAGGTCTTGATACGGGAATCAGAGCCTAGGGTCAAGCCCTGAATCGCGGGTTTTCGCCCGATCGCGTAAAAAACCGCAAAAAAGCGCCAAAGAAAAATGCCGACCCCCCCAAAAGGAAGCCGGCATTTTTATAATTTATTCAAATAAATCAGCTAAGTAAGCTTTTTTACAGGCCTGTTTCGCCAGCCGTTTCCGCCATCGGCTCATCCGGCAATTCTGGCGCCGGACGCGAGGCTTCTAGCTCCGCATCGCGAGCCGCCGCTTCGCCTTTCAAGCGTTGCATTAGACCGCCCGTACCGGCAGGAATGAGGCGACCCACAATCACGTTCTCTTTCAAACCAACCAGCTCATCGTATTTGCCGTTGATGGCAGCTTCGGTGAGAACTCGTGTGGTTTCTTGGAACGAGGCGGCCGAGATGAACGAACGCGTTTGCAGCGACGCTTTGGTGATACCCAGCAGAATTGGCACGCCCGTTGGCGGTGTTTTGCCTTCGGCCAGAACCCGCTCGACTTCCGCTTCAAACTCGAGGCGGTCGATATGCTCTTCTTTCAAGAAAGCACTGTCGCCGGTTACTTGAACTTCGATTTTTTGCAGCATCTGGCGAACAATCACCTCAATGTGCTTATCATTGATGGTCACGCCTTGCAGACGATAAACATCTTGAATTTCGTTAATCAAGTAATTGGCCAGCTCTTCGACGCCCGAAATGGCCAAAATATCATGCGGAGCTGGGTGACCATCGATGAGATATTCGCCCTTCTCGATGACATCGCCTTCTTGAACCGACAAGTGCTTGGCTTTGGGAACGAGATATTCAACTGGCTCCATATCCGCTTCTTCCGAACGGATGATGATGCGACGCTTATTTTTGAAGTCACGGCCAAATTCAACTTTACCCGTAATCTCGGCAATAATCGCATGGTCTTTGGGACGACGCGCTTCGAAAAGCTCGGCAACCCGTGGCAGACCCCCAGTGATATCACTGGTCGAGGCGCCTTCGGTTGGAATACGAGCCAAAATATCGCCCGCATGCACGCTGGCACCCGATTCGACCGACAAAATCGCGCCTGCCGCCAGAATGAAGCGCGCTTCATTGCCGTTCGACAAGGTTTTGATAACGCCCTTCTCATCTTTCACAACCATCGCTGGTTTCAAATCAGAACCGCGTGTGCCAATCGAGCTGTCGGTGATGACGCGCTGGCTAATGCCGGTCGCTTCATCCGTGGTTTCGGTGACCGAAACCCCTTCCACCAAATCTTCAAAGCTCACGATACCGTCCAATTCGGTGAGAATTGGAATGGCATAAGGCTCCCATTCGGCCAGACGATCGCCACGGCTTACCTCTTGACCCTCTTCAACGCGCAGACGCGAGCCATAGGCCAATTTGTGAGCGGCGCGTTCGAGGCCATTGCCGTCGACGATTTTCACCACCACGTTACGGCTCATCACAACTGGACGACCGCTGCTGTCTTTCACGATATTGGCGTTTTCCAAGGCAACTTTACCGTCGGCATTGGCCTCAATGAACGATTGGTCAACCACTTGCGCGGTGCCGCCAATGTGGAACGTGCGCATGGTCAGCTGCGTGCCTGGCTCGCCAATCGACTGAGCCGCGATAACGCCAACCGCTTCGCCAATGTTAACCGGCGTGCCGCGCGCAAGGTCACGACCATAGCACTTGGCACAAACGCCAGTTTTGGTTTCACACGTCAGCACCGAACGCACTTTGATGTTTACCAGATTGGCTTCTTCAATCGGCTCCATATGCTCTTCCGAGATGAGCTCGCCCGCTTTCACGATGAGCGTATCGGTGGCAGGATTGACCACATCTTCCACCGGTGTGCGACCTAGCACACGCTCGGAGAGCGAGGTAATCACTTCGCCCGCATCGACCACAGCCGCAACGGTAATGCCGTCACTCGTGCCGCAATCCACTTCATTGATGATGCAATCTTGTGCCACATCTACCAGACGACGTGTCAGATAGCCCGAGTTGGCTGTTTTCAAAGCCGTATCGGCAAGGCCTTTGCGGGCCCCGTGCGTGGAGTTAAAGTATTCGAGAACCGACAGGCCTTCTTTAAAGTTCGAGATAATCGGTGTTTCGATAATCTCGCCCGAAGGTTTCGCCATCAGACCGCGCATACCCGCCAGCTGCTTCATTTGAGCCGGAGAGCCACGCGCGCCCGAATGCGACATCATGTAAATAGAGTTAATGAACGTGTCATCATCGGAATCTTCTGGATCGACGGTGGAAATTTTACCCATCATCGCATCGGCAACTTTTTCCGTGCAACGCGCCCAAGCATCCACCACTTTGTTATATTTCTCGCCTTGCGTAATCAGGCCATCGATATATTGCTGCTCGTATTCTTTCGCCAGCGTTGTGGTTTCTTCGATAAGGGCAATCTTGTCTTCCGGAATAACCATGTCGTCTTTACCAAACGAAATGCCAGCCTTACACGCCTGACGGAAGCCCACTTTCATAATGTGGTCACAGAAGATAACCGTGTCCTTCTGACCGCAATGGCGGTAGACGACATCAATCACCCGACTGATCTCTTTCTTGGTCATCAATTTATTGATGGTTTCGAAAGTTAGTTTCGAGTTCTTCGGCAATTCTTGACCCAGCATATAACGACCCGCCGTGGTATCGACCACGCGCTCAACCAGCTCACCGGCTTCGTTCATTTCCGAAATACGGGCTTTGATTTTCGTATGGATGGAAATCGCCCGCGCGTCGAGCGCTTGCTCCAGTTCCGCCATATCGCCAATTAGCATACCCTCGCCTGGCAGATTATCGCGTTGCAGGGTCATGTAATACAGACCCAAAACAATATCCTGCGACGGCACAATAATCGGCTGACCACTGGCTGGGTGCAAAATATTATTGGTCGACATCATCAAGACGCGCGCTTCCAATTGGGCTTCCAGCGAAAGCGGCACGTGAACGGCCATTTGGTCGCCATCAAAGTCGGCGTTAAAGGCGGCACAAACCAATGGGTGCAATTGAATGGCTTTGCCTTCAATCAGCGTTGGTTCGAAAGCCTGCACGCCCAAACGGTGAAGCGTTGGCGCGCGGTTCAGCATTACCGGATGCTCGCGGATAACCTCATCGAGAATATCCCAAACTTCGGGACGCTCTTTTTCCACCATCTTCTTGGATTGTTTCACCGTCGAAGACAGACCTTTGGCTTCGAGGCGCGAATAGATGAACGGTTTGAACAATTCCAAAGCCATTTTCTTCGGCAGGCCACACTGATGCAATTTCAGCTCTGGCCCCACAACGATAACCGAACGACCCGAATAATCGACACGCTTGCCGAGCAAGTTCTGACGGAAGCGACCTTGCTTGCCTTTCAGCATATCCGACAAAGATTTCAACGGACGCTTATTGCCGCCCGTAATCACCCGACCGCGACGGCCATTGTCAAACAAAGCATCGACAGATTCTTGCAGCATACGCTTTTCATTGCGCACGATGATATCTGGCGCGCGCAATTCAATGAGACGCTTCAAGCGATTGTTACGGTTGATAACGCGGCGATACAAGTCGTTCAAATCCGACGTCGCAAAGCGTCCACCATCCAAAGGCACCAAGGGGCGCAACTCTGGCGGAATAACCGGCACCACGTTTAAAATCATCCACTCTGGACGGCTGCCCGAACGCAAAAACGCTTCAACCACTTTCAAGCGTTTGGCCAATTTCTTCGGCTTCAGCTCGGTGGTGGCTTCGGCAATGCCGACGCGCAATTCATCGCGCAGCTCTTCCAAGTCCAAGTCTTCCAGCATGGCGCGAACCCCTTCGGCGCCGATACCGGCTACGAATGTGTCTTCGCCATATTCGTCTTGGGCGTCGAAATATTCTTCTTCGGTCAAAAGCTGACCGCGCTCAAGAGCCGATAGCATGGGGTCGAGAACGATGAAGTTTTCGAAATAAAGCACGCGCTCCAAATCTTTCAACGTCATGTCCAGCAACAGACCAATGCGGCTTGGCAGCGACTTCAAGAACCAAATATGCGCAACCGGTGCAGCAAGCTCAATGTGGCCCATACGTTCGCGACGCACTTTGGTGAGCGTGACTTCCACACCGCATTTTTCGCAGATAACGCCTTTAAACTTCATCCGCTTATATTTGCCGCACAGGCATTCGTAATCCTTAATCGGACCAAAAATACGAGCGCAGAAAAGACCATCGCGTTCTGGCTTAAAAGTCCGGTAGTTAATCGTCTCCGGCTTTTTAATCTCCCCGAAAGACCAAGACAGGATTTTCTCCGGACTGGCAATCGAGATGCGAATTTGATCGAAGGCCTGTTGATTGGCCTGCGGATTGAAAATATTCATGACCTCATGGTTCATCGGTCGTCTCCTGAATAGGCAGTTAGCCCGTTAACCCTAGTTATCTTTATTGCTCTCAGTCAATTCGACATTGAGACCCAAAGAACGGATTTCTTTCACCAATACATTGAAGCTTTCGGGAATACCCGCTTCAAATGTATCATCACCCTTAACAATCGCTTCGTAGACTTTCGTCCGACCCGCCACATCATCTGACTTCACTGTCAGCATTTCTTGTAGCGTATAGGCCGCGCCGTAAGCTTCCAAAGCCCAGACTTCCATCTCGCCGAAGCGCTGGCCACCAAATTGGGCTTTACCACCCAATGGCTGTTGCGTAACCAGACTATACGGGCCGATAGAGCGCGCATGGATTTTATCGTCTACCAAGTGATGCAATTTCAGCATGTAAATGTAACCGACGGTCACTTTACGATCGAAAGGCTCGCCTGTGCGTCCGTCATAGAGCTGCGACTGACCCGAGCTTTCAATGCCTGCCTTGCCGAGCATTTCGACAATATCCGCATCGACCGCGCCATCAAATACCGGCGTTGCCATTGGCACACCGCGACGCAAAGTCTGGCTCATCTCAATGACTTCGCCATCGGATAGTTTCGACACCGCTGGGTCATTGGAATAGACACTTTTCAGCGTGTCTTTCACAATATCGACATTGCCTTCGCGTTCATAAACCGTCAGAGCTTCGTTAATCTGGCGACCCAGACCGGCACAAGCCCAGCCCAAATGGGTTTCCA
>JAQWIP010000165.1 GCA_029248825.1 Alphaproteobacteria bacterium | reverse complement strand
GGCGCGCAAACGAGCTTTCACCGCGTCGGTTTGAATGGCGTCCAGCGTGGCGGCGCCATCCATGCCGACACTTTCGCACAGCGCCAGCATTTCTTCTGGCTGGCTGATGTCTTTCAACTCGCCCCAATAGGCGTGAAAGGCGGCATGCGAAAAAGCGCTCAATTTACCTTGCTCTTGCGCCACCAAAGCGGCGCGCATAATGCCAGCTGCGGGCAAAGGAAATACTTTCGGCTGGCCAATGGTGACGCCGCAAAACCTCGCCCAATCTTGCAAGTCTTTCAGGTAATAACGCCCTTTGACCGGATGCGGATTGGCGCGGGTCTCATAAACGGTTTCATTGACCGAATTAAAAACGCCGCCGACCAATATCGGTTTGAAATCAATCTCAACACCACAACGCTCGGCCAGAGCCTCGATGCGCGAGAAAGCCAAATACGTCCAAGGGCTTGAAATATCGTAGAAAAATTCGAATTTAACCATATTATCCTGCCACTTGTTGAGCCGGCAAAAACGCTTTGCCGCGAATGTGATCGGAGATTTTTTCGGCCACCATAATGGTCGGCGCATTGGTATTGCCCGTCACCAAAGTCGGCATCAGCGAGGCATCGACCACTCGCAGACCTTCCAGGCCATGCACTTGGCCATGCTCATTGGTTACCGCCATCGGGTCATTGCCCATTTTGCATGTGCCGACCGGATGATACAGCGTCTCGCCGGTGGCGCGAATCCAACCATCCAACTCATCGTCATTATCGACGTTCACCTCGAGGCTTGGTTTCACCTGTTGACCGCGATAGGGGTCGAAAGCTTTTTGCAGGAAAATATCGCGGGTGATGCGGAAGCCATTGCGAATATCCACAATGTCTTGCTCGGCCGTGAGATAATTTGGATACATGGCTGGCGCATCTTCGGGGTTGGCGGTTTTCAAAGTCAGATAGCCACGGCTCTCCGGACGACAGCCATAGACGATAGACGAAAACCCATGTTGGGTCGGCAAATCCTCGCGACCATGCACATCGGGAACGGCCACGGACACATAGTGAATTTGCATATCTGGCACGGCCTTGGTCGGCGCTGATTTGAAAAACGCGCCAGCGGCCGTTGGCGGATAAGACGCATCGCCCTTGCCCATCAGCAGATATTGAATGCCCGCCAATTGCGTGCGCCACCAAACGGCAGACCGATGCAGCGTGACGTCTTGGGTGCATTCAAATTGGCTCACCACGCCCAAATGGTCTTGCAAATTCTGCCCCACGCCCGGCAGCTCATGCACCATTTCGAGGCCATGCGGTTTGATTTCTGTCTCGGGGCCAACGCCACTGCGCAGCAAAATTTGCGGCGAGTTAATCGCGCCAGCCGATAAAATGACTTCCTTATTGGCATAGACCGTGTGGCTTTTGCCGTTTTTCAAAAACTCAACCGCCACCGCGCGCTTGCCCTCAAACACCACGACATCGACGGTTACTTCGGTTTCTGTGTGCAGGTTTTTGCGTTTCAACACAGGGTGCAAATAGCCCACCGCCGCGCTGCACCGTTTGGAGCCGCGAATGGTATGTTCAAAGCGCGAGACGCCCTCTTGCTGTTTGCCATTGAAATCGGGCGTGAAAGGAATGCCCGCCTGTTGACCCGCTTCGACGAAGACATCGAGCAATTCATCATTGGCGCGGTCGGATTTTTTCACCGACAGGGGGCCGCCCTTGCCGTGATATTCTTTGTCGCCCTCGCCTTCAAAATCTTCGGCTTTTTTAAAATAAGGCAGCACGCTTTCATAAGACCAACCCGCATTGCCCAATTGGTTCCAATGGTCATAGTCCGCCGCATTGCCGCGAATATAAACCATCGCATTGATGGACGAAGACCCGCCCCAACCGCGCCCACGCGGCCAATACATTTGCCGCCCTTCGAGGCTCGGTTCGGCTTCGGTTTCAAAGGCATAATTTTGGTCATTGCGCTCTGGCACGATTTGCGAATAGCCAGCCGGCATATGGATGAACAGGTTTTTATCTTTCTTACCCGCCTCTAACAGCAGCACGCTATTGGCGCTATTTTCACTCAACCGATTGGCCAGCACACATCCCGCACTGCCCGCACCCACAACAATATAATCCACCCGTTCAATCATCACTTATCCTATTTTCTTCAAATCGCGTTTGTAACGCTGCCAGTTTTCAACATAATGGTCGGCCGAGGCAATCATCATTTTTTCATTGTCTTCGCCCAACTCTCGAACCACTTTTCCGGGCATGCCCAGCACCATAGAATTGTCGGGAATTTCTTTGCCCTCGCCCACCAAAGCATGGGCGCCGATGAGGCAATTTTTACCAATTTTGGCGCCGTTTAAAATCGTCGCGCCAATGCCCACCAGCGAATTATCGCCGACCGTGCAGCCGTGCAACATGGCTTGGTGTCCAACGGTGACGTTTTTGCCCAGCCGCATCGGAAAGCCGACATCGGTATGCAATATCGAGCCGTCTTGCACATTGGAATTTTCGCCGATGGTGATGGTTTCATTGTCGCCACGCAAGACGGCGGCAAACCAAATGCTGGCGTTTTCGAGCAGCACAATATTGCCCATCACTTGCGCATCTGGCGCGACCCAAAAATTGCCACTCTCTGGCAGACGAGGAGAGATTTCCCCCAAAGCATAAACAGGCATATCACCCTCCCGCTAACGTTGATTTATCGCTTCATCTTTCGCGATGCTCTATGGTAAACACTCAAAATCTGCTGTCGAGGAGAAACAAGGATGAAGCGCTTATTGTCGCGGGCGATACCCGAACACGAATGGCCCGTTTGGAGCCTGCCTTTGATTGTGCTTCTCGGATTTTTCTTGAGCGGCGTGGTGGTCTATTTTGTCTATTTCGGCCCTGGCCTGCGCGACTTGCAAGGCGTGTCCTATAGTCCAACGCAAGACCCCGCGCGGGTTCGGGTAGAAGTCGGCGGCACTTTGTTTGCCGTGCCAGCGCATTTTACCCGCAATCGCCAGACCCGCAGCCGCCGCGAATTATCCCATGCCGAGCTACATGCCCTCTTGCCAGATTTGCAGCCGTGGCAGCCAGATTTGGCCAAAGCGTTTTCGCGCTCCGATAAAGATGCGAGCTTGATTGTCATTAATTTGCGCGCCGGAAAAAGAAACTTCCCCGAGGCGCGCGTGTTCGAGGCGCTGTATAAGCCTTATCTCAAAGGCGCCGGAGCGGTTCGCAAAGATGGCTTGCAGGGGTTTAACTTTCTGCCCAATTCGCCCTATGCCAATAAGCAAATTTTTCGCGCCCTACCCGCTGGCTCCAAAGAGGAGCGCGAAAAAGCGCCGCTGTTTATTTGCGATACCAAACAGCACCCCAGCCCATCGTGCGAGAGCCGCTTTGATATTGGCAATACCGCGCAAGCCAGCTTCGTGTTCAAGCGCACGCATTTATCCGATTGGGAAAATATCGACACGCGCATCAAAGATATGATCCGCAGCGCGAGAGCTTCCGCCCGCACGCAAAATTAAAGCGTCGGGAGGTCGAACTCTAAGATGGCCATGTTGAAGTCATAGGACACTTCGCCCTCGTCTTCATCGCGGAACATCGTGCCGATAAACTCATCGCCAAGAAACACTTCCACCATGTCTTCTTTGCCACCGCGCTTGAGGGTAACGGCATCATTTTCAAACTTCATCCGCAGGTAAGTTTGCACGCGGTTCATTTCTTCAGGGGTCATCATAGTCTCCGATACGCTGGTTAGGCTGGCAACCTATTGGGCGGTGTAGCCGCCGTCAATAACAAGCTCTGAGCCGGTCATCCATTCGGCCTCATCGGAGGCCAGAAACACCACGCCATTGGCAATATCCATCGGCACGCCGAGGCGTCCAGCCGGCGTGGCTTCGGTCAGGCTTTCGATGGCTTCGTTCTCGCCCGGCATCATGCCCGCCTTGACCGCTTGTTTTAAACCGCCGCGCAAAAGCTCGGTCACCACAAAACCCGGATGGATGGAATTGACGCGAATTTTATAGCCCAAAGTGCCCATTTCTGCGGCCATGCCTTTGGTCAGCAAACGCACGCCGCCCTTGGCTGCATGATACGCGGCTTGGCCAGCCGAGCCGACGATGCCGTAAATCGAGGAAACATTGATAATGCTGCCGCCGTTTTCTTTCATCGCGCGCACGCCATATTTGCAGCCCAAAAATACCGCATCCAAATCGATCGACGTGACTTTGCGCCATTGCTCCAGCGACGTGTCCTCGACAGGCGTGCCGTCATGGGTGATG
>JAQWIP010000132.1 GCA_029248825.1 Alphaproteobacteria bacterium | reverse complement strand
CATGGCTTCGGGGCACGGCTCGCCGTATTTATCCAGCAGATGTTTTTCCAAGGAGCCGGCATTCACGCCAATGCGAATAGAGCAATTATGTTTGCGCGCGGCCGCCACAACTTCGCCGACGCGCGCGGCATCGCCGATATTGCCCGGGTTGATGCGCAAACACGCAGCGCCCGCTTCCGCCGCCTCAATGGCGCGCTTATAATGAAAATGAATATCGGCGACAATCGGCACCGACACGGCATGGACAATCTCGCGCAAGGCGGCTGTCGAGGCTTCATCGGGGCAAGACACGCGCACGATATCCGCGCCGGCTTCTTCCAAGGCTTTGATTTGTGCAATCGTGGCTTTGGCATCCCAGGTCGGCGTATTGGTCATCGACTGCACGGCAATCGGGGCGTCGCCACCTACTGGCACATTGCCAACCATAATCTGGCGCGAAGAGCGCCGTTCGATATGTCGCCACGCTCGCAGCATTGCGGCCTCGCTAGGGTTTGAGGGTGAGAATAGAACTTCGGTCAATCTGGCGCGCCGTCAGAATTTGGCTACGCCGACCCACCGTGCCGACGGCTTGACCATCGACCACATATTGCAGCGCTCCGGCATCGCGCGTCGCCAGCGTATAGGGGGTCTCGAGCGTCAGCTCAAAACTATCGCCATCGGTGACAATGCTGGAAAGCAGCACTTGGCCTTGGGTGTTTTCAATGCGCAACCAGGTGCGGCGCACGGCACGAATTTCAATTTTACCCTGAGGCGCCGCTGGCTCCAGAGCCGCGATGGGTTCCACCTCAATGGGCGTGCGCAAAGGGTCGAGCGCAGGGGCGGCCGGTTTGGCAACCGCTGTCGGCGCGGGCGCCTTGGCCACAGGCGGCTTTGTCGCCACCTTGGCTTTCGCTTGGCTGGCATCGGCAGATTTTGTTGATGCCGAATTAGCCGATTGATTAGCCGATTGAGAGGTCGAGCTTTCCACAGGCGCCGACACCGTCTTCGCCGAGGGTTCGGGCCCACTGGCACCGCCCGCGATGAGCCAAAGAATATAGACCGCAAAAATCACCACAGCCCCGATTGCAAATTTCACAGCGATAGAGATTTGCTCGCTTTCGGCTTGCGGGTCATAGGGCGTTTCTTCGGCATTGGGCGGCGTCACAATGGCTTTATAGCGATTGATTAATTCGCCCGCGTTCAGCTCGAGATAAGTGGCATAAGTACGAATAAACCCAATCGCATACACGCCCGCAGGCAGCGCCTCAAAATCATCGTTTTCCAGCGATTTCAAATGGTCGACACGGATTTTAAGAACGCCCGAGACATCTTCAATGCTCACGCCGCGCGCTTCTCGCGCTTGGCGCAAGTTCACGCCAATATCTACTGGTTCCATTGTCATCTCTGTTTCGGTCATGCGCTTATTCCTCGTTTCTTGGAAATATTCCTATCACAACTTAACGCCTTGCGCATCTGCGATTTGGTGTATCGCGTCGCGCATATTTGCCGGAGCTTCACTGAGCAAACTCGATAAAGCCGCTTCCAGTTTTGCCTGACTGGCCGAGCGTATCATCCGCTTCACCGGTCCGATAGAGGCGGAAGGCAAAGAAAATCTTTCGTAGCCCAGCCCCAAAAGCGCCATGGCTTCTAAAGGGCGCCCGCCCAGCTCGCCGCAAATCGACACGGGAACTTTATGCGCCGCGCAAGTTGATTGTATTTGCGCCAGCAAACGCAAAGAGGCCAAAGACAAAAAGTCATAACGATGGCTGGTTTGCGGATTGCCTCGGTCGGCGGCAAAAAAGAACTGCATTAAATCATTGGTGCCGACCGAGAGAAAATCTAGCTCGGGCAGCAATTGGTCTAATTCCCAAACCAAGGCTGGCACTTCCAACATGGCGCCGACTTCCAAACTCGCTGGCACCGCATGGCCAAAACTTTCCAACCGCGCTTTTTCCAAATCCAACAAAGCCCGGGTCGCGCGAAACTCTTCTAGCGTGGTGATGAGCGGGAACATAATCGATAATTTGCGACCCGCAGCAGCCCGCAATAGGGCGCGCATTTGCACCCGCACAAGGCCAGGCCGGTCCAGCGCCATCCGCGTGGCGCGCCAGCCCATAGCCGGGTTTTCTTCGACGCTAGTGCGCAAATAAGGCAGCACTTTATCGCCGCCGACATCCAAGGTGCGAAACACCACATCGCGCGCGCCCACACTGTCCAGCACCTCGCGATACATAAGCTCTTGCTCATTGGCACGCGGCATAGTGGCCGACACCATGAACTGTAATTCGGTGCGAAATAGGCCGATGTTTTCAGCGCCACTATCGGTCAGGTTTTCCACATCGACCATCAGGCCGGCATTTTTATCGAGCTGGATTTGCACGCCATCTTTGGTTTCGGCGGGCAAATGTTTAATCCGCGCATAGCGCTGCATGCGGCGCGCGCGCAGCCGCGCCCGATTGGAATAAGCCTCGACAATATCACTGGCCGGATTGAGGTGAACTTCGTTTTGGTCGACATCGACGATAATTTCTTGCCCATCGCGCGCCGCATCGACAATGCCGCGCACATCGCCCAGCATCGGAATATTCAGCGCCCGCGCCACAATCGAAACATGCGCGCCCAAAGCGCCATCCTCCAACACCAGCCCGCGCAATTTGCGTCGGTCGTAATCCAGCAATTCGGCTGGCCCCATGGTGCGGGCCAAAAGAATGGCATCGCGCGGCAATTTATCTTCCGAAGCCAATTGCGCACGACCCGATAGAATGCGCAGCAAGCGGTTCGACAGATCTTCAAAATCATGCAGGCGTTCGCGCAAATAAGCATCGCGCTGGCCCCCAAGGCGCGCGCGCATCCCATTGTTCACCCGCTCCACCGCCGCTTCCGCCGTCAGGCCGGTTTGCACCGCCGTGTGGATGCGGCGCAACCAACCGCGGTCATTGGCAAACATCCGATAGGCTTCCAGCACCGCCATATGTTCGCCATCATGGCTAACGTCATCTTTATCCAACATCTCATCGACATTGCGGCGCAATTGATAAACGGCCGCTTCCAATCTTTTGGCTTCTTCATCGGGGTCATCGCCAATGAGTTTGGTCACTTCGACGCGCGGCTCGTGCAAAATCACATGCCCCATGGCCAGCCCCTCGGTCAGCCCGCGACCGGCAAATACGCGCGACAGATTTTGTTCCGCCTCGTCTTCATCGGCGGTCTCGCCCAAAGCCGATAGCATTTCCGATAAAACCATCGCCACGGTTTGCAGCGCTTCGACTTCTTCGTTGAGAAAATCGCGCTGCGTGGCGTTTTGCACCACCAAGACGCCGCGCACATCGCCGCGTCGCAAAATCGGCACGCCGACGAAAGATTTAAACGGGTCTTCGCCCGTCTCTGGCCGATAGGCAAAGCGGGGGTGGGCGGTGGCATCGGCCAAATTCAGCGGGCGTTTGTGCTGCGCGATATCGCCGACCAGACCTTCGCCGACATGCAGGATGGTTTTATTCACCGCGTCTTGGTTCAACCCCTCGGTGGCGGCCAGCCCCAGCGTATGGGCGCCTCGGCTTAAATAGACCGAACACACGGCGGCGTTCATACTGGTGGCAATCAGGGCGACAATTTTATCGAGGCGAGCTTGATCGCCATCGCTAGCGGCCATCAACTGGCGCAAGCGACGCAATAATAATCTCGGCCCTTCACTCGATAGAGGCATAAGCTCGCCCTCTTGGTTCGCGGCTAGCCGATTACCCAGCTAGCTCATCGTCGAGACCGTAAGCGGCATGCAAGGCGCGCACGGCCAACTCGACATAATCTGCATCAATCAATACAGAAACTTTAATCTCCGATGTGGAGATAACATGAATGTTAATGCCCTTCTCGGCCAGCACTTGGAACATTTTTTGAGCCACGCCTGCATGGCTTCGCATGCCGACGCCGACGATAGAAATCTTCGCCATATCGGGCGCCGCTTGCAAATCCGCAAAAGTCAAATCCGCGGTCGCGCCTTTCAGCACCGCCAGGGCGCGTTCCAATTCATCTTGCGACACCGTGAAGGTCACATCGGTGGTTTTGCCATCGGCCGACATGTTCTGCACAATCATATCCACATTGACGGCGGCCTCGGCCAGGGGGCCAAAGATACTCGCCGCAATGCCCGGTCGGTCGGCCACTTCGCGCAGCGTCACTTTGGCTTCATTGCGGGCATAGGCAATGCCGCTAACAATTTCGGTTTCCATAATTTCATCCTCATCGCAAATCAATGTGCCGACAATCGCCTCGCCATTAGCACTAGCATCGGGGGCATCGGGGGCATCGAAACTCGAGCGCACTTGCAGACGCACATTATGCGCCATCGCCAGCTCTACCGAGCGGGTCTGTAATACTTTGGCACCTAGCGACGCCATTTCAAGCATTTCTTCATACGATACGCGATCCATTTTCTTGGCCGCTGGCACCATTCTCGGGTCGGTGGTGTAAACCCCATCGACATCGGTATAAATATCGCATCGGTCTGCTTTCAAGGCAGCGGCAATGGCCACCGCGCTCGTGTCGGAGCCGCCGCGCCCGAGCGTGGTAATGCGATTGGCACTGGAGACACCTTGAAAGCCTGCAATCACCGCCACACGGCCTTCGCTAAATTGCGCTTCCATGGCGTCTGGCTCAATCATTTCAATGCGCGCCGCGCCATGCACGTCCGAGGTTTTCACGCTCATTTGCCAGCCAAGCCAGCTGCGCGCCGCCACGCCGATATCTTGCAAAGCCATGGCCAAAAGCCCAACGCTGATTTGCTCACCGGCCGAGACCACGACATCATATTCGCGCGCATCATGCAGACGCGCGACATCGCGCGTCAAACCCACCAGCCGATTGGTTTCGCCAGACATGGCCGAGACAACGACCGCAACCTGATGACCCGCATCGACTTCGCGTTTGACATGGGCGGCCACATTGCGGATGCGATCTACATCGCCCACAGAAGTGCCGCCAAATTTCATTACAATCCGTGCCATAATGGGTTTTCGCATTTCCTTTCGTCTCAATCGCGCTTATATAAGGCTTAACGTGCAAGCTGCATAGTTAAAAGTAGACGTCGGGGGCGCGCGCGCCCCATGGTTAACCAGAGATGAGCTTTCCCCATGAGCGATATTAAAACCGGACAAGTTACCATTGACCCCCACGAAGTGGCCAAGTTCACGGCCATGGCCGATGACTGGTGGAACCCGCAAGGGCAGTTCAAACCTTTGCATAAATTCAATCCCATACGGCTGGCCTATATTCGCAATAAATTGTTCAAGCAATTCGACCGCGACCCGAAAGCCGAGCAGCCGCTCACAGGCTTGCGCTTGCTCGACATCGGCTGCGGCGGCGGCCTATTGAGCGAGCCAATGGCACGTTTGGGTGCCGATGTCTTGGGCGCCGATGCGGCCGAAGCCAATATTAAAACCGCCAGCCTGCACGCCAAAGCGCAAGGCCTAGACATTGACTATCGCGCCATCACGGCCGAGCAGTTAAACGCAGACGGCGAGACATTTGACGCGATTTTAAACATGGAAGTCATCGAACATGTGGCCGACCCGCAAGCCTTTATGAGTGCTTGTGCGGGCATGTTGAAACCCGAAGGGATTATGTTTTTGGCCACATTGAACCGCACGTTGAAATCTTTTACCTTGGCGATTGTCGGGGCCGAATATGTGCTGCGCTGGTTGCCGCGCGGTACCCATGATTGGCATAAATTCATCACGCCACGCGAGATGGAAACCATGGCCAGAAAAGCCGAGTTAGACCTCGTGACATCCACGGGCGTAAGCTTTAATCCGCTGACCGACAAATGGACGCAAACCGGCGATATGTCGGTCAATTATTTGGCCGTTGCCGCGCCGAAAAAAGCCGATAAAAATTAGTCTCGAAACCCTAGTCCGACATCTCGCTGCCATCTGGCGCGAGAAAATTTTGACCATGCAGCAAAGCGGGAATTTGCTCGCGCGCTTTGGCCACCAGAGATAACTCTAAATCTGCCAAAATAAACCCATCGCTGTCTTCGGCTTGCGCCAAAATATCGCCCCATGGGTCGACAATCAAACTATGGCCATACGTCTCGCGGCCATTTTCATGCGTCCCCACTTGCGCGGGCGCGAGGATAAAACACCCCGTCTCAATGGCGCGCGCGCGCAATAGCACCTGCCAATGCGCCTTGCCTGTCGGGCGGGTAAAGGCGGACGGCACGCTGATAATATCGGCCCCCGCTTGCGCCAAACGCCGATAGAGCGCGCCAAAACGCACATCATAACAAATGCTCAAGCCCAATTTGGCGGCGCCCAAATCGGCCAGCACAGCGCGCGCGCCAGCTTGATAATTATGGCTCTCGGCATGGGTTTCGCCGTTGGCCAACGTGACATCGAACATATGAATTTTATCATAGCGCGCCACAATCTCGCCTTGCGGGTTGATGTAAAGCGAGCGGTTCACGGCCTTTTCGCCATCGCCTTTTTGCGTGTCATTGGCCAAGACCATCGAGCCGACCAGCAGTCCCACGCCCAGTTCTTTGGCGAGCGCGCATAAGGCTTGCAAAGGCGCGCTATCGGCTTCGGCTTGCAAGCGCGCGCGCATGGCTTTGCGGTTTTTCTCCATGGAGATACAGGTTTCGGGCAAGGCCACCAGCTCGGCACCGGCGGCCACGGCGGCGCGGGTTTGCGTCTCTATGGTTTGCAAATTATCGACTGGATCGCAGCCAGTGGTCATTTGTATACAGGCGACTTTCATCTTCTGTCCTTTTGCGAGCTCTCCCACGGGAAGGCGTTTAGCCAACGACCCGCTTAGCCGATGCGCATTTGCTCTGGCCGCACCACGCGCGCCAGCGTTAGAACATATATGCGCCCTGCTCCGGCTTGGCGCAAGGTTTCGCTCATCGCCTCCACTGTGGCGCCCGTGGTTAAAACGTCATCGACCAATATCAAACTACGCCCTTGAATAGACTCGCTTGCCGATGGGGACACTTTGAAGGTGCCTTTCAAATTGCTTTTGCGCTTGCGGCGGGTCAGGCCAATTTGGGGTCGTGTGGCTTTCACGCGTTTGACCGCTTGAAACGAAATTTCATTTCCCGTCTCGCGCGCCATGGCGCGGCACAGCTCGGCTGCCTGATTAAACCGGCGCCCGAACAGGCGGCGGCGGTGCAATGGCACGGGCACTAAAATCGCATTGGCGCGCAAAACATCCTTGCCCGCGCGCACCAGAAACGGCGCCAAAAGACGCGCCAATTCGGGGCGGTCGCTAAACTTCATGCGCTTGACCAAAGCCGCCGCGCTGCCCCCATAATGAAACGCGGCGCGCGCTTTATCATAGGGCGGCGGGTTTTTCTGCACCGCCAGACTAAGCGTTTCTGGCCCCAAATCTACTTTCAAGGGCGCGCCGCTGATGTGGCAAATCGGGGCCGCGATGAAGTTAAGCTCTTGCCAACATGGCGCGCATAATCCGTCATCGCCAGCCAAAACCGCCGCACATAAAGGACAGGCCGGCGGTACCAGAATGTCGAGACCGGCATCCAGCATTTTCTTGGCGGGGGAAAGCAAAGCGTGGCGGACGAAGTTTATTTTTTTTTTAAAGTCATAAATGCCATACTGCCTAGAATGAATGCCAATGTCCCAAATATTTTTGATCGCGCTGCCCTAAGGCGCAATCGAACCCGTGCCGCCAAGGGATTGCCCGGCTTTGATTTTCTTTTGCAGCGCACGGCCGAAGATTTGCTCGACCGCATTAAAGTGCAGAACCGCCGCTTTGAAACCGCCCTCTGCCTTGGCGCCTCCACCGGATATTTGGGCGCCAAGCTGAAAGCCGAAAACTTGATTGGCAACCATAGCGCGGCCAAAATCAACACTTGGATTGAGGCCGATATCACCGCCGCCATGCTGCCTCAGGGCGGCCTCGTGCTAGACGAAGAACGCTTGCCGCTCAAACCCCAAAGCCTCGACCTCATCGTCTCCTTTTGGGGCTTGCATCACGTCAATGATTTGCCCGGCGCTTTGGTGCAAATCTGTCGAGCGCTAAAGCCCGATGGGGTTTTTCTGGCGGCTTTGCCCGGCAATGAAAACTTGCGCGCCTTACAAACCGCATTTCTGGAAAGCCAAACAGAAATTCTCGGCGGCGTGCGCCCGCATATTCATCCTTTCGCGGATTTGCGAGATTTGGCTGGCCTCATGCAGCGCGCGGGGTTTCATTTGCCCGTTGCCGATAGCGATGTGCTGCGCGTGCGTTACCAACAGCCGCTGTCTGTCTTGCGCGATTTGCGCGGCATGGGCGAGAGCAATATTTTAACCACGCGCGTCAAATCAGCCTTGCGCCGCGATGTCTTGCAAGACGCATTGGCGCGCTTTCACGCCGCCACCCAAGAGGACGACAGGGCCGTGGCTGAATTTGAAATTTGTTATCTGGCAGGGTTTTCTCCCCAGTCCACCGAGCCCAAAAAACACGAACCCGGCGCGCCGATTACCCGTTTCGACGAAAGCCCAATTACCGGCGAAACGCCCACTTGATTTGACGGTTTAAATTGCGTCGCGAAGCGCGGCGATAAGCGGCACATCGGCGGGCGGCATTTCCATGTCGAACAGTTGGCGCGGTTTTTTCCACGTCACGGCTTGGCCTTCGCGCGGCATGATTTGGCCGCCCCATTTGCGACAAACATATAGCGGCATCAGCAAATGAAACGCATCATAGGCATGGCTGGCAAAACTCAAAGGCGCCAAACACGCCGCCGTCACATCGATGGATAGCTCTTCTTTCAGCTCGCGAATGAGCGCCGCTTCGGGCGTTTCGCCGCGCTCTATTTTGCCGCCTGGAAACTCCCACAGTCCGGCCATGGATTTTCCGCTCGGGCGCTGTGCCACCAAGACGCGCCCCTCCGGATCGACCAGCGCACAGGCGACGACCAACAACATATCAGCTGCGGTAGTCGGCATTGATATCAATATAGCCATGCGTTAAATCGCTGGCCCAAATGCGCGCTTGCCCTTTAGCTTTATTTTTTGATTTCACCTGCACGCCGACATCGACCCGAATATGCACATGGGCTCCCCGCATATGTTTGGCCACGGGGCGCTCGTCATAGCCGGCCACGGCGCGCCCTTTTCGCGCCACTTGCACGCCGCCAATATCGATAGACAAACGGTCGCGTTCGGCCGCTTCGCCAGATTTGCCGATGGCCATAACAATGCGTCCCCAATTGGCATCCTCGCCCGCCACGGCGGTTTTCACCAAAGGTGAATTGCCGATGGCCAAGCCAATTTGGCGTGCCGCCGCATCGTTTTCGGCGCCAGCCACGTCAATGGTTATCAGCTTGGAAACGCCCTCGCCATCGCTGGCCACTTGCACCGCCAGATCTTGCATCAAATCGGCCAAAGCGGCGCGCAAAGGCGCAAGGCGTTTGTCATCGAGCGAGCGCAAAGGCGCGCCGCCTAATTTTTTATCGCCGGTGGCAAACATCAAACATGTATCGGACGTCGACGTATCGCCATCGACGGTGACACAATTCAAACTTTGACCATTGGCCTCGGCCAATAGTTTTTGCAACACGCCGGCTGGCACGCTGGCATCGGTGAAAACAAATGCCAGTAAAGTTGCCATATCGGGGGCAATCATGCCCGAGCCTTTGGCGATGGCGTTTAGCGTGATTTCCTGCTTGTCGAATTTGGCTTTTCGCGTGACCAATTTGGGAAATGTATCGGTCGTCATAATGGCGCGCGCCGCATCCAGCCAATCGCTTTTGCCAGCACCTTGGTGCAAAGCCGCCACGAGGGGCGCAGGGTCTAAGTCTTCGCCGATGACGCCCGTGGAGGCAATGAAAACATCGCTGGGCTTACAGTCGACTAATTTGGCCGCGCCTTTGGCCGTATCGAGTGCCGCTTTGGCGCCTGCTTTTCCGGTAAACGCATTGGCATTGCCCGCATTGACCACCAAGGCGCGGGCTTTGCCGCCTGCCAAATGGGCGCGCGATAAATCGACCGCCGCCGAAGGCATTTTCGAGCTGGTAAACACGCCTGCCACAGTGGTGGTTTTGCTAAACCGCAGCAGGACCAAATCATCGCGCCCACGATAGCGCGAGCCGCTGGCCATGGCCTGCACCTCCACGCCTGCCAGCGCCGGCAATTTGGCAAACCTCTTGGGCGCCAAAGGCGATAGGGTCGATGGGGATTTTTTAGCGGTCATGCTAGTTCCTCAGATTATTCAGACACAGGCGCGACATTGATAAATTTCACGTCAGCTTTTTCGCGCATTTCTTCATAAATCTCGCGGCGAGCCTCGCCGATGAGCAGTTGATAAATCTGCCCCCGCACTTGCTCAAGCTTGGGCGTTGGCTTGGCGCGCTTGTCTTCCAGCTTAATAATATGCCACCCGAATTGCGTTTTAACGGGCTGCGAGATGTCGCCTTTTTTCAACTTAAAAGCCGCTTCGGAAAATTCTGCCACCATTGAGTCGCGACCAAAATATCCAAGGTCGCCGCCGCTGGCCCCGCTTGGGCCTTTTGAGCGCTCTTTGGCCAATTGAGCAAAATCTGCGCCACCGCTCAGCGACGCCAAAACCGCATCGGCCATGTCTTTACTATCGAGCAAAATATGGCGGGCGCGAATTTCTTCTTGGCGCGAGCCTTTGACGATATTTTCTTTGTAATAGGCGTCGACTTTGGCATCGGTGATTTTCTCAACCAGTTTTTGACTGATGAAAATATCATGCAAATCTTTGCGCTGGGTGAAAGCATTGCGTTGCAAGAAAGTCGGGTCGTCTTCTACGCCAGCTTTTTTAGCCGCCTCGGAAACCAAAACCCGGTCCATCACATAGCCCAGCAAAGCCTCGAAACGCTGCTGCTCATTCATTTGGCCGATGAGATTTGCCAGCTCCCCCTCGGCCATCGCCAAGTCTTCATAGGTAATGGAAATGCCATTAATGGTAGCGACCGTGCCATTGGGCAGCTTTTGCGCTTGGGCGCTCGGGGGCAGCCAAAACAGGCTGGCGAGAAGAAAACAAAAAACAGGTCGGAGATAAAAATTCGGCAACATAATTACGGCTTCTTTCCTAAGGCTATATGTAAGGCTATATGCGATGGCGCCATATTGGCTGGCGCAGGCACAAGAAACAAGTGCTTTTGATAGGCGCAAGGTCGCGACAGCTAGGTTGAGCGGGCGCTAAAATACACCAAGCCCAATTGACACTGAGCATCGGGTTCCCTACATCAGCTAGAGGCTTTACGATGAAGCCATTTTTTAGGGGTCCTCCATGCTCGGTCTTTCTTCGCTGGCGAAACGTTTTTTCGGCTCGCTTAATGAGCGCAAGCTTCGTGGCTATATCGCCCGTCTCGAAGCTATCAACGCGCTGGAGCCAGAATTTCAAGCGCTAGATGACGAAGCCCTAAAAGCCAAAACCGAAGAATTTAAAGCCCGCCTCGCCAATGGCGAGACGCTGGATGATTTGCTGGAAGAAGCCTTTGCCGCCGTGCGCGAAGCCGCCCGACGCACCCTCGGCCAACGCCATTATGATATGCAGCTCGTGGGCGGCATGGCTTTGCACGATGGCAAGATTTCCGAAATGAAAACCGGCGAAGGTAAAACCCTCGTCGCCACCCTGCCATGCTATCTAAATGCCCTGACGGGCGAGCCGGTGCATGTGGTCACGGTCAATGATTATCTGGCGCAGCGCGATGCCAATTGGATGCGCCAAGTGCATGAAGCCATGGGGCTGCGGGTTAGCTGCATCACCCATGAGATGGATGATGACGAGCGCAAACACGCCTATGCCGCCGACATTACCTATGCGACCAATAATGAGCTGGGCTTTGATTACTTGCGCGACAATATGAAATATTCGCTCGAGGAAATGTCGCAGCGCGGCCATGGCTTTGCCATTGTCGATGAGGTCGATAGTATTCTCATCGACGAGGCGCGCACACCGCTGATTATCTCTGGGCCGCTGGAAGACAAGTCCGAGCTTTATGTGAGCGTCGATGCTTTCGCGCCGCAGCTAACTCCAGAAGATTATGAGCTGGACGAAAAATCCCGCCAAGTGAACTTGAGCGAAGCCGGCAATGAGCATATGGAAACGCTGCTGCGCCAAGCGGGTTTGCTCGAAGAAAACAGCTCGATTTATGATTTGCACAATGCCACGCTGGTGCATCACGTCACCAATGCGTTGAAAGCCCATGTCTTGTTTCAAAAAGACCGCGACTATATCGTGCGCGGCACGGGCGAAGCTGGCCAAGTTATCATCATCGACGAATTTACCGGACGGATGATGGAAGGTCGCCGCTTCTCCGATGGCTTGCACCAAGCGTTGGAAGCCAAAGAACATGTGGCCATTCAGCCCGAGAACCAAACGCTGGCCTCGATTACCTTCCAAAATTTCTTCCGCCTTTATGAAACCCTCTCGGGCATGACCGGCACGGCTTTGACCGAGGCCGATGAATTTATGGACATTTATGGCCTCGATGTCATTGAAGTGCCAACCAACACCCCGATTGCCCGCCTCGACGAAGACGATGCGATTTATCGCACGGCGGAAGAAAAATTCGCCGCCGTGGCCGAGCTGGTGATGGAATGCCAAACCAATGGCCAGCCGGTTTTGGTCGGCACCACATCGATTGATAAATCCGAAGCTCTGTCGGCGGCGCTGAAAAAACACAAGATTAAGCACAATGTTTTAAACGCGCGCTATCACGAGCAAGAGGCGCAAATTATTTCTCTGGCCGGCGTGCCAGGCGCGGTGACCATTGCCACCAATATGGCGGGTCGCGGCACCGATATTCAGCTTGGCGGCAATGTGGAAATGCGCCTAGCGATAGAATTAGAGGGGCTGGAAGGCGACGCGCGCGACAAAAAGCAAGCTGGCGTAGAAGCCGAAATTTCAACCCTCAAAGAGCAAGCCATTGCGGCGGGCGGGCTATGTGTCATCGGCACCGAGCGCCACGAAAGTCGCCGCATTGATAATCAGCTGCGCGGTCGTTCGGGTCGTCAAGGCGACCCCGGTCGCTCGTGCTTTTTCCTCAGCCTCGATGATGACCTGATGCGGATTTTCGGCACCGACCGAATGGACGGCATGTTGCAACGTTTGGGGCTAAAAGACGTCGAAGCGATTGTCCATCCGTGGATCAATAAAGCGCTGGAGCGCGCGCAGCAAAAAGTCGAAGCGCGCAATTTTGATATCCGCAAAAACATTTTGAAATATGACGATGTGATGAACGACCAACGCAAAGTGGTGTTCGAGCAGCGCGTCGATTTCATGCAAGCCGAAACCGTCGACGACGAGATTAGCCACATGCGCCAACAGCTCATCGACGATTTGGTGGAAGCGCATATTCCGCCCAAAGCCTATGCCGAGCAATGGGATATCGATGGGCTTGATGAGGCGGTGCGCGAAATCTTTGGCCTCGAGCTGCCGCTAAAAGATTGGGCTGACGAAGAAGGCATTGCCGACGAAGAAATTACCGCGCGCCTTGTCGATGCGACGGGTCGCCAGATGGCCGCCAAAGCCACTGACTTTGGCCCCGATGTTATGCGCCAAGTTGAAAAATCGATTGTTTTGCAAACGCTCGACCAGCATTGGCGCGAGCATCTCATCACGCTGGAACATTTGCGCCAAATCGTCGGCTTGCGCGGCTTCGGCCAGCGCGACCCGCTATCGGAATTTAAACTCGAAGCCTTTACCCTGTTCTCAGATTTGCTTTCTGGCCTGCGCCGCGATGTGGTGCGCTTTTTGGCTCATGTGCAATTGGAAACCCCGCCTCCGGTTTTGGAAACACCTGAACTGGCGCGTCCAAACCCCGCGCAAGGAGCCGATGCAGCCGCATCAGACGCCGGCGTCGACTTCAATAAAGTCGGGCGCAACCAAGCCTGCCCTTGCGGCTCGGGAAAAAAATTCAAACATTGCCACGGCGCGGTGCAGTAATCAGTTGGTCAATTAGGCTTGCCTTTTGCTAGCCACTGATTTTCACTAGGCGGATGATTAGCCCCTCGCTATGGAGAGCCATATGAGCGTTCAGCCCTTTACTTTGCCGTCGGATGAAAACCGTTTGGCGTTTATTCGCCAGCGCATTGAGCAGGCGGTTTTTCCGCCGCAAATGGAAATTGGCGCCGATGAAGATATTTGGGCTTACGGCAGCGATGTCGATTATATGCGCGAGCTTTGCGCCTATTGGCTGAACGATTATAGCTGGCAAGACACGCTGGATGAGCTGAACCGGTTTTCGCATTTCACCGCCGAAGTGGATGGGCTGAACATCCATTTCATCCATGAGGTTGGCTCAGGCGACAACCCCAGCCCCGTGTTAATGACGCATGGCTGGCCAGGCTCGATTTACGAGTTTCACGATGTCATCGACCGATTGGCGCATCCGGAAAACTATGGCGGCGACGCACAAGATGGCGTCAGCGTCATTTGCCCCAGCCTGCCTGGCTACGGGTTTTCCGATGCCCCCAAACGCCCCATTGGCCAAGTCACCACGGCCGCGCTGTGGAATAAATTAATGGTCGAAGTTTTGGGCTTTGACACTTATGTCGCCCAAGGCGGCGATTGGGGGTCGGTGGTCACCGCCCTTCTTGGCCTCCACCATAGCCCGCAAAAAGGCGGCGGGTGCAGCGCCCTTCACATCAATATGTATGGCTTGCAAAGCAGCGATGCCCCCAGCACGCCCGAAGAAATACAATGGGCGGAAGGCTTTGCCGCCAAAATGCAAGCCGAAGGTGCCTATCTGCAATTGCAAGGCACCAAGCCGCAATCGCTGGCCTTGGCGATGAGCGATAGCCCGCTCGGCGTGGCGGCATGGATTATTGAGAAATTTCACGGCTGGAGCGATATTTTCACGCCCAGCGGTCGCGACCTCAACAAGCGCTATACCCGGCACCAATTGCTCTCGAATATTATGATTTATCTGATGAC
>JAQWIP010000114.1 GCA_029248825.1 Alphaproteobacteria bacterium | reverse complement strand
GGCTCTGGCTATATTTTTCGTGCCTATCACGCGCTGCCGCCGCTTACCCGTAAGTCGGATGGCTTGCCGGTTGGCGCCGTATCGGGGTTTTGCAATATGCTGCTAAAGCTATTGAACGATATGGGCGCGGCGCAAACCCCGACCCATTTGGCAGTGATTTTTGACGCTTCGGGAAAAACTTTCCGCAATGATATTTACGACCAATATAAAGCCCATCGCCCGCCCGCGCCCGAAGACTTGCGCCCGCAATTTCCCCTCGTGCGCGAGGCCGTGCGAGCTTTTAATATTCCCGCCATTGATTTGCAAGGCTTTGAGGCCGATGACTTAATCGCTACCTATGCGGTGGAAGCCGCCAAATCGGGCGCGCGCGTAACCATTGTCTCTTCTGATAAAGATTTGATGCAATTGGTCGGTGGCACGATTGATATGGTCGACACGATGAAAGATAAATTCATCGGCCCCGACGAAGTGCTGGAGAAATTTGGTGTCGCGCCGAATAAAGTTATCGATGTGCAATCGCTGGCTGGCGATAGCGCCGATAATGTGCCGGGCGTGCCAGGCATTGGAATTAAAACCGCAGCGCAATTGATCGACGAATATGGCGACCTCGATACGCTTTTGGAGCGCGCCTCGGAGATTAAACAAAACAAACGCCGTGAGAATCTCGTCGAATTTGCCGAGCAAGCGCGCATCAGTCGCGAGCTGGTGACTTTGCGCCAAGACACGCCCATGCCCGTCGGCTTTGACGATATGGTGATGCGCGCGCCCGAGGGCGCCAAATTATTGGGCTTTGCCAAAGCGATGGAATTCAACACGCTGACCAAACGTTTGGCCACGCGCTATGATTGGGATGCGCAAGCCTTTGAGGCATCGGACGCTTTGGCCGCCGAGGAAAAACCAGCGGCGCAAACCGCCACCCAAAAAGAGGCAGTTGGCACCTATCGGGCTTTGCCCGCCGCTATGCCGCCCATCGATGCGGCCAGCTATGCTTGCATAGACACCGAGGCGCAGCTTGAGGCCATGGTGGCGCGTGCCTATGAGACGGGCGTGTTGGCGATAGATACAGAAACCGATGGTTTGGATACGATGCAATGTCGCTTGGTCGGCATATCGATGGCTGTGGCGCCCGGCGAGGCGGCCTATATGCCGCTGCAACATGGCGCCAGTGATGGGCT
This sequence comes from Alphaproteobacteria bacterium, assembly GCA_029248825.1. Taxonomy (GTDB): domain Bacteria; phylum Pseudomonadota; class Alphaproteobacteria; order RS24; family RS24; genus UBA8337. The sequence goes on along the minus strand of JAQWIP010000114.1, from coordinate 19,410 downwards.
TGATTTTGGCGATGGCGCGCCCGTCCAAATAGATATGGCCAAGGCTTTGGCGATTTTAAAACCGCTTTTGCGCGACCCGTCGATACGCAAGATTTTGCAAAACGCCAAATTTGATTTGCAAGTTCTCGCTCGCCACGGGCTGGAGGTGGCGCCCTTTGATGACACGATGCTTTTGTCTTACACGCTGGATGCGGGCGCGCATGGCCATGGCATGGATTTTCTGGCGAAGAAATATCTCGACCATTCGCCTATCCCCATCAAGGAATTGCTGGGCAGCGGCAAGAGCATGATTACTTTCGACCAAGTGCCGCTCGACAAGGCGGTGCCTTATGCGGCGGAAGATGCGGATGTGACTTTGCGGCTTTGGCGGCATTTAAAACCGCGTTTGGCGGCCGAGCATATGGTGGGGGTTTACGAATCTACCGAGCGGCCTTTGGTGCCCGTGTTGCGCGAAATGGAAGCGCTTGGGGTGCAGGTCGACCGCGCGGTTCTCTCGCGCCTCTCGGGCGAGTTCGCGCAAAAAATGGCCGGCATGGAAGAGGCTATTTTCGCGGCCGCTGGCGAGACCTTTAATATTGCCAGCCCGAAACAGCTTGGCGATATTCTGTTTGATAAAATGGCTCTGCCTGGCGGCAAGAAAACCAAAACCGGCGCTTGGGCCACGGGTGCCGAAGTGCTGGAGGGCATTGCTGCCGATGGCCATGAGCTGGCGAGCTTGGTGTTGGAATGGCGGGGCTTGGCCAAGCTGAAATCGACTTACACGGATGCTCTGCCGGGCTTTATTCATCCCGAGACGGGGCGCATTCATACGTCTTATTCCTTGGCCGCTACCACCACGGGGCGTCTGTCTTCGTCGGACCCGAATTTGCAGAATATTCCCATCCGCACCGAAGACGGTCGGCGCATTCGCACGGCCTTTGTGGCGCCCGAGGGCTATCAATTGGTCAGTGCGGACTACAGCCAAATTGAGCTGCGGGTCTTAGCGCATATGGCCGAGATTGACGCGCTGCGGGACGCGTTTCAGGCAGGACACGATATTCATGCGATGACAGCATCGGAAATGTTTAACGTGCCTTTGGCCGAGATGACCTCGGATGTGCGCCGCCGCGCTAAGGCGATTAACTTTGGCATTATCTATGGCATTTCGGCATTTGGCTTGGCCAATCAACTGGGCATTTCGCGCGGGCAGGCCAGCGATTATATCAACGCTTATTTCGCCAAATTCCCGGGCATTAAAGACTATATGGAAACGGTAAAAGCTGAGGCCAAATCGCAAGGCTATGTAACGACTTTGTTCGGCCGCAAAGTGCATTTGAACGAGATTAACGCCAAAATTCCAGCGCGGCGGGCGTTTGCTGAGCGAGCCGCCATTAATGCGCCCATTCAAGGCACAGCAGCCGATATTATTCGTCGCGCGATGATACAAATGCCAGCAGCCCTCAAAAAAGCAGGGCTAACGGATGCGCGGATGTTGCTGCAAGTGCATGATGAGTTGATTTTTGAGGCGCCGAAAGAAGATTGCCCGAAATTGATAGAAGTTGTGCGCCAAACCATGGAAAATGCCTGCGCGCCGAAGCTAACCCTGTCGGTTCCCCTCGTTGTAGATGCAATGTCGGCAAATAATTGGGAAGAAGCACATTAATAGTATGATTATTATTATTATTTAATACTATTAATCAGAGAAATATGAGTAAAATGCAAAAAAGGCGGGGTCTAAGCCCCGCCTTTTGAATTATTCACCTAATTTATTCAGGACTATTCAGCCGCAAGGGCTGCCGCGCGGACGTTTTCGTCGACGTGGTCCATGAATTTATCGAAATTATTGACGAACATGGAAACCAATTTCTTGGCTTGCGCGTCATAGCCGTCTTTATCGGCCCATGTATCGCGCGGGTTCAAAATCGACCCATCGACCCCAGGCACCGAGACGGGCACATCAAAACCGAAGTTTTCGTCGACGCGGAACTCGACATTGTTGAGGCTGCCATCGAGCGCGGCAGACAAAAGCGCGCGGGTTTCTTTAATCGGCATGCGATTGCCAATACCATAAGCCCCGCCCGTCCAGCCTGTGTTGACCAACCAGCATTTGGCGTCATGCTCGGCAATTAGGTCGCGCAGCAAGTTGCCATATTCGGATGGGTGACGCGGCATGAAAGGTGCGCCAAAGCAGGTCGAGAAAGTTGCTTCTGGCTCGGTCACGCCTTTTTCGGTGCCAGCCACTTTGGCCGTGTAGCCCGACAAGAAGTGATACATGGCTTGGCTCGGGGTCATGCGCGAGATAGGCGGCAAGACACCAAAGGCATCGGCGGTCAGCATGATGATGTTTTTCGGGTGACCCGCCGTTCCGGTTTCCGACGCATTGGGAATAAAGCTCAGCGGATACGCGCCGCGTGAGTTTTCTGCCAATGTATTATCATCGAAATCCAACTCGCGGGTTTCGGGATCCATCACCACATTTTCCAGAACGGTGCCGAAGCGTTTCGTGGTGGCAAAAATTTCAGGTTCGGCTTCCGCCGACAGATTGATCATTTTCGCATAGCAGCCGCCCTCAAAGTTGAAGACGCCGTTTTCCGACCAGCCATGCTCATCATCGCCAACCAAAACGCGGTTCGGGTCGGCCGAGAGAGTGGTTTTGCCCGTGCCGCTCAAACCAAAGAACACAGCGCTATCGCCAGCATCGCCCACATTCACCGAGCAGTGCATCGGCATCACGCGTTTGGCGGGAAGGGCGTAATTCAACATCGAGAAAACCGATTTCTTGGTTTCGCCGGCGTAAGAGGTGCCGCAAATCAGCACGATTTTTTTGTCGAAGTTTACCGCAATCATCGTTTCGGTGCGGCTGCCGTGGCGCGCCGTATCGGCTTTGAAGCCGGGGAAATTCATAATCACAAAGCTTGGGTCAAACCCTTCTAGCTCTTGGGTCTCTGGCTCAATCAGCAGGTTTTGAATGAACAGCGAGTGCCAAGCCAATTCGGTGACCACGCGAGTCGCAAGACGGTGGGTCGCATCGGCGCCACCAAACAGGTCTTGCACGAGGAACTCTTTGCCAGCGGAATAGTCCAACATGTCGGCGTGGAGCGCATCGAATTGCTCAGAAGTCATCGACTTATTATTGTCCCACCAGATGGTGTCTTCGGTGGTCGCATCGCGGACAATGAATTTGTCTTGCGCGGAGCGCCCTGTGTGAGAGCCAGTTTTGACCAAAAGAGGCCCGCTATCGGCAATTTCGCCTTCGCCGCGCGCAAGAGCCATTTCGTAGATTTGCGATGGACGCAAATTCCAATGAATCGCGGATGCTTTATCCAGACCTTGATGCTCGATGCCGTTTTTGCTGATGTGGAAACCGGTTTGTTTCATGATTTAAATCCCCTGCCCGTTTGCCAGAAACGGGTGCCAAATAAACATGCGCCCCTCGTGAGCGGATGCCGGAATATCTGCGTCCTTTTCACGAGACGCAAGCCAACTGCCGCACCCTTGCCACAATTCATGTTGATGATTTGCGCTTGCCCCCAAGACGCCCACAATCGCGGCGCCAAACAAATGAAATGAGCGTCCCCCACGCGCGCATCGCAGTTTTTTATCATCGCGGCTTCTCTTCCCCGCCGCAAAAGCCTAGGATTGGCAAAGGAGTTAAATATGGCACAAATTATTCTGGTCGATGACGATGCTAATATTTTGGCCTCGGTTCGCATGGCGCTGGAAGGCGAGGGTTTTGGCGTGCGCAGTTTTACCGATGGCGAAGCGGCTTTGCAGGCCTTGGCGCAAACGCCGTCGGATATCGGCGTTTTCGACATTAAAATGCCGCGCATGGATGGCCTTGAATTGCTCAGAAAACTGCGCCAAACCAGCCAAATGCCCGTGGTTTTTCTAACCAGTAAAGCCGATGAGATTGATGAAGTGTTTGGCCTTAAAATGGGCGCCGATGATTATATCACCAAGCCGTTTTCGCAGCGTCTCCTCATCGAACGTATCCGCGCGGTCTTGCGTCGCACCAAGGCGCGCGCTGAGCCGAAATCGGAAAAAGCGCAAGACGATAATGGCACAATTTTAGTGCGCGGCTCGCTTCGTCTCGACGCCGACCGCCATGATTGCCTGTGGCGCGAGCTTGCGGTTTCGCTGACGGTGACGGAATTTATGATTCTCGATGCGTTGGCGCGCCGCCCCGGTGTGGTAAAAAGTCGCGATGCCCTAATGGACGCCGCCTATGACGACCAAATCTATGTCGACGACCGCACCATCGATAGCCACATCAAACGATTGCGCCGCAAGTTTCGCGCCGTCGACAAACAATTCGACGCCATTGAGACCCTTTATGGCGTTGGCTATAAGTTTAAAGAAACCGACTAATGCGTTTTATGCCTTCTTCTTTTCGCTTCCCCACGCGCACGCTTTTGGCGCGGCTGATTTTGCTGAACATGCTCGGTCTTTTGGTATTGGTTGGCGGCATTTTAATCCTCAGCGAAACCCGTCAGGTCTTGACCAATGCCTATCGCCAAAACCTAGAAGCGCAAGCGCGCCTGATTGCTGGCGCCCTCAGCCAAACAGCGGAGCCCGATAATCCGTTTCAGTTTTTTGAACCCTCTCTGCTAGATCGCCTGTTGCGCGATGGCGGCCAAGCGCGTTGGCAATTGCGCGATGCCGAGCGCGTGATGAGCCAATCTCGACAAGTCTCCAGCGCGCGGTTGCGGCTCTATACGGGAAATGGCGATTTGGTTTTGGACAGCGCCCATATGGATCGCTCGGCGCGGGTGATTGCCAAATCTCTGCCGCCCATGGAGACAGATGATTTAATGCCGGGTTTTTTGACTTTCGCTTGGCAGTCGACGCAACGTTTTTTTCGCCCCTCGGCGCCGCTATTGAGCGAGATAAATGCCGCCGATGGTCGTGGCTTGGAGGAAGTGGTGGCTGCTTTGCGCGGACGCACCGCCAGCTTGCAACGCCAATCCGAAGAGGGTGGCGATATTCTCACCGTCGCGGTTCCCGTGCAGGGCTATCGAGCCATCATTGGCGCGCTTATGGTCTCGACACAGCCTGGCGAAATTGACTCTATATTGGCGCAAGAACGCCAAGCCGTCTTACAGCTCTCTGGCATTGCCTTGGTGGTGAATGTGTTGACCTCGCTTATTTTAGCCGCGACTTTTATTATCCCCGTGCGCCGACTAGCGGCGGCGATGCGCGGCTTTGGCAGCCATTCGCCGACTTTGCCCGGGTTGGACACGATTCCCGATTACAGCCCGCGCGGCGATGAGATCGCCGAATTATCGTCGTCCTTGCGCGATATGACGGGGCGCTTGCTCGACCGCATTAACACCATCGACCGCTTTGCGGCGGATGTGGCGCATGAGCTGAAAAACCCGCTGACCTCGCTGCATAGCGCCGTGCAGAGCATCGAGCATACCGACCGCAGCCAAACGCCCGAAGCGCACGCGCAACTGATGGGCATTATCGATAATGATGTGCAGCGGCTCAATCGATTGATTTCCGATATTGCCAATGCCACGCGGCTCGACGCCGAATTAAATCGCGGCGCCAGCGAGGCTTTCGACCTATCGCAATTGAGCCGAGATGTGGCGGGCGCGATTGGCGAGGGCTTGGGGGAGGCCAGTCCAAAACGAGAGCTGGTGGTGCGCGCCGAGGCGGTCTGTCCGGTCTTGGCGCAAAAATCGCCGATTGCCCAAATCCTCGATAATCTTATTTCCAATGCGCTTTCTTTCAGCCCAGCGGACGGGCGCGTGTTTGTGACCACACAAGCCCATGGCGCGCATGTCGCAATGATTGTGGCGGACGAGGGGCCCGGCCTTGCGCCCGATACGCAAGAAAAGATTTTCGAGCGGTTTTATACCGACCGCACGCATCAGCCTTCCAACCAGTCTCATGCGGCGGGTCATTCTGGCTTGGGGCTATCGATTTCGCGCCAAATCGCACGCGCCCATGGCGGCGATTTAACCGCCGACAATCGCCTCGATGGCACAGGCACTTATTTTACCTTAACTTTGCCGCGGGCTGGTTTGCCCAGCAAAGCGGCGGCTGCCGCACGGGGCAAATAGCCATGGTTACCTCGGCATTGCCCCACGAGATATTTCACGCCAGTGCGGTGGCGATAGACGGGCGCGGGGTTGTCTTATTGGGCGCGTCGGGCAGTGGCAAATCGAGTTTGACGGCGCGTCTATTGAAGACGTGCGAGGGCGAATTCATTGGTGATGATCGCTTGGTGTTGGACGAGCAAGACGGGCAGATTTTTGCCAGCCCCCATGACACCCTGCGGGGGCTATTGGAGCTGCGCGGGTTGGGGGTGGTGCGCCGCGCCTATATCGAGCGCGCGCCGATTAATCTGGCCGTTGAGTTATGCGCGCGCGAAGACGTCGCGCGCATGGCGCCTGCCGATTGGTTTACTTATGGCGAGGGTCGCGTTGCGCGTTTGCGCTTGCACGCGCATGATAGTGCCACGCCGATGATTATCCAGACGGCGCTGCAAGCCTTGGGTGGGGCGGCGGCCAAAAATAATGCGTTTTCCGATGACGGAATTTATGAAATTTAAGGTATCTTGAAATTGCAATGACTGCCGCTGGGGCGAGAGAGCCTAATGAGCGCGCGAAGGAGACACAGATGATTGGTTTGGTATTAGTAACGCATGGCGCTTTGGCGCAGGAATTTCAGGCGGCCGTCGAACATGAGGTCGGCCCACAAAGCCAGCTCGAGACGATTTCCATCGGCCCCGATGATAATATGGAAAAGCGGCGCCAAGATATTGTCGATGCGATTTCGAAAGTCGATAGCGGCAAAGGCGTGGCGCTTTTAACCGATATGTTTGGCGGCACACCGTCCAATCTGGCTATCTCTTTATTGGAGAAAGATAGAGTGGAAGTGATTGCGGGTATCAATCTGCCGATGCTGATTAAATTTGCCTCCATCCGCGACAGTATGGCGTTGCCCGAGGCGGTTTTGGAGGCCAAGGAAGCGGCGCGCAAATATATCTCGGTCGCCAGCGAAGTTCTGGCCAATACTTAAAACTCTGGAGCGTCTCTCATGAGTTCCCCCCCTGACGTGCAAGTGCAAATCACCAATCAACGCGGGCTGCACGCGCGCGCCTCGGCTAAATTTGTTAAATTGGCCGAACAATTCGACGCGCAAGTGAACGTCAGCAAAGATGGCGAAAGCGTTTTGGCAACATCCATTATGGGGCTGATGATGCTGGGTGCGAGCCTCGGCAGCACCATCGCCTTATCGGCCTCGGGCGCGCAAGCCCAAGCCGCCCTCGACGCTTTAACGCAATTGGTCAACGATAAGTTCGGCGAAGACTAAGCCCGCCAGCCCGCTTTAGGGTGAATATAACGACATAAAGAAAACTTTATATGGCTATTGCCAAGCCGATGCTTGGCTGCTAAAACTCGCGCAATTCAGGGTTTCCTGCTGAGATAGAGAAAGAGGTCTTTCATGACACAAGATTATAAAGTAGCCGATATTTCGCTGGCCGATTGGGGTCGCAAAGAGATTGCCATTGCCGAAACCGAAATGCCGGGTCTGATGGCGCTGCGCGAAGAGTTTGGCGCTTCCAAACCGCTGCAAGGCGCGCGCGTGACGGGCTGCTTGCATATGACCATTCAAACGGCGGTGCTGATTGAAACCCTGACGGCTTTGGGCGCGCAAGTGCGCTGGTCGTCGTGCAATATTTTCTCGACCCAAGACCATGCGGCGGCTGCGATTGCCGCAACGGGCGTGCCTGTGTTTGCTTGGAAAGAAGAAAGCGAAGAAGAATATTGGTGGTGCGTCGAGCAGTCAGTCCAAGGCCCCGATGGCTGGACGCCAAATATTCTATTGGACGATGGTGGCGATTTGACCACCTTGTGCCACGAAAAATATCCTGAAATTCTCGACGATTGCGTCGGCGTGTCGGAAGAAACCACCACCGGTGTCTTGCGCCTTTATGATATGGCCAAAGATGGCACGCTCAAAATTCCAGCCATTAACGTCAATGACAGTGTGACCAAATCGAAATTCGACAATCTTTATGGTTGCCGCGAAAGCCTTGTGGATGGCGTGAAACGCGCCACCGATGTGATGATGGCGGGTAAGATTGCCGTTGTCTGTGGGTATGGCGATGTCGGCAAAGGCTCGGCAGAAAGCCTGCGCTCGCAAGGCGCGCGCGTGATGGTCACCGAAGTCGACCCGATTTGTGCGCTGCAAGCCGCCATGGAAGGCTATGAGGTCACAACCATGGAAGATGCCGCTCCGATGGCCGATATTTTCATCACCGCGACGGGCAATAAAGACATCATCACGCTAGAGCATATGCGCGAGATGAAAGACCGGGCGATTGTAGGCAATATTGGCCATTTCGATAGCGAAATTCAGGTCGCCGCTTTGAAAAACCACCCATGGCATAATGTGAAGCCGCAGGTGGATGAAATTGAGTTTCCAGATGGCAAACGCATTATTTTGCTGGCCGAAGGTCGCTTGCTGAACTTGGGCTGTGCCACGGGTCATCCAAGCTTTGTGATGAGTGCCTCGTTCACCAATCAGGTATTGGCGCAAATTGAGCTTTGGCAAAATGGCTCGTCTTATGAAAAGCAGGTCTATGTCTTGCCGAAACATTTGGACGAGAAAGTTGCGCGTTTGCACTTGGGCAAATTGGGCGTGAAGCTGACCGAATTATCCGATGATCAAGCCGATTATCTGGGCATTCAACAAGCCGGCCCGTTCAAGCCCGAGCATTATCGTTACTAGGCAGCTTGCCGAATGCCAGCCATGGGCTTAAAAGCGGGTATGGCTGTCACTTCACCTTGTTTTACTTTTCACGCTGCGCAAGAAGCAGACAGCTTGCGGCTGGCCGCTTGGCTGGCGGGGCAAGCCAAAGCCGGTTGGTTGATTTTTCTAGAAGGCGATTTGGGAGCGGGTAAAACCGCTTTCGCGCGTGGCTTCATCAAAGCCAAATGCGGTCCGAAGACGCGCGTGCCTAGCCCAAGCTTCACGCTGGTGCAGCCCTATGAGACGTGCACGCCGGCGATTATACACAGCGATTTATACCGCCTCTCCGAAGCCTCGGAAGTCGAAGAGCTTGGGCTTTTGGACGCGCTGGAGAGCGACATTTGTCTGTTGGAATGGGCCAGCCGTGCCGAGGGGTTTTTGTCCGACCCCACCGTGAGCGTCACTCTATCACTGGTCGAGGGCGCGCCAGACGCGCGCCAGATTATCATCGAAGCGGCACCCGAAATCATTGCGTCATTAAAGGCCGCGCAAGCCAGAGAAGCAGCCCTTCAAAGCTTTCTTGCCCAAGCGGGGTGGGGCGCGGGAACGCGCGCGCCCCTTGCTGGCGATGCCTCGACGCGGCGCTATGAGCGCCTAACCCTGCCCGACGGGCGCCAAGGCGTGTTGATGGATTGGGTCAAAGGCCCCGATGGGCCGGCTATTTATGATGGCAAACCCTATAGCCAAGTGGCGCATTTGGCCGAGGCCATGCCGGCCTATTGCGCCATGGTCGATTGGCTGGGCGCGCATGGGCTTTCGTCGCCCGATATTTGGGCGCGCGACGAGGCGCAAGGCTTTGCCCTGATGGAAGACTTTGGCGACCGCCATATCGCCATGGATGAAACAATCGACCGCGCGGTGTTTTATCGCGAAGCGGTGTCGAACCTTTTGCATTTGCACCAAAGCCCTGCGGCAGAATTTTTGGCGCCCTATGATGGCAAAGTGCAAGCGGTGGAGGCCGACCTTTTTACGCAATGGTATTTGCCCTATCGCGGCATCGAGATATCGTCTGCGGCCGCGCAAAGCTGGCACGCGCTTTGGGAGCCATTGGGCGACACGCTTTTGCGGGCGCCTCGCGTCAGTGTTTTGCGCGATTATCATTCGGTCAATCTTTTGTGGCGCGAGGGAGCGCAAGCGCGGTTTCGGGTCGGTCTGATTGATGTGCAAGACGCTTTGGCGGGTCATGCGGCCTATGATTTATCGTCGCTCTTATGCGATGCCCGCGTCGATGTGGCGCCCGAATTACAAGCGGCGGCTTATGAGCATTATTGCGCCACGCGCTTTGGAGCGGATGAGCCAGCGCGTGAAGCCTTTCAAACCGCCTATGCGATATGCGCCGTGCAGCGCAATTTAAAGATTGCGGGTATTTTCGTGCGCCTGTCCGAGCGCGATCATAAGCCAAGCTATTTAAAACATTTGCCGCGCGTCTTGGGCTATCTCGAAAGCCATATGGCGCACCCTGCCTTGGCGCCTGTGGCGCACTGGCTAGAGGCGCATGCGCCCGATTTTTTGGGGTCGGTTGAGGGATGAATACCGCGATGATATTGGCCGCTGGCAAAGGCACTCGCATGCGCGCGCGCGCCCAAGACCCGCCTAAACCTTTGACGCAAATCGGCGGCGAAAGCCTTTTATCTCGCATGTTGGGGCGTATGGAAGCGGCGGGCCTTGAGACGATTGTCGTCAATGTGCATCACAAAGCCGAGGCCATAGAAGAAGCCTTGGCCAGCCGCTCGACCACTGCCAATATCGTCATTTCCGACGAGCGCGATGGGTTGTTGGAAACCGGCGGCGGGGTCAAACGCGCGCTGCCTCATTTGGCGCCGACTTCGCAAACCGTAGGGTTTCTTGTGGCCAATGGCGATGTGCTATGGCGCGAAGACAGTCCGGTTTTGGATGGCTTGCTGGCGCGTTTTGACCCGAAACAAATGGACGCGCTTTTGCTGCTCGCCCCGCGCGCACAAGCGACGGGCTATGATGGCACGGGCGATTATACGATGCGTGGCGATGGGCAATTGACCCGCAAGCGCGAGGCGGAGGCGGCGTATATTTTTGCTGGCGTGCAGGTTCTCTCGCCAGCCCTTTTTGCCACGCTGCCAGAGGGTGCGTTTTCTTTGAACCAAGCCTATGATTTGGCGCAAGCGAACGGGCGTCTTTATGGCCATGTGTTGGACGGATTATGGATGCATGTTGGCACGCCAGAAGGGCGCGCCGAGGCTGAGGCGGCGCTGTAATTTTGCCCTCATATTTCTTCTGGCGGGCAAGCCCCCGCAAGCGCCGCTCGTGATATCATAAAACATGAGTGATTCACCGCGCCTTTTCTCGATAGCCTCGGGCCAACCGTTTTTGGATAATCTTGCGCGCACGCTGTTTGATGAGACGGCGCGGAGCAAGCTTTATGGCGCGTGCGAATTATCGCAAGTGCAAGTGCTGCTGCCGACGCGGCGGGCGGCGCGCGAACTGGCTAATTTGTTTTTGCAATTGGCCGAGGACGAAGGCGCGGGCGCGCTTTTGCTGCCGCGCATCGAAACTTTGGGCGACATGGATGAGGATGCGCCCCAAGCAGGTCGCGATAGGCTGGAATTGGCGCCAGCTATCGAGCCAATGGCGCGCCATTTTTATTTGCTGCCACTCATTCGCCGCTGGCTCGAGCTGGCGGGTCAACCGCTCAATCCGGTCAAATTATCGGGACTGGCGTTTGACCTCGAAAGCTTTTTTGACCAAGCCCAAAACGAGCAGATTGATTTCACAGAATTGCCCAATTTAGTGCCGGATGATTTGGCCGAAAACTGGCAACAAACGATGAGTTTCTTGACCATTATCACCGATATTTGGACGCGCGATGTGGCCAATATGGGCTGCCTCGACCCGACCGATAGGCGCAATCAATTGCTCGCCCAGCGCACACAAGAGTGGAAAAACAACCCGCCTCAACACCCAATTATCGCGGCTGGCTCGACGGGTTCCATTCGAGCGACGGCGGATTTATTGAGAGTGATTTCGCGCCTGCCCAAAGGCAGTGTTATTTTGCCAGGCCTCGATAGCCAAGTCGATGACGAGTTATGGGGTGCCATTCAAAATGATTTCGCCCATCCGCAATATGCCATGTCGCAATTGCTAACTCATATTGACGCGACGCGCGAGCAAGTGCAGGTCTGGCCGGGCAGTGCGTCGGCTTCGGCGCGCGCCAAGCGGCTTAATTTGGCTTTGGTGCCAGCCGCGCATACGGCCAGTTGGGCGGCGCAAATTTTGGCCTCAAAAGCGGGCGCGCCTGCAACGGGCTTAGAGGCGGAAGCTTTGCAGAACTTGCATTTGGTCGAGACCCCCGATGCGCGTTCGGAAGCCGGCGTCATTGCTTTGCGGATGCGCGAGACTTTGGCGACGAAAAACCAAACCGCCGCTCTGGTGACGCGCGATCGTAATTTGGCGCGCCGCGTGGCCAGCGAGCTGCGCCGCTGGGGCGTGACGATTGATGATAGTGCGGGGCAGCCATTGTCGAATAGCGAACGCGGCAAGTTTTTGCGTTTGGTGCTGGCCTGTGCGGCCAGCGATTTTGCGCCGGTTGATTTATTGGCCATGCTGAAGCATCCGCTGGTGTGTTTGGCCAGCGAGCGCAAAACCCATCGCGCGCACACCCGATTGTTGGAGCAGCATTTTTTGCGCGGCCCAAGGCGACAAGGCGGATTGGCGGGGCTTGGCGATGTGCTGACCCATCATCCGCGCCTCGACGAGGACGCGCGCGCCAATTTGCAGGCGTTTTTGGCGCGCCTGTCGCAAGCCTATGCGCCGCTTCAAGATGTGCCGCTAGAAGCGCCGATGAACCAACATTTGGATGGGCTTTTGGCTTGTGCCGAAGCGCTTTTGCTAGCGGACGACGAGCGTGAAGAGCGCGACGAAAAAGACCCGACCTCGGGTCTATTTGTGGCCACCGAAGAAGGCCGTGCCTTGGCTGATTTGGTGGATAAATTATACCAACACGCCGATACCGCAGGGCCGATTGCGCGCCAAGATTGGCCAGCGATTTTAGATATGTGGATGATGCGCCAAACCCTGCGCCGGCAAATGCCAACCCATGCGCGGCTGTTCATCTGGGGGCCGTTAGAGGCGCGTTTGATGCAGGCCGATGTGATGATTTTGGGCGGGCTGAACGAGACCAGTTGGCCGCCGATGCCCGAAACCGGGCCGTGGTTGTCGCGCCCCATGCGGAGCGCTTTGGGGATGAGCCAGCCCGAACGCCAAATCGGTTTGGCGGCGCATGACTTTGTGCAAGGGGCGGCGGCCTCGGTCACCTATCTGACGCGGGCTGAGAAAACCGATGGCGCGCCCAGTGTGGCAGCACGTTGGCTGCGTCGGTTGGAAACCCTGTCGGGGAAATTACCGCGCCAAGAGCAATATCGATTGCTCGATTGGTGGACGCGGTTTGACCGCGCCGAGCAGGTGCAAAGCGCCCCAAGCCCGTGCCCCAAGCCGCCCTTAGACGCGCGCCCCGAGCAGCTTTCGGTCACGCAAATCGAGACTTTGCTGCATAATCCTTATGAGATTTACGCCAAGAAGATTTTGAAATTGCGCGAATGGGAACCCGTCGATGCGCCTGCATCGGCCGCCCATCGCGGCACTTTATTGCATGGGCTGATGGAAGATTTAGTTAGCACGCAAGGCCATAAAAGCGAGGACATTGCGGGCGCCTTAATGGAGCTGGCGCGCGATGCCCAGAGAAATCGTCCAGGTGGGGCGGCCGTTTTGCAATATTGGCAAGCCCGCCTTGTCGGCCTGTCGCAATGGGTGGCTGATTATGAAACGCAGCGCCAAGGCGAGGTGGAGACCAGCTATACGGAAGTGCAGGGCGAGCTGACTTTGGATGTTTTGGGTGCGCCCTTTCGGGTGACCGCCAAGGCCGACCGTATCGATAAACGCAACGATGGCCGCTTTGATATTATCGATTATAAAACCGGCCAACCGCCCAGCAAATCGAGTGTCGAGAAACATCTCTCGCCGCAATTAACCCTCGAGGCGGCAATTTTAGAGGCCGGTGGATTTGGCGTCACCGAGGCGGGGTCGCCAGGGCTGACGCATCAATTGAGCTATTTGCATCTCACGGGGCGCGAGCCTGCAGGCGAGGCCACACATATCGACAGCCAAGCCGTTTTGGTGGATGGCGCGCGCGCTATGGTGGAAAAACTAATCGCTGGATATCGCGATGAACGGCGTCCCTATTTGGTGCATATCCGCCCGCGCAACACGACTTTTGGCGGCGCTTATGACCATTTGGCGCGGCGCAAAGAATGGCAGGCCGATGGAGAAGATGGGGAAAATGCGGCGGGAGGCGAGGCATGAGCCAGTTTGACAAGAGCCAGTCTGACAAGGCACCGCCATCTCCTCATGCGGCCACACAGCCGAACGCTTCGGCTTGGGTGGGGGCCAATGCGGGTTCGGGTAAAACCTATGTGTTGGTCTCGCGTTTGGTTCGCCTCATGCTCGACGGCGTGGCGCCCGAGCGGCTGTTGTGCCTGACCTATACGCGCTCGGCCGCCGCCGAGATGCAAGATCGTTTGTTCACTCTGCTGGCCGATTGGGCGCTAATGGAGGCCGCCAAATTGCGCGCCGAAATATCGGCGCGATTGGGACCCGATGTGGAGTTGGAAGATTTGAGCCGCGCTCGGATTTTATTCGCTCGCGCTCTCGAGACGCCCGGCGGCTTGCGGGTGCAAACCATTCATGGGTTTTGCGAAAGCCTGCTGAAACGCTTTCCGCTGGAGGCTGGCCTGTCGCCGCAATTTGAATTGCTGGACGAGCAAGACGCGCAAGAAATTCAGCAAGCCATTGTGGCGCGTGCCTTGGTTGGCTCTCCTTTGGGAGGCGCATCTGAGGCCACATTGGAAGCAGGCGATTTGACCGCCAGTATGGCCCGATTGACGCGCGCGCTCAGCGAGCCAGACCTTGCCGCCCTAGGGCGCGATATTATTGCGCGGCGCGGGTTTTTAAACCCCAGCGCACAAACCAAAAACTTACAAGATTTGGCCAAACATTTAGACCTCAGCTTGCCGTTGCAAGAGCCCGAAACGGCGCTGGAGGCTTTGGCTCGCGCCCATAAAAACCCCGCCAAAGCCATGCTCGCTTGGCTGGCCGAGGGCAGCTCGGAAGACATTAAAAAATCGCAAGGCTTGGCGCGATGGTTGGAAGCGCTGGATACGCAAACCCCGCGCGCGGCTTGGGCATTATTGGCACCGATTTTCTTGACCAAGGATGGCGATTTACGAAAGCGTTTGGCGACCAAAAAGCGCCTCGAAGCCGCGCCCGATTTGGCGGCTCACATGGCGGATATGGCCGAGGCAGTGTTGGATTTGCGCGCCACGCTGAACGCCATAGCCACCTATCAAATGACGCAAGCCGTCTATCATTTTGCCGACTTTTTGGTGAACGCCTATGAAGCCGAAAAGCGGCGGCGCGAGGTGTTGGATTATGATGATTTAATCGGTGTCACCAATCATTTGCTGACCGGCACGCGGGCGGCGCAATGGGTGTTGTTTAAAATTGATACGGGGCTGGAGCATATTCTGGTCGATGAAGCGCAAGATACTAGCCCTGCGCAATGGCGGGTTATTCGGGCGCTGGCCGATGAGTTTTTCGTCGGCGATAGCGAGCGCGATATAGCGCGCACGCTGTTTGCCGTGGGCGATGAGAAGCAATCTATCTTCTCGTTTCAAGGCGCCGACCCGACACAATTCGATGCGCAATTCCAGCATTTCAAACGCGCCATTGACGAGATTAACGGCCAGCTGACTTATGTGCCGCTCACGGTGTCGCGGCGTTCGACGCCGCAAGTTTTGAAATTTGTCGACCTTGTGTTTGCCACGCCAGAGCGGCGTGCGGGCGTCAGCGCGCAAGACCATTCGGTGGAGCATAAAGCTTTTCGCGCGGGCGAGCCGGGGCATGTGGAGCTTTGGCCGGTCGAAGTGCCGCCCGAGCCGGAAGAAGATTTAGACCCTTGGGCGACCCCCGAAAAAGGCGCGCAAGAGGCCAGTACTGGGCCCGCCATATTGGCCGAGCGCATGAGCGCCAAAATAGCCGAGCTGTTGGACGATAAAACGCAGAATATCTCGGCTGGCGATATTTTAATTCTGGTGCGCACGCGCAGCAGCTTTGTCGAGGAAATGACCCGCGCCTTGAAAAGCCGCCAGATTGCTGTGGCTGGTGCCGACCGTATGGTGTTGCTGGAGCAGATTGCCATTATGGATATTCTGGCCGCGCTGGATGTGACGCTGAACCGCGAGGATGATTTATCGCTGGCGATTGTTCTGCGCAGTCCGCTTGGCGGGTTGAGCGAAGAGGCACTGTATGAGCTGGCGCGCCCGCGCAACCAAAGCCTCTGGCAAGCGCTTGAAACCGAGGCCAGAGCGCCATCGGCACCGAGCGATATAAAGGCTGCCTATGGCCGCCTTATTTGGTTGCAAAACCATATGGACAAATTGGCGCCTTATGAATTATTGGCGCAATTTTTGGGCGAGCAGCAAGGCCACAAGCTTTTGAGCGCGCGCTTGGGCAGTCAAATCGATGACCCTATCGGCGAATTATTGCGCCTCGCCTTGGCCTATGAAACGCGCCATGCAGCCAGCGTGCAAGGCTTCGTGCATTGGTTGCGCCAAGGCCAGCAAGAGATTAAACTCGATATGGAAGGGGCTGGTTCGGCGGTGCGGATTATGACCGTGCATGGCGCCAAAGGGCTGGAGGCGCCCATTGTGTTTTTGCCCGACACATGTCGCGCCCCTGCCAAACGCGGCGGTCAGGTAAACCGGTTGCAGTTTAATGCCGAGCGACTGCCCCTCTGGCGCGCTAGCAAAGCTTTGCAAGAACCCTATGGCGCCGAGCAAGTGGCGCGCCAAGAGATTTTGGCCAAACAAGAAGAAAAGCGGCTGCTATATGTGGCGTTAACGCGCGCGCGCGACCGCTTGTATATTGGCGGTTGGCTGGGCAAACGCCAGAAGGCGCCCCCGAGCGATAGTTGGTATGACATGATGGAAAGCGGGCTTGGCCAAGAGCTGGACGAGACTTTGAGCGAGGGCTTATCTGCGCGCCAATGGCTGGCGGCTGGCGAGGTGGCTTTGCCGGTCGCCGAAGGCGAGGCGGTCGACCCCTTGGAGGAAGCTGCGCGCGCGCGTGTGCCGCCGGTTCCCGATTGGCTGTTGGAACAGGCGCCGCGCGATGAAAATGCGTTCCGGTATTTTGGCAATAAATTATTCTCGCCTTCGTCGCTATCGCATGGCGATATGGTGATTTCGCAGCCTTCGGGCGAAGAGGGCGAGGCTTTGCGCGCCGCTTCGCAACGCGGCAAAATAGTGCATAAATTATTGGAAACCCTGCCCGATTTAAACCCGTCCGAGCGCCAAGTCGCCGCGAAGGCTTATGTGGCGCGCGCCAGCGAGGCCAGCGATTTGGAGCTGGATGGCGCCACGCAAACGCGATTGGTAGACGAGGCGATGGCGGTGCTGGCGCATCCCGATTTGGCAGATTTATTTGGCGC
The DNA here is from genome assembly GCA_029248825.1 of Alphaproteobacteria bacterium. Lineage (GTDB taxonomy): Bacteria > Pseudomonadota > Alphaproteobacteria > RS24 > RS24 > UBA8337. The sequence goes on along the minus strand of JAQWIP010000114.1, from coordinate 2,150 downwards.
CAAAGCTTTGGCCGAGGCTTCGGTGGCGGGTGTGGTGGAAATGAACGATGGGCAAAAGCTGGCTTTGGCAGGGCAGATAGACCGATTGGTCGAGCTGCCTGAAGAGATTGTTTTGGTTGATTTTAAAACCGGAAAACCGCCCCAAGATAGCGAAGAACAAACGCCCTATTGGACACAATTGGCCGCCTATCGAGCTTTGATGCAAGTCGTGCGCCCGGGAAAACCGATACGCTGTGCGCTGATTTGGACGCAGACCGCGCGCATTGATTGGCTTGCGGACGCAGCTCTGGAGGCGGTGATGCAGCAAATTCTATCGGGCGAGCGCGAGCTGCAAGAGCGTTAATTTTGCCGCCGCACCTTGAGAATCATCGCCCGCCTACCTACATTAGGGAAAGATAAATAATTTGAACCCGAAGGAGAAAGCCATGAGCGTATCGCATGTCAATGACGCCGATTTTGAAACCCAAGTGCTAAATGCAGACGGCCCCGTCTTGGTCGACTTTTGGGCAGAATGGTGTGGCCCGTGCAAGCAAATCGCACCGGCTTTGGAAGAGCTATCGGCCGAATATGGCGACAAGCTATCGATTCTTAAGGTGAACATCGACGAAAACCCAGAAGCGCCAACCAGCTATGGCGTGCGCTCGATTCCGACGATGATGATTTTCCAAGACGGCCAAGCCGCCGCTACCAAAGTGGGGGCTGCGCCAAAAAGCCAAATCAAAGACTGGATTGACGAAACGCTATAACGGGCACGCGTCGGGCTAGCTGTTATCGGCTAAAACCTGACCCGCCAAGTAAAGCGAACCGGCAATGAGAATAAGCGCGTTGGGAGCCGTAATGGCCTCCAGCGCGTTTTCTATGCTGGTGTGCGCGCTGGCCTTTAGGCCTTGGGCGCGCGTTTCTGCTAGCAAAACATCGGGCGCGAGTGCTGCGTCCGTATGGTCAATCGGCACGGCGTGGATATGCGCCCCCGTTTCGGCCAAAGCGGCGAGGTAATGGGTGGGCGATTTGCTGCTCAAAAGCCCCAGCACAATATGGACGTCTGGATGCGCCCCGCTTTGGCTTGCCAGCCAATGGGCGAGCGCTTGGGCGGCGGCTTGATTATGCCCACCGTCTAACCACAGGTGCGCCGATGCCAAGCGCGCTTTCAGGCTATCCACGAGCGGGCCTTTGCTGAGCTTTTGCAGTCGCGCGGGCCAGCGCACGGTTTCCAACCCCATGGCCATCGCCTTGGGCGAGACGCCCAGCGCCTGCGCACAGGCCAGAGCCGTGCCAGCATTGTCTAGCTGATGCGCGCCCGTAAGCGCCGGCAAGGGCAAATCTTGCAAGCCCGTTTCATGCTGGAAAATCAGCCGACCCGCCTCTTCATAGGTCGTAAAATCTTGTCCCGAGAGCGTTAAGGGCGCCAATTTACGCGCCGCATATTCTTCTAGAAACGCACGCACTTCAGGGGTTTGCGGCGCAATCACCGCGGGCACGCCCGCTTTTAAAATTCCCGCTTTTTCTTCGGCGATGGAAAGCATCGTATCGCCTAGAAAATCTTGATGGTCGAGGCTGATGGGCGTGATGGCGCATAATTTGGGCGTGATGACATTGGTCGCATCGAGGCGCCCGCCCAAGCCGACTTCGAGGATAAGCGTGTCGGCTTTATGTTCGCTAAAGGCTAGAAAAGCGGCGGCTGTGGTGACTTCGAAAAAAGTAATCGGCGCGCCCGCATTGGCCGCTTCGACGCGCGCCAGAACCTCGGCTAAATGGGCTTCAGAAATTTGCGTCCCCGCCAGCACAATGCGTTCGTGGAAGCGCACTAAATGGGGCGAATAATAGGCATGCACTTGTTGGCCGTCGGCCTCGAGCATGGCGCGCAACAGCGAGGCGGTGGAGCCTTTGCCATTGGTGCCAGCGATATGGACGATGGGCGGGCATTTATCTTGCGGGTGGTCGAGCGCGCTCAGCAAGCGCCACATGCGGTCGAGCGATAGGTCGATGAGGCGCGGATGCAGCGCGAGTAACTGCTCTAGCAGCCGATCACTATTGGCACGATTGGGGTTGTCCACACAGATTACTCAGCGGCTTGCGGCGCTTTTCCTCCCATCAGAAGGTCAAGTAAATTGGCCAAAGTCTCCGCCATCTTATGGCGATGCACCACCATG
>JAQWIP010000140.1 GCA_029248825.1 Alphaproteobacteria bacterium | reverse complement strand
AGCAAATGTTTGATGAGAAAGCTGGCGGTAATCATCCGCACGCGATTGTGCATAAAGCCAGTGCGGCGCAATTCGCGCATGCCCGCATCGACGATGGGGTATCCGGTTTCGCCGCGCTTCCAGGTTTCCAAATCATCGGGCGCGTCGCGCCATGGAAAGGCCTCGAATTTTTCGACCAAACAAGTGTCTTGAATTTGCGGATTATGGAACATCAACTGATAGGCAAATTCGCGCCAGCCAATTTCGGCGAGAAATTTATCGCTATCGGAGGTCGCAATGGCGCCGGTTTCTTGGGCGGCAAAGGTAGCGGCGACAAGGCGGCGTGGGCTGATTTCGCCCCACCGTAAATGCGGGCTGAGGCGCGAGGTCGCTGGCTCGGCGGGCAAGTTTCTGCGCTCGTCATAGCCAGTGATATTTTGCGTTAAAAACAAATCCAAAGCGGCGCGCGCGCCCGCCTCACCGGGGGTCCAGCTGGCCAATAAATCGGCGCCTTGGGGCGCGGGCGTTTGGCGAAGTGGCTCGCTGTCGGGCTGGCTTTCGGAGGCAGGCAAGGCGTGCGGGGCGTCCCAAAGATGGCTGTCGAGCCCGCGCGCCCGAGCGGCGCGCCAATAGGGGGTGAACACTTTAAACGGCCCGCCAGTTGATTTGGCGGTGATTTCCCAAGGCTCGAAAAGCAGGGAGGCGTTGAAGCTTTCGGCCAGCAGCCCGCGTTGTTTGAGGGTGTCTTTAAGGGCGGTATCGCGCGCCACATTTGGGGCTTCATATTGGCGGTTCCAATAGACGCCACGCGCGGCGGTTTCGTCGAGCAGGCGGGATAAGACTTGGACGGGTTCGCCGATTTTATATATCAATTGGCTGCCACGGGCGCGCAAATCGGCGTCCAATTTGGCCAGCGAGCGATCGCGCCACCACAGCGACATAGCGCCAGCGGCGCGCGCGGCGGTGGGCGTTTCTTCGATGAAGACGGCGATTATCGGCGCCCCGAGTTGCAAGGCGGCTTCGAGGGCAGGATTGTCATCTAGGCGCAAGTCTTGGCGAAACCAAACCAAGATAGGGGAAACGGAACTGAAATTCGACACGCAGGCACTCCTCAACTCGACAGGCGAGTTTGTAATATGGCGCAATTCGCGCATTTGGCGAGTGGGTTTCGCAGGTTTTTAGAAGCTGGGGAAAAATAGCCACAAAAAAGACCGCGACCTTTGGGGGTCTGCGGCCTTTTGAAAGGGCTAAAAGTGGCTCCCCGGGCCGGACTCGAACCAGCGACCGAACGGTTAACAGCCGTTTGCTCTACCAACTGAGCTACCGGGGAATAACTTTAACGACAGGGATATAACAGAGCTTCGCAAAAACGCCAAGATGAAAAACCTGAAAAGGTTGTGGAGGCCACGCCCGGAATCGAACCGGGGTACACGGCTTTGCAGGCCGCTGCGTCACCACTCCGCCACGTGGCCCGTGGGAACTGCAAAATGCAGATGGTGAGTTAAGCCGTTTATAAATGGCTTGGCCGCGAGTGCAACAGGTTTTTGGGCTACCCCGCATGGCGCCCCTCGAAAGGGCGTTTTTCTGACGCGGCTCGCCCCCGAGGAAGCTAAAATTGCCGCTTACAGCTTTGCTTCTCAAACTGCCAAAGCTTTGCTTCTCAAACTGATTGTCAAATCTCGTGACGCCCCGTATATAAGGGGCAGATACAGCAGATGTTCCAACGAAGGATTCGACATGGTTGCGACGCAATTAAACGATGATATTGGCGCCCAAGCCCGCTTTAACATGGTGGAGTGCCAAATTAAGCCCGGTGGCGTTCGGGATTATCGCTTAACCTTGCACTTGGCTCGCTTGCCGCGCGAGGTTTTCGTTAGCTCTGACGTGCGCGACTTGGCCTATGCCGACCTCGAAATCGAATGTTTGGCTGGCGAGGCCAACCGCACTTTATTGACCCCCACAGCTTTCGCGCGTCTGGCCGAATTGGCCGATGTGCAAGCCGATGATGTGGTTTTGGATATTGCAGGCGGCACCGGATATTCGGCGGCGGTTCTGGCCGGACTTGCCAGCACGGTTATCTCGCTGGAAGACGACGAATCTTTGGGCGAAAAAGCCAGTGCCATCTGGCAAGATTTGGGCATTGATAATGCGGTCGCGGTCAGTGGCGCTTTGCCCCTCGGGCAGGCCAAACAAGGGCCCTTTGATGTTATCCTCATCAACGGCTGTATTGCGGAATTGCCAGAGGCTTTGCTGGGTCAGTTGACCGAGGGCGGGCGACTGGTTTGCGTGCAATGGGTTGACGGCGCGAGTAAAGCACATAAGTACCGTCGTATCGGTGACAGTTTTGCAGCGCGAGCTGCGTTTGATTTATCGGCGCCTCGGTTGACGAGTTTTGACCCGGCACCAGTATTTGAGTTTTAAGGATAGGGCGGGGCGCGTGCCCCCTCTCTCAGAATCAGGCGGGATAGAGATATGAGAAAAAGAAAACAATCGCTCATAGCCATAACGGCTCTGGCCATTAGCATGACGAGCCTGCCAGCGCAGGCGGAAACGCTCCAAGGCGCTTTATCGCAAACGCTGGCGCGCAATCCTTCTTTGTCGGCGGCGCGCTCGAATTATGAGGCGCTTTACGTGACCCAATTCGTCACGCTGGCCGATATGCTGCCGCAAGTCACCGCTTTCGTCAGCGAGACCCGCAGCGATACCGATGCCAAGAATGTCTATTCCCGAGAAGCCGTCAATTCCATGAGCAGGCCCATGTATGAAACCGATTTGACCGATAGCGACAGCTATGGCTTGCAACTGACGCAGCAATTGTTCACCAGCGGCAAAAACCTTAATGCGTTTCGCGCCAAGCGCGCGGAAATTCGCTCCGAAGAAGCCAAGTTAACCGGCACCGAACAGCAGATTTTATTGTCCTCCATCGCCGCCTATTTGGATGTGCTGCAAGCGCAATCGGTTTTGCAATTGCGCGAGAAAAACGTCACGGTTTTGGAAAAGCAATTATCGGCGGTAAAAGATCGCTTTAGCGTGGGCGTGGTTACGCGCACCGATGTGGCGCAATCGGAAGCCGCCACGGCGGGCGCTTTGACGCAACGTTTGGTGGCACAAAGCGCGCTGCATGGCGCGCGCGCCGTCTACCGCGAAGTTGTTGGCGTGGAAGCGGATAAATTGGTCAAACCGACCAAATTGCCGCGCTTGCCGCGCACCCTAGACCGCGCCTTGAGCATCGCGCGCAAAGAAAGCCCTCTGTTAAAGACCGCCCAAGAAATGGCCACCTCGGGCAAGTTTAACAGCCTCAGCACCATCGGCAGTGCCTTGCCGACAATCAATTTGAAGGGCAGTTATATTCGCAATGAAAACCCCAATGGCTCGGCGAAAGTGGATATTGATACGGCCAGCGTGCAAGTGCAATTAAACGTGCCTTTGTTCCGAGGCGGGCGTTCCATCGCGGCTATTTATGGCGCCCGCGATTATAATAATGCGCTGAAGAGCAATATTCACGTTGCCTCCAATACGCTGGAGCGCGAGGTTGTGGTGGCTTGGCATAATGTGGCCGCCACCAAGTCGTCCATCGGGGCGACCAAAGAGCAAATCAAAGCGGCGGAATTGGCGTTAGAAGGCGTGCGGCAGGAAAACCGGCTTGGCACGCGCACCAATTTGGATGTGTTGAATGCCGAGCAATTGCGCCTCGATGCCAATGTGGCTTTGGTGCAAGCCGAGCGGGATGAATATCTCGCGGCCTATAATTTGCTGGCCACGATGGGGCGTCTGACCGCGAAGCGGTTGCGCATCAAACCGGCCGAAGTGGCGTCGCGTAAATAGTAAAATGGTTGTGTATTTCCCCCGGTTAAGTTTGGGGCAGTTGGCGTATCCTGAAATTGGGGTTGAACGGCATGAGCACAACAGACGAAAAAGACGTAAAGTCACAAGATGAAGTTATTCTCGCCATCCGCCGAATTATCGAGGCGGAGCAGGCGGTTATGTCGGATGGCGAAGATTTGCACATGGCCTCTGACGCGGCGCAATCGCGCATTGAGGCGGCTTTGCATCGCTTGGGCGGTGGCACCCAACAGCCGCCGACTTTGTTGGAATTGCTGATACTCGAACGCCTCGACCCTTTGTTGAACCAGTGGATGGAGCAGTCTTTGCCGCCGCTGATGGAGTGCATCTTGCGCGATGAAATGCGCGGCTTAATGCTCAAAAGCCTGCGAAATTCGTGAGGCGTTTTGGCATATAAGCGCGGCCAACCCTTGAGATTTAAGACGGCTTGGTGTAACTCCAAATAGCAGAAACCGTGCTGCTTTCCCTGAAGTGACTTGCGAAGAGTTTAGTCTTTATGTCCGATACCACGCCCGCCCAGAAACTCGATAAAATTTTCGATCCCAGCTCGCTGGAAATTCGCCTCTATGAGACGTGGGAAACCAGCGGGTGTTTCAAAGCCGGACGCGTGCCAGAGGCCGAGCCTTACACCATCGTCATTCCGCCGCCCAATGTGACGGGCAGTTTGCACATGGGACATGCGCTCAACAATACGCTGCAAGATATTTTGTGCCGCTTCGAGCGGATGCGCGGGCGCGATGTTCTTTGGCAACCTGGCACGGACCATGCGGGCATTGCCACGCAAATGGTGGTGGAACGCCAATTGGCCGAGCAGGGACAAGAGAGCCGGCGCGATATGGGACGCGAAAAGTTTCTCGAACGCGTCTGGCAATGGAAAGAAGAAAGCGGCTCGACCATCACCCAGCAATTGCGCCGTCTCGGCGCCAGTTGCGATTGGAGCCGCGAGCGCTTCACCATGGACGAGGGGCTGTCGAAAGCTGTCGTCAAAGTTTTCGTGACGCTGCACCAGCAGGGTTTGATTTATAAAGACAAGCGTCTGGTTAATTGGGATCCGGGTCTGTTGACCGCCATCTCCGATTTGGAAGTGGAACAGCGCGAAACCAATAGCCACTTGTGGCATTTTAACTATCCGCTGGAAGATGGCTCGGGGCATATTACCGTGGCGACCACGCGGCCAGAAACCATGTTGGGCGATACCGGCGTGGCCGTGCATCCAGACGATGAACGCTATCAATCTTTAATCGGTAAATTTGTCGTGCTGCCGATTGTCGGGCGGCGCATCCCGATTGTCGCCGATGACTATGCCGACCCCGAAAAAGGCTCGGGCGCGGTGAAGATTACGCCGGCGCATGATTTCAACGATTTCGAAGTCGGCAAGCGTTGTGGGCTGGCCGCTTTGAACATGCTCGACCAAAAGGCTTGTGTCGATTTATCCGACGAAGGTTTTGACGACATGCCTGCCAAAGAAGACTGGCATGGGCTCGACCGCTATGCGGCGCGCAAGAAAATTGTCGCGACTTTGGAAGACCTTGGGCTGGTCGAGAAGATTGAACCCGACACCCATATGGTGCCTTATGGCGACCGCTCCAATCAGGTCATCGAGCCGTGGCTGACCGACCAATGGTATGTCGATGCACAGACTATGGCCAAGCCCGCGATAGAAGCGGTGACTTCGGGCGCGACAAAATTCGTGCCGCCGAATTGGGACAAAACCTATTTCGAATGGATGCGCAATATTCAGCCGTGGTGCATTTCGCGCCAGCTGTGGTGGGGCCATCAAATTCCCGCTTGGTATGAAGCGGATGGCAATGTCTATGTCGGCGAAGATGAGGCGGCGGCGCAAGCGCAAGCCGGCGAGGGCGTGGCTCTTACACGCGATGAAGATGTGTTGGACACATGGTTCTCCTCGGCGCTTTGGCCGTTCTCGACTTTGGGCTGGCCAGACCAGACCCCCGAGCTGGAGCGCCATTATAAAACCGATGTGCTGGTGACGGGTTTTGATATTATCTTTTTCTGGGTCGCGCGGATGATGATGAGCGGCCTGCATTTCATGGATGGCGAAGTGCCGTTTCACACGGTCTATGTTCACGCGCTGGTGCGCGACGAAAAAGGCGCCAAAATGTCGAAGTCAAAAGGCAATGTCGTCGACCCGCTGGAGCTTATCGACCGCTATGGCGCCGATGCTTTGCGCTTTACTTTGTCGGCCATGGCGGCCATGGGGCGCGACATTAAATTGTCCGAGAGCCGCGTCGAAGGCTATCGCAATTTCGCCACCAAGCTTTGGAACGCAGCCCGCTTTTGCGATATGAACGGCTGCTTTGAGGCAGACGGTTTCGACCCCGCCAGTGCCAGTCGGCCGCTGACCCAATGGCTGGTCGGTGAAGTGGTGCGCACTCAAAACAATGTGACACAAGCCCTAGAAGCCTATCGCTTTAACGATGCGGCCAATGGCGTGTATCAATTCATCTGGAATAGTTTTTGCGATTGGTATGTCGAGCTGGCCAAACCCGCTCTGCAAAATGACAACACCGCCGCCGACGCGCAAAAAGCGGAAGTGCAAGCGGCCACCAAATGGGCGCTGGAAAATGCGCTGCGCCTGCTGCATCCCTTCATGCCATTTGTCACCGAAGAGCTATGGGCGAAAACGGGCGCGCGCGACAATCACTTAATGTTGGATGTCTGGCCGAGCTTGCCCGAGACTTTGGTGAACGAAAAAGCCGATGTGGAAGTGACGTGGATGATTGACGCGATTAGCGAAATTCGCTCGGTGCGCTCGGAGATGAATGTGCCGGCTGGCGCGCGCGTGCCGCTGGTGGTGATTGGCGCCAATGCGGAAACCCAAAACCGATTGAGCGAAACCGGAGCCGTGTTGCAACGGTTGGCGCGGTTGGAAGATATCACGCTGGCCGATGCGGTTCCCGAAGGCGCGGTGCAGGCTGTGTTGGGCGAGGCGGTTCTGGCTTTGCCGCTAACCGATGTGATTGATGTCGATGCCGAGCGGGCGCGTCTGCAAAAAGATATCGGCAAGGTGGAAATAGAAATTAAGAAAATTTCTGGCAAGCTGAACAATCAAGGTTTCTTGGACAAAGCGCCTGCGGCGGTTATCGACGAGAATAAAGCGCGCCTCGCCGAAGAAGAAGCGCGGCGCGATAAATTAGGCGAAGCGCTGAAACGGCTCGGATAATTTAGCTGTAAGGTTTAACGATAATCGATGAAAAACGCATAGCCCGTCACCAAAAGGCAGACGGCAATACTGGCGCGTTTGACGTTGGAGTCTGAAATATGGTTGGTCCATCGCGCGGCGCCATAGCTGCCGATGCCAATGCCGACGATCACGGCCAGCCCGCCGACATAATCAATCTTGCCTTCCAGCGCGAACAAAAGAAGCGCGGCGATAGAGGATATCGTGGCGAACACCAGCTTCAGCCCGTTCATGGCGCGCACGGCCGTATAGCCAGACAGCGATAAAGCGGCGAGGGTGAGAATGCCATAGCCGCCTTGGAAATAGCCGCCATAGATGCAGGTTAAAAACAAAGCCAGCGCGCCTGCCATTTGCACGCGGCGTCCGCCAAAGCGTGCGGCCAAACGTTCCAATTGCGGCCCCGCCATAAACAAAAGGGTGGCGAATAATAACAACCAAGGCACGGCCGCCGCAAAGACATCGGCATCGGTTTGCAGCAAAGCATAGCCGCCCAATAGCCCTCCGATAAACACCAGAGGCGCTTGCCAAAGCAAGTCTTTGCCCATGCCGCCCATATGCTGTCGATAGCCCAAGACGCCGGTGATATAGCCGAAAGTGGCGGCGAATGTATTGGTGGCATTGGCGATGATGGGCGGCATGCCAGTGAACACCAAAGCGGCAAAGGTAATGCCACTGCCGCCGCCTGCCAGTGCGTTCATCGTGCCGCCAACCAAGCCGGCCAAAAAGAGTAGGGCTGTTTCCATGACGGCGAGTGTAGATGATTTGGCGAGGGGCGCGAGAAAAAGCTCGCGTGTCGAGGCACGTGCTTAAGCGTCGACCTCAATCACCACAGGCACATGGTCGGAGGGTTTTTCCCAATCGCGCGTATGGCTATGAATGTCGAAACTGGCGAGCAGATCCGCCGCCAGCGGCGACATCAGATGATGGTCAATGCGAATGCCATTGTTCTTTGGCCAGGCACCGGCCTGATAATCCCAAAACGTATAAGTGTCATCGCCCGTCTGCGCCAGCGAGGCCACGGCCTCGGTCAGCCCGAGGTTTACGATGGCGCGAAACGCGGCGTGGGTTTCGGGGCGATACAGCGCATCGCCTTCCCAGCCTTCGGGGTTATAGCAATCTTCGGGCTGTTGGATGACGTTATAATCGCCCGATAGGATGAACGCTTCTTCGTAAGACAAAAGCGTTTTGGCGTGGGCTTGCAGCGCCTTCATCCAGTTTAATTTATACAAATATTTTTCGTGCTGCCCATCGTCGCCGACCGGATTGCCATTGGGCAAATATAGCGATGCCACGCGCAAAGCCCCTTTTTCGGTCGAGACCACAGCTTCGATATAGCGCGATTGTTCGTCTTCAAAATCTGGCAAGCCGCGCGAGACATCTTCGAGCGGCAATTTGGAAAGAAGCGCCACGCCATTATAGGTTTTCTGCCCGTGCGTTTCGACGTTATAGCCCAGCGCCTCAATGTCGGCGCGCGGGAAAGCTTCATCGACGCATTTTAATTCTTGTAGCCCCACGATATCGGGTTGTTCTTCGCTCAGCCAGCGCAGCACATTGGGCAGGCGCGCCTTGATTGAGTTCACATTCCAGCTAGCAATTTTCATCAGACGTCAAAGCTCGTGCCGCAGCCGCAATTGGCGGTCGCATTCGGGTTTTTAATTTGAAAGCTCGCGCCGATTAAATCATCGACCCAATCAATCTCGCTGCCTTGCATAAATTGCAGCGACATATCATCGACCAAAACCGTGACGCCATCGCGCGAGACCACAAGGTCTTCAGGCGTTTGTTGGGCATCGATGGAGAAGACATAAGAAAAGCCAGAACAGCCGCCACCTTGCACGGCCACGCGCAAGCACGCGCCGTCTGCCTCGGTGGCGAGAATTTTTCCGATTTGCGCCGCAGCACTCTCGGAGATACCGAATTGGTTTTCTTCCATAGCTTTTAAATAGGGCGGATTTCACAACGATTCAAGATATTGTGCGTTTATGGACGTGATTAAACACGAGATAGAACACGAGGCCGAGCTGACCCGCGCCCATTGGGACTTGCTGCTCGACGCCGACCCTTGGCTGGAAGCGGTGCTAGATTATCTGCCGCCGAGCCAAGCCGAGGCCGAGATTTTCCGCATCGGCAAGGCCAAAAACCCCTATGCGCTTTGCGTCATCGTGCCGATTGCCGATGGCTATGAAATCAAAAACATCGCCACGCGCACCATCATGCGCCGCCAAGGCATGGCCAGCGCTTTGATTGCCCATGTGGTCGAGCTGGCTAAAACGCGCGGCGTCAAAGCGGTGGAAATCGGCACGGGCGAAACGCCCGGCGTTATGGGCAATGCGCAAATTCGGCTGTATGAAAAACTCGGGTTTAAACGCGACGGCGTGCTGAAAGATTTCTTCCGCCGCTACCCAATCCCCATCATCGACAACGGACACTTGCTGCGCGACATGGTGATGTTGCGCCAAGAGTTTTGAGGTTGTTTGCCTTAAGTTAACTTATTGAAAATAGCCTGCTTACCTTTAGCGGCGGCACGTGCCACGCTGGTTGAAAAAATAAGGTGGGATATGAAACATAGATCAAAAAAACATTTAACGAGACTGGCCACGCTTTGGCTGGTTGTGGGTTTGTCGGGCTGCGCCAATGTCGAGATTACCCCGCCCATCATGCAATTGGCACCGCCTTCGGCGCGCATTTTGCAGGTCGATTATTCCACCGCTTGGTCGCGCACGATTGGCTGGTTCGATGCGCATGAATTTGAAATCACCGAGATTGATGAAGGCCACGGCCTGATTGCGGGCCGTCTGGCTTTGCCCGAGGACGATGCGCATATCGCTTGCGGAACATTTGACATTCGCTCGCCGGTATCGCCGCCTATGATGAAAAAATACGCCAAGCTGCGCGTGCATCTCACCCAAGGCTTTGGC
>JAQWIP010000090.1 GCA_029248825.1 Alphaproteobacteria bacterium | reverse complement strand
AGGGCGCCAGCAGGTCGAGGACGCGCGCGCGTGTGCCGGTCATTTCATTGGCGAAGGCTTGTGCGGCTTGCGACATTTGCGCAACCGTTGCGGGGTTTTGCAAGAGCGCTTTGACTTGCGCCGCCAAAGTGGCGGTGTCGGCAATCGAGGCGACAGCTTGGGCGGCTTCTAGCGCGTCGAACATTTCTTGGAAATTTTCGACATGCGGCCCGTGCAAGATAGCGCAATTCAAACGCGCCGCTTCGATGGGGTTTTGTCCGCCATGGGGAATTAACGTGCCGCCCATGAGAACAATTTGGCTCAGCCGATAAAACAGCCCCAGCTCGCCCAAAGTATCGAGCAGATAAATATCGGTATCGGCATCGGGTCGCTCGCCTTGGCTGCGTTGCGCCACACGATGACCAGCGGCGCGCAATTGGCTGGCCAGCCCATCGCCTCGGTCGGGATGGCGCGGCGCGATGAGGGTCAGCACATCTGGCAGGCTGGCTTTAACCATGTTATGCGCTTCGCCAAGACTTATCTCTTCATCGGCATGGGTGCTGGCGCCGAACCAAATCGGCCGCGCGCCAAAGCTTTCGCGCAAGGCAGACAGCTCGCCCTCTTCCGCCGTTAGGGCAGGCGCATCGAGTTTTAAATTTCCCGGCGTTTTAATTTGCCTCAGTCCCAAACCTTGCAAGCGCTCGGCGGTGGTGGCGTCTTGCGCCATCAGCAAAGAAAAAGAGCCGAGCAAGTGGCGCGCCGTGGCGGATAGTTTTTTCCAGCGAGCAAAACTGCGCGCCGAAAGACGCCCGTTCAACATGACCAGAGGAATATTTTGCTTCTGGCAGGCTAAAATCAAATTCGGCCAGATTTCACTCTCGACCCAAAACGCGGCATCGGGCTGCCAATGGGCTAGAAACGCTTTTACATAAGGGCTGCGGTCGAGCGGGGCGAATTGATGTTTCAGGCGCGCGCGCAAATCGGGATGCGCGGTTTGAAACTTGGCCACCAGAGCCGCCGAGGTACGCGTGCCCGTAGTCAGCAAAATCGATTGCGCGGGGCGGCTGGTCAATATGTCTTCCAGCAGGGGCAAGACCGATAGGGTTTCGCCAACGCTGGCCGCATGCACCCAGACCAAATGGCCAGACGGGCGTTTTAGCGAGGCGCGGCCAAAGCGTTCGCGCAGGCGCGCTTTATCTTCTCGGCCTCTGGCGGCACGGCGCGACAAGCTGAGGCGTAACAGCGGCCCAGCCAAAAAAACAAGAGTTTGATAAAGCCGCAGGGCGGCCATTACTCGGCCTCATTGTTGAATTGGCGCTCATAGAGGTCGGCATAAACGCCGCGTTTATCGAGCAATTGTGCGTGCGTGCCATGTTCGACCACTTGGCCGCTTTCCATCACAAAAATCTCATCGGCGTGCATAATCGTCGACAAGCGGTGGGCGATAACCAGCGAGGTGCGCCCTTTCATCAGCTCGGTAAGGGCGCCTTGCACTTTCTGCTCGGAGGCCGTATCAAGCGCCGATGTGGCTTCATCGAGAAGCAAAATCGGCGCGTCTTTCAGCATGGCGCGCGCAATGGCGACACGTTGTTTTTGCCCGCCCGAAAGCCGCAAGCCGCTCTCGCCGACGCGGGTTTCATAGCCCTCCGGCATATCGACAATAAACTCATGCGCCGCCGCTTGCTTGGCCGCTTGTTCGATGTCGGCTTGCGAGACGCTTTCTTTGCCGTAGGAAATATTATTGGCAATCGTATCGTCGAATAAAAATGGATCTTGCGTCACCAAGGCGGTGGCGCGGCGCAGGCTATGAAGGTCGACCGAGCGAATGTCTTGCCCGTCAATTTTAATTTGGCCGCTAGAGACATCGAAAAACCGCAATACCAAATTCAGTAAAGTAGATTTACCCGAACCCGATTGCCCAACCAGCGCGATGGTTTTGCCAGCCGGTACCTGAATGGAGACATTGTTGAGCGCGGGGATATCGCGCCCGTCATATTGGAAGGTTACTTTTTCAAAGCTAATTTCGCCTTTTTTCGTCGCCAGAGTTTTGGCGTCTGGGGCATCGGTGATGGCGTCTTCTTGGTCGAGAATGGTGAACACGCGGGTGCCTGCCGAGACGCCCTCTTGCAAAATGGTTTGCATATTGGCGACCGAGCGCAGCGGTTGATAGACCGCCAAAAGCGCCGTGATAAAGCCCATGAATTCACCCGCCGTCAGATTGCCTTGCATCGATTGATAGCCGCCGACATAAATAATCGCGCCCACGGCCATGCCTGCCAAACCTTCGATGGCGGGGCTGGCGGCGGCGCGAGCGCGCAACGCGCGCATGGTATAATCCAACACGCGATCAATCGTGGCGCGCGCGCGGCTAATCTGCTCGTTTTCTTGGCCATAGGCTTTGACGATGCGCAAACCCGATAGGCTTTCGACGATAAAAGTCGATAACTCGCTGGTCTCCTCGAGGCCTTGGCGCGAGGCGGTGCGGGTGACTTTGCCCAAGCGGCGCATAGAGACAATGCCCATCGGCACGACGATGATGGTGTAGATTAAAGCCAAATGCCAATTGATGGTGAACATGAAAGCAATCAGCGCCACAATGGTCAGCAAATGCCGCGCCAGCGCAATGATTGTGCCAGACACAGTGTCGCGAAGGCGGGTGGCATCATTCATGAAAATCGAAATATACGCGCCGCTATGTTGGGTCGATACATAGGCCAAGTCGCCGCGCATCAGGCGGGCGAATAAATCGCGTTGCAAATTGGCCGTCGAGCCTTGGCCGACAAAATTCATAATGACATTGGAGCCATAAGTCGCCACGCTTTTGATAATGGAAACCCCCACCACGGCAATGGGAACGAGCAGTAACATGGTTTCATTCTTGCCGTTAAACACTTCATCGATGGCCAATTGAATGAACCAAGGCAAAGCGCCGGTCGTCGCGGCGACGATAATATTGGCCAGAATAGACAGACCCAAAAGGCCAAGATAGGGGCGCAAATAGCTGCGCAGCATCCGCTCGATAAGCGCCAAGGAACGCGAGCGACGCATCTGATAGCGCGCTTGCACGTCGTGGCGTTGATTATGCGTGACCGTTTGGGGGGTCTCAATATCGTGGGGTTTGCTCACTTATCGTCTCTCGCTTGGGGTTCATCTGACTTATCTATACCATATTGCCCAGTTTGTTTAGCTATTGAGTTTGGGCGGGTTAAAGTCCGGCCAGCGACATGCCTTCCACCAAAATCGTCGGCGCATTGACGCCGTGGCGGAATTGCAAATCATCGGCCGGCGTCATGTTTAAAAACATATCTTTCAAATTGCCCGCAATGGTCATCTCGCTGACCGCATGGCTTACCTCGCCGTTCTCAATCCAAAACCCCGACGCGCCACGGCTATAATCGCCGGTCACGCCATTGACCCCCATGCCGATAAGCTCGGTGACATAAAACCCCGTGCCGATATCCTTCAGCAGGGTCTCGACGCTACGCGTTCCGGCTTGCATATAAAGATTGGTCGCCGAAGGGCTTGGCGGGCCGCCAATGCCGCGTCCGGCGCGACCATTGGTTTCCAGTTCCAATTGGCGCGCCGAGGCGCTGTCCAAAAACCAGCTCTGCAAGACGCCATCGACGACGGGGTCAAACTTTTGCGTCACCACACCTTCGCCATCAAAGGCGGCCGAGCGAAGCCCGCGAGGGCGCAAAGGGTCGTCGCAAATGGTGATGCTCTCGGACATGACTTTTTGTCCCATTTCGTCGCGCAAAAACGAGGTGCCGCGCGCGATGGAAGTGCCGGTAAGGGCGCCCGCCAAATGCCCCAGCAAAGACGAAGAGACGCGCGGGTGATAGACGACATTGGTTTTGCAGCTTTCCATTTTGCGCGGGTTCAAGCGGCCCATCGTGCGCTCGCCCGCGCGCGTGCCGATGTCGGCAGGGGCGTCGAGGTCTTCTAAATGGCGGGCGGTATGGCTGGCGTAATCGCGCTCCATGGCCTCGCCTTCGCCGCCAATGACGGCGCAGCTGACCGAAAAACTAGTGCTTGTATAGCTGCCCGCAAAGCCATCGCTGGTCGCCAGTGCGGTGGTCGAGCGACCCCAGCCTGCGCCTGCGCCTTCGGAATTGGTGATGCCGGTTACGGCGCGCGCGCTGTCTTCGCAGGCCACGGCCATGGCTTGCAGCTCGTCGGCGCTTGGCTCATAGGCATCGCTGATATCGAGGTCGGGAAAGCTGTCGGCCAATCGGTCTTGTGGGGCAAAGCCGCAATAGCGATCTTCGGGCGTGGCTTGCGCCATATCGACGGCGCGTTGCGCCAATTGGGCGAGCGCATTTTCGTCTACCGCCGAGCCAGAGACGAAAGCCTGTTGCTGGCCAATCATCGCGCGCAAGCCAATGTCGCGGCTTTCGGCGCGCTCGCAATCTTCCAGCTCGCCCATGCGGCACGAGAGGCTCAGCGAAGCGCTATCGCTGACCAGCGCGTCGGCTTGGGTGGCGCCGAGTTTCAGCGTGAGGTCGATAATTTTTTGGGCCAGGTCGAGATTGGCATCTGACATTTAATATTCCGTTTCAAACAAGAGAGAAGGTCGATAGGACGACAGGTTACGAGGTGGGGGTTTGGGAAAACCCGTCGGAGAAATTTCCTTTGAGCCGATTGCGGCCATTGTGAACCAAATCGCCTGGCTCATCTTCGCTGTCGGAGCGGGAGCTGGCGCGGCGCAAAACATCCCAATAGCTGGGCACGGTTTCGCGTCGGTCTGACAGGCCGGCTTCGGTCAATGTTTTTTGAAGCAGCGGCAGGCGATAGCACGGCACATGCATGAGCAAATGATGCTCGACATGATAATTGACCCAATAGGGCGCGATGAAAATACGCGCCAGCCAATTGGCATGTGTGGTGCGCGAGCTGCGAAACGCATCATTATCGTCTGGCACAATGGCGTGTTCGGCAATATTGCGCAGCCGCGTGATGGCCATGTGATAGGTCAAAAAGGGCAGCACCCAGAACATCAAATAATAGCTCCAATGAAAGGCCGCGCTGCAAATGGCCAGAATAATCAGATTGGCCAAAAGCG
This sequence comes from Alphaproteobacteria bacterium, assembly GCA_029248825.1. Lineage (GTDB taxonomy): Bacteria > Pseudomonadota > Alphaproteobacteria > RS24 > RS24 > UBA8337. Next base: position 21,286 of record JAQWIP010000090.1, on the reverse strand, counting down.
CCCCGCCCAGCTTGGTGTTGAACTGTTTCAAGCTCGCCAAAACCCCGATGCCCTTGGGCCCAAAGGCGTTGAGGATTTGGGCTTTTCTTTGCTGATATCCGGTCTGTCCCGTGAGGTCGCGAATGAGTTTGCGGCGCAAGCTCTTGCGGGTAATCGGGAAAGGTTTGGACAAAATTAAATCGGGGTCATTGTCTTGTTGGGTGTTTGTGTGATGCACCAAATGATAGCGCCGATAGGCGTCGGTGCGCGCCATCATCGGGTGGCCACATAGGGCATCGGAAAGTGTATTGTTCCAGCTCAGGGTGCGAAACAACGCATTATGGGCGGCATCATGCATTAAAATCGCCAGCCCCAATTGGCGCGCGCCAATTATCGCGATGGCGAGAACAAAACTAATCGGATTGGGAAACACATAAAACAGCGCCATGGCGGCAAAAATCAAACCCCAACTATGGGCAATCAAAGCCAGCCCGATGAGATTGGAGCGGCGTTGCAATTTCTCCAGTCGCGCTTTATCGCTGACCAATTCGCGGGCGGTATAACGCAGCTTCGGCGCGGCGTCGGGAGATAGCATCTGGCTTTCACTCATACTCTATATATAGGTCATCCGAGTTGGGTTTTAAATCTAAAAGACACCGAGCAGAATACTGGCGCCAATAATCAGACCAGTGTCTCGATTGAGCCGAAATAAATACAGACAATTTTCCGGGTCATCGATGTTCAGCCGATAGATTTGCCAAGCCAAATGATAGGCCACCACGCCGAGCGCAGGCCAAAAAAGAACGCTCATACCGCCCAGCATCCCGACGCCGGCAAGACAGGCCAGCGTGGCACCATAAAACCCAACGAGCGCCAGTTTGGTATGGCGCCCGAGCTTGAGCGCCGAGCTTTTCACGCCGATAAGCGCATCGTCTTCGCGGTCTTGATGGGCATAAATTGTGTCATAGCCCAAAGTCCAAAACACGCCCGCCGCATACAGCAAAAGAGCGGCAGGGCTAAGCGAAGCGTTGATCGCCGTATAGCCCATGAGGGCGCCCCAGTTAAAGGTCAGCCCCAAAAAGAACTGCGGCCAATAGGTGAAGCGTTTCATAAATGGATAGCTGGCGACCAAAACCAAAGAGGTGACGCCCAATCCGATGGTCAGCCAATTGAATTGGATTAACACCAAAAAGCCGACCGCCAATTGCGCCAGCAAAAACTGCCACGCTTGGCGCAAACTCAGCTGCCCCGAAGGCAGCGGCCGCGCTGCCGTGCGCGCGACTTTGGCATCAATATTGCGGTCGACGATATCGTTGAAAGTGCAGCCCGCGCCGCGCATCACCAAGGCACCAAAGCCGAAGAGCGCCAGCGAGACAATCGGCGGATAAGCATTGCCCTCCGAAGCGGCCAAAGCCAGTCCCCAAAAACACGGCCAGAACAAAAGCCAAGTGCCAATGGGGCGGTCGAGGCGCGCCAGTTTTGCATAAGGCAGCGCCGCTTGGGGCAGGGCGCGCATCAAAAGCGTTTCGCCCAAACTGTCGGGGGGCAGGTTTTCGTTAGGCTGTGGCATTGAACTGGTCGACCCTTTCGTGGCACAAGCAAGAAAGCAAAAGTTTGATTGACTGGAAACGAGCCTAAAAATGACACGAGCCACTTCATCCGTCCAGCGCCTTCATGTCACGCCGGATTTGCAGACCGATGCCATCATCGAGATGGACACCAAACAGGCGCATTATTTGCGCAATGTTTTGCGCCTAGAGGCAGGCGGCGAGCTATTGCTGTTCAATGGGCGCGATGGCGAATGGCGCGCCGAGCTGGAAACCGTGTCGAAAAAATTAGTGCTGGCGCGCGCCGTAAACCAAATGCGCGCGCAAGATGCGCCCAGCGATATTTGGCTCTTGGTGGCGCCCGTCAAAAAAGAACGCCTCGATTATCTCGCCCAAAAAGCCACTGAAATGGGCGCAGGCAAACTCCTGCCCGTCCTCACCAAACGCACGCAAGGCAGCCGACTGAATAAAGATAAACTGCTGGCCAATACCATCGAGGCGGCCGAGCAATGCAATATTATGAGCCTGCCCGAAGTGGGCGAGCCTATGCGCCTCGACCGTTTATTGGCGGATTGGGCAAGCCTTGGCGAGGGGCGCCAGATTGTATTTTGCGATGAGGCGGCCGCGTGCGGCACTGGCGCGCGCGAGTTGGACGCCTTGAAAGGCAAAAAATTGGCTTTGCTCATCGGCCCCGAAGGCGGCTTTGACGAGGCGGAACGAGCCGACCTCTTGGCGCGCGACGACACATTAGCTTTGTCGCTGGGGCCGCGTATTTTGCGCACCGACACGGCTGTTGTCGCAGCTTTGGCGCTCGTGCAATCGCGGCTTGGCGATTGGTCGGGCGGCACAGCAAAATGAAAAATGACGCCCTCGTCATCTTGTTGTTTGAGACAAACGAGATTAGGTTAGTCGCAGTCACGCTGCGTTTGGCGTGTGAGGAGAACATGAATGTCCGACACGCCCGCCATATTGCATAGCCCGAATGATTTAAAAGACTGGATGGCCGCCGGCTGCAAGCCGCGCGAGGCTTGGCGCATTGGCACGGAACACGAAAAATTCGGCTATCGCAACGCCGACCTCTCGCCGCTGCCATACGATGGCGCCGATGGCATTCACGCCATGTTGTCTGGCCTGATGCAATTTGGCTGGCAGGGAAAATTTGAAGGCGACACATTGGTGGGGCTCGTGCGCTCGGAGGAAGCGGGCGGTGGCTCGGTGACGTTGGAGCCAGCCGGACAATTGGAGCTTTCGGGCGCGCCGCTGGAAAATATTCACCAGACCTGCGCCGAGGTTTCGCGACATTTAAAAGAAGTGCAAGCGGTGGCCGAAAAGCTGGGTCAGTCTTATATGGGCATCGGCTATTCGCCGCTGTGGGGGCTAGATGAAGCGCCGCAAATGCCCAAGGGGCGCTATCAATTGATGAACCAATATATGCCTAAACAGGGCGGGCGCGGGCTGGAGATGATGTATCTCACGTCCACCGTGCAGGTGAATCTCGATTTTGGCTCCGAAGCCGATATGGTTGAAAAACTGCGCATTGCGCTGGCTTTGCAGCCGTTGGCGACAGCGCTATTTGCCAATTCGCCGTTTAAAAACGGCCAGCCGACAGGTCATGTTTCCGAGCGCTCGCTCATCTGGCTCGACACCGATGGCGCGCGCACGGGCATGTTGCCGCAAGCCTTTGAAGAAGGGTTTGGGTTTGAACAATATGTCGATTACGCGCTGGATGTGCCGATGTATTTCGTCATGCGCGATGGCAAATTCATCGATGCGCTGGGCATGAGCTTTCGCGATTTCATGGCTGGAAACCTGCCTGCGCTGCCTGGCGAAAAGCCCACGGCATCGGATTGGGAAGACCATCTCACGACCTTGTTTCCAGAGGCGCGGGTGAAGCTTTTCATCGAAATGCGCGGCGCCGATAGCGGCCCGTGGTCGTCGCTTTGTGCGCTGCCCGCGCTGTGGGTGGGGCTGCTTTATGATGCGAGCACGCAAACCCAAGTGGCCGATTTGATTGCCGATTGGACGCAAGCCGAACGCGATCAATTGCGGGTGCAATCGCCCCTACTCGGCCTGCAAACGCCGTTCCGCTCTGGCACTTTGCTGGATGTCGCGCGCGAGGTTTTGCAGTTGGCCGAACAGGGGTTGAAAAATCGCGCCCGCTCGGATGGCGCTGGCGGCGATGAAACGCAGTTTCTCGCGTATTTACAAAAAGTGGTCGCTGACGGGAAAAGCCCCGCAGAGGCTTTGGTCAAAAAATTCCACGAAGAATGGAATGGTGACGTGCGTGAGGCGTATAAAGAATTAGCTTTTTAAGACGCATTAGGCCGAGCGGCAAAGTCCCTAAGCCGTTCCTCCAACGGTCAACCCATCGATACGCAAACTCGGCTGCCCCACACCAACCGGAACACCCTGTCCCGCTTTGCCGCAAGTGCCAATGCCTTCGTCCAATTGCATATCATTGCCAATCATCGAAATGCGTTGCATCGATTCGGGCCCCGTGCCGATAAGCGTCGCGCCTTTCAGCGGAGCGCCCAATTTACCGTCTTTGATTTCAAAAGCCTCGGTGCAGGAAAATACGAATTTGCCGCTGGTGATATCCACCTGACCGCCGCCGAAGGAGGTCGCGTAAATGCCGTTTTTCACGCTCGAGAGAATCTCTTCTGGCTCATGCGTGCCGCCCAACATATAGGTATTGGTCATGCGCGGCATCGGCTGGCAGCTAAAGCTTTCGCGCCGCCCATTGCCCGTCGGCTCCATGCCCATCAGCCGCGCGTTCAAGCGGTCTTGCATATAGCCTTTTAAAATCCCGTCCTCAATCAATACGGTCTCTGAAGTCGGTGTGCCTTCGTCATCCATCGTCAGCGAGCCGCGCCGATCGGCCAGCGTGCCATCATCGATAACCGTCACGCCAGGAGACGCCACGCGCTCGCCAATGCGGTCAGAAAAAGCCGAGGTTTTCTTGCGGTTGAAATCGCCTTCCAGCCCATGCCCCACAGCCTCATGCAGCAAAATGCCAGGCCAGCCTGGGCCCAAAACAACGTCCATTTCGCCGGCTGGAGCGGGAATAGAATCCAAATTCGTTACCGCCTGTTTGAGGGCGTTTTGCACTTGCGCTTGCCAGTTTTCCGGCGCCAGCCATTGCGCGTAATTGGCACGACCACCGCGGCCAGAATGTCCGGTTTCTTGTCGCTCGCCTTCGCCGACAACCACCGAAACATCGAGGCGCACAAGCGGGCGCACATCATAAAGCGGGCCCGTATCGGGGCGCACGATGCAAACGGCTTGCCATTCGCCCGCCAAAGAGACGGAGACTTGGCGCACTCGATTGTCTTTGGCGCGCGCATAGGCGTTAATCTCTTCGAGCAGTTTCACTTTATCGGTGAACTCGGCGCCATCGAGCGGGTTGTCCGCCATATAAAGTGGCGCGCCTTTGGCTGAGGGGGCGCTCGCCCAGTTATTCAATGCGGTGCCAGAATGCCCCGAAAGCACCGGCGACAGACTGCCAGAAGCGCGCGTGAGCGCCGGCATGGAAAGCTCGGTGGCATGGGCAAAGCCGACCGCCTCGCCTTTGACGGCGCGCAAGCCAAATCCGTGGCTCGTGTCAAAACTCGCGGCCTTTAGCCGATTGTCGTCGAAAGAAAAAGCTTCCGACAGCGTATATTCGAGAAACAGCTCGCCATCCTCGGCGGCCGCGAGGGCTTGCTCGGTAAAGCGATGGGTCTGGTCGAGGTCTAATCCAGCTTGGTTGAAAAACAGCTGTTGCGGGGTTTGGCTCATATCGCTCATGCGGCGCGCTCCTGTGAAATATCTGTGATTAATATGTGGCCAGTGCCGCGCATAAGCAAGTGCCGACATGCGGGCAAAACTTTAATCCATAGGTTTCGGTCATAAAGTCGCATCATCGCAAGGGGGAGTGTTCTTCTTGGAGAGAATTAGGTATACAAGAGCCAAGATAAAACGAGGATTCCCTCGCGCTTTTTTTACTGGAGACAAAACATGGGTCTTTTGAAGTTTATGACACGGCGTCCAGCGTCCTTTTTGGCCGCTTCGACGGCCCTGCTAGGCGCCAGCCTAACCGGCGCTTTGGCCGCTCAGCCCAAGCCATGGCAACTCGGCTTTCAAGAAGCCGCCACCGAAAACATGGCGATGATTACCGATTTTAACAACTTCTTACTCTATCTGATGACCGCCATCACCTTGTTGGTTTTGGGTCTGATGGTTTATGTGATGATCCGGTTTAACGCCAAAGCCAACCCAGAGCCCAGCACGACCTCGCACAATACTTTGGTCGAAGTGGTTTGGACGGTTTTGCCGATTCTCATTCTGGTGGTGATTGCCATCCCGTCTTTCCGCCTGTTGTATTTCCAGCGCGAAATTCCGCAAGCCGAAGTGACCGTGAAAGCCGTCGGCTATCAGTGGTATTGGGGCTATGAATATCCCGACCACGGCGATTTCGCTTTCGATAGCTTGATGCTGAACGACGAAGAGCGCGGCGACCAGCCCCGTCTCTTGGCCACAGACACCGCCATGGTGGTGCCCGTTGACACCACCGTTCGTGTGATTGTAACGGCTGCCGATGTGCTGCACGCTTTTGCCATGCCCGCCTTTGGGTTGAAAATGGACGCCGTGCCAGGTCGCTTGAACGAGACTTGGTTCAAGGCCGAGAAAACCGGCACTTTTTACGGCCAATGCTCTGAGCTATGTGGCATTCGCCATGCCTTCATGCCGATTCGCATTGAGGTTGTTTCAAAAGAAGAATTCGCCGCTTGGGTAGAAGAAGCCAAAGCCGAATATGCAAATTTAGAATCCAGCGAAGGCATGTATGCCAACGCTGCCATTACAGACGCAACGCGTTAATTTAGGGAGTTCGAGGGTATGGCAAACGAAGCAACCGGACCAGGACACGAAGACCACCCAACGGGATGGCGTCGGTACGTCTATTCAACCAACCATAAAGACATCGGCACGATGTATCTTATCTTTGCGATTATCGCAGGGGTTATCGGCGGTGCCATGTCTGTGGTTATGCGTATGGAATTGCAAGCGCCAGGCAATGGCGTCCTAGACGGCAATTTCCACCTCTATAATGTGCTGGTTACCGGCCATGGCTTGATTATGATTTTCTTCATGGTGATGCCAGCGATGATTGGCGGCTTTGGCAACTGGTTCGTGCCGCTGATGATTGGCGCGCCCGATATGGCCTTCCCACGAATGAACAATATTTCGTTCTGGTTGCTGCCAGCCTCTTTTGCTTTGCTGGTTGCCTCTATTTTCGCCGAAGGCCCTCCAGGCGCCAATGGCGTTGGCGGCGGGTGGACGATTTATCCACCGCTCTCGACCAGTGGTCAGCCAGGCCCGGCGATGGATTACGCCATTTTGTCTTTGCACGTGGCGGGTATCTCGTCGATTTTGGGGGCGATTAACTTCATCACCACCATCTTCAACATGCGCGCGCCAGGCATGACTTTGCACAAAATGCCATTGTTCGTATGGTCGATTTTGGTCACGGTTTTCTTGCTGCTATTGTCGCTGCCTGTGTTTGCGGGCGCGATTACGATGCTGCTTACCGACCGCAACTTTGGAACGACCTTCTTCGATCCGGCCGGCGGTGGCGACCCGATTTTGTATCAGCACTTGTTCTGGTTCTTTGCTCACCCAGAAGTTTACATTCTTATTCTTCCAGGTTTCGGCATCGTGAGCCAAATCGTTTCGACCTTCTCGAAAAAGCCGGTGTTTGGCTATCTCGGCATGGCCTATGCGATGGTCGCCATTGGCGGCGTGGGTTTCGTTGTTTGGGCGCACCATATGTATACGGCGGGTTTGAGCGTCGATACGCAAGCCTATTTCGTGGCGGCCACAATGGTTATCGCGGTGCCAACAGGGGTGAAAATCTTCTCTTGGATTGCCACCATGTGGGGCGGCTCGATTGAGTTTAAAACGCCAATGCTTTGGGCTTTGGGTTTCATCTTCTTGTTCACCCTCGGCGGTGTAACGGGCGTGATGTTGGCCAATGCGGGCATTGACCGTGCCTATCACGATACTTATTTCGTGGTGGCTCACTTCCATTACGTTCTCTCGCTCGGCGCGGTGTTCGCCATTTTCGCGGGCTGGTATTACTGGTTCGGCAAAATGTTCGGCTACACTTATTCCGAGTTCCTTGGCAAATTGCACTTCTGGGTGACGTTCTTCGGCGTTAACTTGCTGTTCTTCCCACAACACTTCTTGGGAATGGCGGGCATGCCGCGTCGTTATGTCGATTATCCAGAAGCCTATGCAGACTGGAACTATTGGTCTTCCATTGGCTCGTATATCTCGGCCTTTGGGGTGCTTATCTTCTTGTTCGGTGTGGTTCACGCTCTGGTGCGCAAGCAACCGGCTGGCAACAACCCATGGGGCGAAGGCGCCAATACGCTGGAGTGGACTTTGACGTCGCCTCCACCGTTCCACCAATTCTCTGACCTGCCTAAAATTAAATAGGCCGTCAGACTATGAAGGAGCCTTCATGTCTCAGGACTATGAAGAGACATTAGCGAAAATGCAGGGGCCAGCGTCACTTGATGCTGGCTCCGCTGCTGATTATATCGCCTTGATGAAACCACGCGTGATGTCGCTTGTGGTCTTCACCGCTTTGGTGGGCATGATTATGGCGCCCGGCGGGTTTGGCGAAAACGGCTTACACCCGGTTTTGGCGATTGCGGCTTTGGCTCTCATCTCGGTGGGTGCGGGCGCCTCGGCGGCGTTGAATATGTGGTATGACGCCGATATTGACGCCATTATGAGCCGCACAAAAGACCGCCCCGTGCCAAGCGGGCGCGTGTCGAAAGACTCGGCTTTGGTGTTTGGCCTATGGGTCTCGGGTTTGGCCGTCATGGGCATGGCGGTGATGATAAATTATCTTAGCGCGGCGCTTCTGGCCTTCACGATTTTCTTTTATGCCGTGATTTACACGATGTTTTTAAAACGCGCGACGGCGCAAAATATTGTTATCGGCGGCGCGGCAGGGGCTTTGCCTCCGGTCATCGGCTGGGCAGCAGCAGCGAATTCGCTGTCCATCGAACCCCTGATTTATTTCGCCATTATCTTTTTCTGGACGCCGCCGCATTTCTGGGCTTTGGCGTTGATTAAAAACGACGATTATAAAGCCGCCAATGTACCGATGTTGCCGGTCACGCGCGGCGAGAAAGCCACGTTGCGCCAAATCGTTGCGTATTCCATCGTGCTGCTGGGGGTTACGCTTTTGCCATATACGATGGGCTTTAGCGGGCTGTTTTATGCCGCAGGCGCCAGTGTCTTAGGGCTTATTTTCGTCGGCATGTGCGTTTATTTGGCGTTCAGCAAAGACCAGCAACGCAACCGAATAGCGGGCATGACGTTTGTCTATTCTATCTTTTATCTCTTTCTTCTGTTCGTGCTTTTGCCGGCAGATAAATTGGTGGGCGCATGAGCAAAGATCCTGAAAATACCCAAGTTAAAAAACCCGTTTGGACGCCAGAGCTTTTGCAACAACGCCGCAAGCGCGCTGCCATTATGGCCGTCGCACTTCTGGCTTTTGTCGGCTTGTTCTTCTGGGTCACGCTGGTGAAACTCGGCGTCAATGTCACCAATCGGCCGCTATAGGAACCCCATGAGCGAAACCTCCACCCGCACAGAGCAAAAAGCCCGCCGCGCCAATACAAGCGTGGCCATGGGCGCGGCCATGATGGCTATCTCCATGGTCGGCGTGGCCTATGCCGCCGTGCCGCTGTATGACTTATTCTGCCGTGTGACGGGCTTTGGCGGCACCACGCAAGTGTCCGCAGCTGCGCCTGGCGCGGTGTCGGAGCGCATTGTGACCATTCGCTTTGACGCGAGCCTAAACCGCAAAATGCCATGGGGTTTCAAGCCCCCCAAACAAGCGGTAGCTTTGCCAGTGGGCGAATCAGGTCTGGCGTTTTATCAGGCGCATAACCCGACCGAACGGCGCATTACCGGAACCGCGACCTATAATGTGTCGCCGCCCGAGGCCGGAGTTTATTTTTCTAAAATCGATTGTTTTTGTTTCACAGAGCAGGTTTTAGAGCCTGGACAGTCGGTCGATATGCCGGTTAGTTTTTTCATCGACCCAGAAATTTTGACAGATCCTGAAATGGATGATGTCAAAACCATTACTTTGTCTTATACATTTTTTGAAGCAACGCCTTCTGCTCGTTTAGAAGTACCACTAGAAACGCAAGCCAAGCTTGCACCAAGGGGATAGTTTTATGTCTGACAGCCACGCAAAAAATCACGATTATCATCTGGTAGACCCAAGCCCATGGCCGATTGTGGCTTCGATAAGCCTGCTCACGCTTTGCTTTGGCGCGGTGCAATTTTTACACGATGGCGCGCCTTGGGTTCTCGGCCTTGGCTTTATGGGTGTGCTTTACACCATGTTGGGCTGGTGGCGCGATGTCGTCAAAGAAGCCGATAAGGGCGACCATACGCCGGTCGTTCAAATGCATCACCGCTATGGCATGATTTTGTTCATTGCCTCGGAGGTTATGTTCTTCGTGGCTTGGTTTTGGGCGTATTTCGATGCGAGCCTCTATCCGGGCGAAGTAATTCAAGCCTCGCGCACCGAGCTAACCGGTGGCCAATGGCCGCCCGTTGGCATTGAAACATTTGACCCATGGCATTTGCCGCTCATCAATACGCTGATTTTGCTGACCTCTGGCACAACCGTCACCTGGGCGCACCATGCGTTGCAACATGATGACCGCGAGGGGCTAAAATGGGGTCTTATTTTGACGGTCGCTCTGGGCGCTTTGTTCACGGTATTCCAAGTCTACGAATATCAACATGCTGCCTTTGGTTTCTCGGGTCATATTTATGGCGCAACTTTCTTCATGGCCACCGGCTTTCACGGGTTCCATGTGGTTGTCGGCACGATTTTCCTAGCCGTCTGCTTGCTGCGCGCCATGAACGGCGCGTTTACTTCGAAACAGCATTTCAGCTTTGAGGCGGCGGCTTGGTATTGGCACTTTGTGGATGTCGTCTGGCTGTTCTTGTTCGTCGTCATCTATATTTTGGGTGCGGGCGCCGGAGCTGGCGCGCACTAGTTTGGTACATCTATCTAAAATTCAACGCAAGGAAAGCTGATGTTTTCCTTGCGTGTTTTTTTGCCTGCTGGCCTAACTTTGGTCATGCTGACGGTGCTGCTGATGCTGGGCAATTGGCAGGTCGAGCGGCTGGCGTGGAAGCGCGACCTCTTGCAGCGCATTGAGCTGCGCACGCAAGACCGCGATGGCCCCGCCAAGCGAACGCTGACCCGCGCCAGCGATATCGCCAAATTAGAAAAGCGCGAAGATGAATATCGCAAAGTCAACTTGCGCGGTCGCTTTGTCTCGCAAGTGGGCTTGTGGTTCACTCAGATTGAAAATAAACCCGATGGACTGTCGCGCCCCGACGCCGTGGGCTATCACGTGCTATCGCCGTTTTACCTGACGGATGGCAGCGCCATTATGGTCGACCAAGGCTTTGTGCCGCTAACCCAGGTCGAGGGTTTGCGCGCCAATAAAACAGAGGAGCAATCGCTTGCGGTGATTTTGCGGTGGCCAGATGCCCGTGGGCGTTTTGACAATGCCGACCGACCCGAAGCCAATTTATTTTACGTGCGCGATACCGATGCGCTGGGCAAACATTGGGGGCTGGCTTTGCCCGCGCCGATTGGCGAAGTGGCCGCCGCTGGTCAAGGCTGGCCGCGCGGCGGGCAAACCCGTATGGTGGTTGCCAATAATCATTTGCAATATGCCGTGACATGGTTTGGTCTGGCCATTGTGCTTGTGATTATTTCAGGATTGTGGCACATCCGATTTTACAAATCGGGCGGGCGTTTCTCGCCAAATCAAAATGACGCGTCTCAAAACCACGAAAATGGGAACAGCTAGGTGAAATATATATCGACCCGCGGGCAGGCTCCGAAGTTGAGCTTTGAAGAAGCCCTCTTGGCAGGCCTCGCCAGCGATGGCGGCCTTTATGTGCCAGAGAGCTGGCCGCGCTTGTCGGAAGCGATGATTAAAAGTTTTGTCACCATGTCGTTCCAGCAAGTCGCCGTGGAAGTGCTGCACCCGTTCATGGGCGAAGATGTGCCGCGCGAGCGCCTGCAAGCCATGGTCGAAGAAGCCTATGCGACTTTCTCGGAAGACGAAATTGCACCGCTCACCGAGATGGGCGACGGGCATTATTTTTTAGAATTATATCACGGGCCAACCTTGGCGTTTAAAGACGTGGCCATGCAATTATTGGCGCGCCTGATGGATGACGCGCTTATTCGGCGCGGCGCGCGCGCCACCATTGTGGGGGCGACTTCGGGCGACACGGGCGGCGCGGCCATTGAAGCGTTTCGCGGTCGCGAGGCGGCGGATGTGTTTATTCTGTTTCCCCAAGGCCGCGTCTCGGATGTGCAGCGCAAACAAATGACCACGCCCAAGGACCCCAATGTGCATACGCTGGCGGTGGACGGCACGTTCGATGATTGTCAGGCATTGGTGAAAGAAATGTTCACCGATGCGCCGTTTCGCCAAGACATGTCTTTGGCGGGGGTGAACTCGATCAACTGGGCGCGGGTGATGGCGCAGATTACCTATTATTTCACCGCCGCCGCCAAATTAGGCGCGCCCGAAACGCGGGTTGCTTTTTCGGTGCCGACGGGTAATTTCGGCGATATTTTTGCCGGCTATGTGGCTGCGCAAATGGGCTTGCCCGTGGCGCAATTGATGATTGCGACCAATGTAAACGACATTCTGGCGCGCACGCTCGACAGCGGTGCCTATGAAACGGGCGAGGTGGTGGCCACCTCTAGCCCCAGTATGGACATTCAAGTGTCGAGTAATTTCGAGCGCCTGTTGTTTGAACTTTCGGGTCGCGATGCTGACCGCGTCCGCGCCCTTATGGGGTCGTTAAAACAAAGTGGACGCTTTGAGTTGAGCGAGCGCGAGCTGCATTTGATGCGCGCGCTATTTGCCGCCAAACGCGTCGATGCCGACGAAACCGTGACCACTATGCGCGATGTCTTGGCGCATCATGGGTTTCAAATCGACCCGCATAGCGCCATTGGCGTGGCGGCGGCGAAATCTGCGGTGCTGGCGGAAGATGTGCCTATCGTCACTTTGGCGACCGCGCATCCGGCGAAATTTCCCAAGGCCGTGCAAGAGGCCTATGCGACCGAGCCAGACACGCCCCAAAGGGTCGTCGATATGTTAGAGCTGCCCGAGCAATTTACGCCCGTGGCCAATAATCTGGCGGATGTGCAAGCGTTGATCCGCGAAAAAGCAAGGGTCGGTTAGGTCATGCGGTCGGCGCAGTGGCGGGGGGCTATGGTGGCCGCTGTCTTCTGGCTGATGGGCGTGCTGGTGCCAATGACATCGGCGCAAGCGGTCGATGCGTTGCGCTTGGCCGAGACGTTTCGAGTGTTAAACCTGACGCCGCATTTGCGCGCATCGCCAGAGGGCGGGCAGGGGTTTGCCATTCAAAACGCCAGCTCCAAGCCGCTGACCTTAGTATTGCGTCGCGCCGAGCCGAACGACCTTGGCGTGGCCTTAGGGTTGCAGTCGGGCAGTCGCATGCCTTTGCGGCTTTTCAGCTCTGACGACCGAGAATTTTCCGCCGTCCCCGGGTCGACCCAAGGGTTGATTTTCACTTTGCCAGCCGGGGTCGTGCAGAGCTTTACCTTGCCGAGGCTCGCGGCTGGCGAGACGGTGTATTTGTGGTCGACCGATAGTCTGGCGGCGCATCACCTCAATCGGCAGACGTTTCATGCCGGCGTTTTATTTTTGCTGGCGCTGCTTCTAGCGCTATCGATTTTTGCCGCCATCTTCCGTCGCTCGCGCCGCGCGGCCTACGGTGTCACCATGGGCGGTGGGCTTTTGGTTTTACTGGCCAGCCTGTGGATGCGCGATGTGCTTCCCGATACGCAGCCGTTTTTATCGCTATCGACCTATCGCCTCGACGCCATTCGCGCCGCTTTTGGTTTGGGGCTTTTCATGAGCCTCATCGGCCATTTGAATTTGGTTATCCGGCTCGCCATCAATCGCAATTATTGGACGCGGGTTATCATTCTCGCGGACATTGGCCTTGTCGCCATGGGCGCGCTCTGGGGGCTGCATATGTGGCGAGCCGATTTCGCCGGTCTTATTTCTTCTGAGTTGGGCGATATTGCTTTGGCGCTCACCTGCGGCACGGTTTTGCTGGGCGCATTTTTTGTGCCAGACCGCCGCAATCGTTAAGCTTCGCCGCCTTGCTGGCTCAAGAGCGCCAAATCAAACCCCAAGCGTTGGATGCAAAGCTCGTAAAGGGCGTGCGGGTCAGGGCTAAAAATATCTTCCAAAGTGGCGGGGCAGGTGAGCCAAGCGTTTTCTTGCAGCTCGCCCTCGAGTTGGCCTGCGCCCCATCCGGTATAACCGAGCAGAAGCCGCATATGCTGTGGCCCGCGCGCTTGTGCGGCATCGATGAGAATTTCCAAAGATTGCGTCATCCCCACCAAACTGTCTTCGGGAGCGCTGGCTTCTTGGGGCGGATTTTGGGGCGGGTAATCGGTGGAATGCAAAATAAACCCATAGTCGCTTTGCACGGGCCCGCCGACAAAAACCGGAATATTTTTCAACCCCGTGTTGGCCACCGAGGCGGGCAATTGCGTGCCAATATCCTCGAGCGTCAGCCCTTCGGCGGGCTGATTGACGATAAAGCCCATGGCGCCTTCGCTATCATGCGAGAGAATATAAATCACGCTGCGCTCAAACCGCTCGTCTCCCATGCTGGGCATGGCGAGCAGAAAATGGCCTTTGAGAAGTGTCGGTCGCATACCCCAGTTTAGGCTCGCCTCGGGCGCGGAGCAAGTAGATGTGTCGAAGAGGCTCTCGTCTTGTGGCGTCGAACAGGGTATAAGAAGCCATGTGGAAACGTCTTGTTTTTAGTATTGCTCTTTTGGGTTTTGGAGTTAGCGGCGCGCTGGCGGACACGGCTTCGCCTTGGGTCGATAAAAAGCCGGTGCGGTATCGCCTGCTGGTGGCCGAGGTGCAGGGGCAGGCCTATGCGGCTTTGCAAATGCAGTTGAAGCCGGGCTGGCACACGTATTGGCGATATCCGGGCGCTAGCGGCATTGCGCCAGACTTTAACTTCACCGAAAGCCAAAATCTGCACGCTGGCGCGGCTATTTTTCCAGCCCCCTTCTTTTTCGACGATGGCGTGGGCGGATTTTATGGCTATGAGGGTGAGACGGGCATTGTCTTTCCGCTCAGCCAAAAGGGCGCGGCGACACTGAAACTGCAAGCTTTCATGGGCGTCTGCCGCGAGGTCTGCATTCCGTTGGATATCGAGTTAACGCTGGCTTTGCCCGAAACACGCGCCAACCAAGGCGAGGCGCAAAAAGTCGTCGCCGATATTCTGGCGGCGCAAGCCAAAGCCCCCCACGCGCAGCTAAAAATAGCGCGCGCCAGCTTTGATGGCGTATCGCTGCAATTGGTGGTGGTGGGCGAAGATTTGCAAAGCCCCTATGTGATGAGCGTGCCGGGCCCGCATGATATTCTAGGCTCGCCGCGCACGGCGGCGCGCCATCCGGCGGCTCATTTGATTGAAACCCCCGCATGGTCTAAGCTCGACCATCCGCTCATTGGGCGCAAATTAACTTTCCTCGTGCGCGATGGCGCCAAAGCGATAGAACAAGAAGTTGAGATAAAAGACCATCGTTTGCTGCCCCGCGTTCACCCCAATACCGACTAATCTTAGGAGACAACCATGACCGTAAAAGTTGGCGATAAAATGCCTGACGCCCAATTGATGCATATGAGTGATGCAGGCCCTGCGCCGATTACCACAGCCGAATTATTCGACGGAAAAACCGTCGCTCTCTTCGCTTTGCCCGGGGCGTTTACCCCCACTTGCTCGAACCAACATTTGCCAGGGTTTATCGAAAAATCCGAAGAGCTGCGCGCCGCTGGCGTCGACACAATTGTCTGCCTGTCGGTCAATGATGCCTTCGTGATGGGCGCTTGGGGCCAACAACAAGGCGCCACCGGAAAAGTGATGATGGTCGGTGACGGCAATGGAGATTTGACCGAAGCCCTCGGCCTAACCATGGACGGCACAGGCTTTGGCATGGGCAAACGCTCGTTGCGCTATTCGATGATTGTGCGCGATGGCACGATTGAAAGCCTCAATGTCGAAGGCAACCCAGGCCAAGCGGTCGATAGTGGTGCCGAAAATCTACTTTCCCAATTGGGCTAAAGGCGCTTCGTCCATGGCTGCCGATGTGGGTGGCCATGGATACAAGCTTTACTGAAACGGCGCCATGCCCTTATTGGCCAGCGCATCGGCGCGTTCATTGCCCGGATGTCCCGCATGGCCTTTGACCCATTGCCAGCTCACCTGATGGCGCGCGCATTGCGCCTCGAGGGCTTGCCAGAGGTCGAAGTTTTTCACTGGCTTTTTCGCTGCTGTTTTCCAGCCGCGTTTTTTCCAATTGATAATCCATTTGGTCATGCCGTCTTTGACGTAAGTGCTATCCGTGGTCAGCGTCACCACGCTGGCGTCCGCGAGGCTTTTTAGCGCTTCAATGGCGGCTGATAATTCCATCCGATTATTGGTTGTATCGGCCTCGCCATCGCATAATTCAATAACCCCATCGGGGCCCTCAATACGCGCGCCCCAGCCGCCAGGGCCAGGGTTTCCCGAACAGGCGCCATCGGTATAAATCACAAACATACTCAGCTCTCCAAACCATAATCCGCCGCCGTTTTTACATGCCGGTGAAAGCGTAAGCGGCGCAAATAATCTACCGGATTTTTCGGCACCAAAAGCGCGTCTTCTGGCTGATGCAGCCAATCATAAAGTCGGCTCATCAAAAACCGCATAGCCGCCCCCGTTGCCAAAATCGGCAGCGCCGCTATCTCGGCCTCCGACATGGGACGCACCGATTGATAGCCCGCCAGCAGCGCGCGCGCCTTGGTGATGTTGAAACTCACATCGGCCTCAAAGCACCAAGCATTGAGCATAATCGCCAAATCGTAAGCCAGATTATCGTTGCAGGCGAAATAGAAATCGATCAACCCGCTGACTTCGCCCTTTTCGAAAAACACATTATCGGGAAACAGATCGGCATGAATAATCCCGCGCGGCAAATCACTTGGCCAATGCGCCTCGAGGCGCGACAGCTCGGCGTCAATCAGACTGGCCAATCCGGGGGTCACCTCATCGGCACGGGTTTGGCAGGCCTCGAAAAGCTGACGCCAATTTTGCAAGGCTTGGGTGTTGTCGCGCTGCATCGAAAAATCTGCGCCGGCCAAATGCATATGCGCCAGTGCGGCGCCTGCGTTGCGGCAATGCAAAGGCTTGGGCGTCACGGTGGCGCGCCCGTTTAAAAAACTCACCAAAGCAGCCGGGCGTTGGTTCAAGGCACCAAAAAGCGCTCCGTCTTTTCGGTGTATCGGGCTGGGGCAAGCCAAACCTTCGGCGCTCAAATGTTCCAGCAGCCCAAGAAAAAACGGAAGGTCTTTGGGGTCGACACCATTTTGCGTGTCTTCATAAAGCGTCAGGATATAATTCGTGGGGTGGGTGCTGACCAAATAATTCGTGTTCTGCACGCCCGCCTGAATGCCCTTAAAGTCGCGCACTTCGTCGAGCGAATAATGCGTCCAAAATTCGGCAAGCTGTTGTTTGTCGACTTGGGTAAAAACCGCCATGACTAAGCCTTTTCCGAGGCGCTACGCAAAGCGCGCGGCAGTTTGAAATGGACATTTTCTTCGAGGCCATCCATCTCCACGAGCGTAATCGCAAAGCGCGCGTCAAACGCGTCTATCACTTCGCGGGTCAGCTCTTCGGGTGCCGAGGCACCGGCGGTGACGCCAATTTTTTCGACACCGTCTAACCCCGCCCAAGGAATATCTTCCGCCCCGCCGATGAGCGTGGCATGGGGGCAACCCGCTTGGCGCGCGACTTCGACCAGACGTTGTGAGTTCGACGAATTGGGCGCGCCAATAACCAGCATATGTTCAACCTCGCCCGCCAAGTCTTGCACCGCCGTTTGGCGATTGGTGGTGGCATAGCAAATGTCGTCTTTATGCGGCGTATGAATATCGCGAAAGCGCTGTTTCAAACAGGCGACAATATCGGCCGTATCGGCCACCGAGAGGGTGGTCTGCGTGGCATAGGCCAGCTCGCCTTCGGGCGGGCAAATGGCCAACGCGTCGGCTTCGGTTTCGATTAAGGTAATGGCGCCTTCGGGCACTTGTCCCATGGTGCCGATAACCTCTGGATGGCCAGCATGGCCGATGAGCAAGACGTGGCGTCCTGCTGCATAATGACGCTCGGTTTCAATATGCACTTTGCTGACCAAAGGGCAGGTGGCATCGAGCCAGTTTAGCTCGCGAGTTTGCGCGGCCAGGGGCACAGATTTTGGTACGCCATGAGCCGAAAAAACTACCGGACGGTCATCTGGCACGAGGTCGAGTTCATCGACAAAAATCGCGCCCCTATCGCGCAACCGATTGACCACGCGTTTATTGTGAACGATTTCATGGCGCACATAGACGGGCGCGCCATAGATTTCCAACGCCCGCTCGACAATCAATACCGCCCGATCCACGCCTGCGCAAAAGCCGCGCGGCTTGGCCAATTTTATGGAGAGCTTGGGTTTTTCGGTCATGCGGTGCTTGGGTCTTTCTTGGCGGATGTTTGGGGCTTGTGGTTTGGTTTGCCTCTCGGGGCAAAAATACGCTTACCCCTTGTTCTGCGGCATTGGTTTCGATAGTGTCGCACGCATTGGCGTGTGCGAAAACCCTTATCGAAATGCGGGGGTCGGCGTCAAGATATTTGATAAAGGAAGCCCTATGCTTGGCAAAAAGACATTTACTTTCTTGGCTCTCAGCCTCTCTTTGGCGGCCTGTGGCGCCAGTCTAGATAAAGTGGTCGAAGCGCAATGCCCGCCCGCCGATGTTTTGGTGACGGCGGATAATTGGCAGCAGGGCGGCGTTCGCGCGCAGCTTATTGGCGCCGAGTTGGAATGTTTTATTGATTCGCAAACCAATGAGCTGCAAGCCAGCGTGCAAGTGCGCGGAACGGTAAGCCAAGCTGGCACGCGTTTGCCGCTTTTCGCCGCCGCTTTGAACACGCAAGATGAGATTGTGGCGCGCACGCAAGTGCAAGTGACGCCCTCGAAAACCGAATATAAGTTGGCCATCCCGAAATTTGTTTACGGCCAAAAAGCCGCCGAAAGCGCCAAGGCGCGCGTCGTCGTGGGTTTTGTTTTGACGCCGGCGCAATTGCAAGCCAATCGGGCGGCCTATGCCAAGCAATTGGGGTTGGCCGAGTAAGCGAATTTTGGGGGTAACCGTTTTTCCAAGGTTTGACTCTTTGCGACTCTGGTTTATTTATAATTTTACAAGTGACCCCCACGGGAGACGTTGATTTCACCGCTTGGTGCAATCAAGGCCGAAGGAGCAACCGCCCTCGGAAACTCTCAGGCAACAGGACCGTGGGGCGATGAAACTCTGGAAAGCAGGCTGCTTTTGCGGCCTCACCGACGGGGTAAGGAGGCTTTTTTAAGCCTCTCAAATCTCTCAGGTTCAAGCGACAGAGGAGGGCGAGCTTCGAAATTCATCGAGGCGCGCAACTTGGAGTCGCAAGAGTTTGGATCCGCAAAACCCCATAAAGCGAACGCCGCTATATGATTTGCACCTCGAATTGGGCGGCAAAATCGTGCCTTTCGCGGGCTATGAAATGCCCGTGCAATACCCGCTCGGCGTCATGGGCGAGCATTTGCATACGCGCGCCAAAGCCGGCCTGTTCGATGTCTCGCATATGGGGCAAGCCAAATTAATTGCCGAGGGAGAAGAAGACGCGGCGGCGATTTTTGAAAGCCTCGTGCCGGGCGGCATTCAAACCCTGCAAGAAGGGCGCATGCGCTATACACATCTGACCACGCAAACGGGCGGCATTCGCGATGACCTTATGGCCACGCGTTTTGGCGACACGTTGTGGTTGGTGGTCAATGCGGCCTGCAAGCACGATGATTTTGCTCATATTTCCAAAGCGCTGGAAGGCCGCGCCACGCTGGAGATTGCCGAGCGCGCGCTTTTGGCCTTGCAAGGCCCTGCGGCTGGCGAGGTTTTGGCGCAGCTGATGCCTGCCTGCGCTGATTTGGTTTTCATGCAGGCGGTTTGGACGAGCTGGCCATTGCCGAATGGCAAGCAGAGCGTCGATGTTTTAATCTCGCGCTGCGGCTATACGGGCGAGGACGGCTTTGAGCTTTCCATCGCGCCCGAACACAGCGAAACCCTAGCGCGCACTTTATTGGCACACCCCGATGTCGAGCCGATTGGGCTGGGCGCGCGCGATAGCTTGCGCCTTGAAGCGGGTCTTTGTCTTTATGGCCATGATATTGATTTGACCACCACTCCGGCCGAGGCTGACCTTTTGTGGTCGGTGCCAAAGCGGCGCCGCACGCAAGCCAATTTTCCAGGCGCCGAGACGCTCATCCAACAGATTGAAAACGGCGTAGCCAAAAAGCGCGTCGGCATTTTGCCAGAGGGACGCGCGCCCGCGCGCGAAGGCACGTTGATTGAAAGCCCAACGGGCGAGGCTTTGGGTCAAATTACCAGCGGCGGTTTTGGCCCCACATTGGGCGGCCCGCTGGCGATGGGCTATGTGCCTGCCGCCTTCAGCCTTCCAGATACACAAGTCCATCTTATTGTCCGCGGCAAAGCCCAGCCGGCGCGTGTCGTCGCTATGCCATTTGTGCCGCAAAATTATCGAAAAGGGTAAATCATGAGCAAGAAATATACCAAAGACCACGAATGGGTGCAGCTAGATGGCGATGTCGCCACGGTCGGCATTACCGATTATGCGCAAAGCCAATTGGGCGATGTGGTTTTCGTCGAAGTGCCAGAAGCCGGACGCCAAGTCGGCCAAGGCGATGACGCCGCCGTTGTGGAAAGCGTCAAAGCCGCCTCCGAAGTCTATGCGCCGCTATCGGGCGAAATCGTCGAAGGCAATGGCGCGCTCGAAGACAATCCCGCCATGGTCAATGAAGACGCCGACAACCAAGGCTGGTTCTTCAAATTGAAACTGGCCGACACCAGCGAATTAGATGGGCTGATGGATGAAGCCGCCTATGCAGACTTTGTGAAGGAACTCGACTGATGCGTTATTTGCCGCTTACCGATAGTGACCGCCAAACCATGCTGAGCCAAATTGGCGTTGGCTCGGTCGATGATTTATTTGTCGATGTGCCCGCCTCGGCGCAGCGCGATGGCACGGTAGATTTGCCGCGCCACCTCGGGGAGATGCAGGTGGAACGCCAGCTCTCGGCCATGGCGGCGAAAAATATGACGGCCAGTTCGGTGCCGTTTTTCTGCGGCGCGGGCGCCTATAAGCACCATGTGCCAGCCACGGTTGACCACATTATTCAGCGCTCGGAATTTCTCACCAGCTATACGCCGTATCAGCCAGAGATTACCCAAGGCACGCTGCAATATTTATTTGAGTTTCAAACCCAAGTTAGCGAATTAACCGGCATGCCCGTGGCCAATGCCAGCATGTATGACGGCTCCACAGCGACCGCCGAAGCCGTGTTGATGGCGCATCGGGTGACGCGCAAAAGCCGCGCGGTTTTATCGGCGCGCTTGCATCCGCATTATACGGCGGTGGTGGAAAACCTCTCCGAAATGGGCGGTTTTGCCGTGGCGCAAAATCCGGTTGGCGACGCAAGTCAAGTCAGCGAAGCGGAAGATTTGCTGGCGCTCATCGATGAC
>JAQWIP010000087.1 GCA_029248825.1 Alphaproteobacteria bacterium | reverse complement strand
CGCAATCAGCGCGTGGCCGTGAAAATAGGCATTTCACGGTTAAAGTCAACCGATAAGCTACACAAGGGTAATGAGCGGTTTGCCATTCTTAAATCGCACATAGGGCGCGGGCGCCTTTAGCTGTGCGGCGCGGTCTTTTTGCATCCGCTCTTCCACCATATCAATCACCGAACGGGTGATGGCGGGCAGGTCGAGTTTGCGCGCTTTGTCGAGCGTCAGCCAATGTAAATCCAGCAACTCGCCACTGGCTTTTTGCATTTCTTCGGGGTCGGTATGAATGAACTCATCATAGACCATAAAAAACCGCGTATCAAACCGGCGCGAGCGATGCGTCGGCGTGACGGCGCGCGCGATAAAGTCCATTTTATCGAGCGGCGGTTCGACGCCGTGGTCGAAATAAGATTGCCAAACCGCATTGCCTGAACGCAATTGCGCCTTCGTTTCGCGGCCAATAATCAATCCGGTTTCTTCATAAGTCTCGCGAATGGCAGCCAAAGCCAGCCCGCGCAATTTATTATCGCTGACGGTTTTCGCGGTCTCTTTGCGCAAGCGTTTCATCACCGGCGCGCTCAGTTTTTTATTCACCACCAAACGCTGGTCGACATAGTCTAGGCGTCCACCCGGAAAGACGAATTTATTCGGCATGAATTTATGCGAGTCGGCGCGTTTGCCCATCAGAATTTTCGGCTTCGCCCCTTCTTGGCGCACGACAATTAAAGTCGAGGCCTCGCGCGGGCGCACGGCGGCGACATTATCTTCGCGATATTCGCCCGCCGATGTGGGGGTGCTGCCCTTGGGGGCGGTGATTTTTCTCTTGGCCATTAGCTATCCTCTTTCTCATCGCGCGCCGCTTCGGGCGCAAATCCGTGCAGCTCCAAAGCCCATTGCAGCCCGACAACCGCGCCTTTGACAATGGGTAAGGAGATAACGCTTACGACAATAGACAAGATTCCAAAAATCAGCGCATGCACATATAGCGGCGGCATATAGGCGCGCTCCACAATCAGCGCGACCGGCACAATGATGTGGCCAACGATGAAAATCGTGAAATAGGGCGGCGCGTCATCGGCTTGGTGTCCCCCTAGGTTGAGCTTGCAAGAGCCGCAGGTCTCGCTGACTTTAAGATATTTGGCGAACATGGTTTTCTCGCCGCAAGCGGGGCATTGCCCGCGCGCGCCGCGCCACATGGCGGGGCCTTTTAGGCGTTTTTCGACCAACATAGATTCGATACTCATCGGCTGCGTCTCCTTTTGCTGCGCGGCGGTTTGCTTTTGTTTTTGCCCGCACCTGGTCTTCTAAATTGATTCCCACGCCCCGCGCCTCGGCCCGACACCCGCTTGGGCTTGCCCTCTTGTGTGCCGCCTTCCAGCAAGGCGAACAACAAGCCGCCTTGAATGGGCGTGGCTTCCACCAATTCCACTTCGACCGTCTGGCCAATGCGAAAGGTCAATCCGGTGGTGCCGCCGGTCATGAACATATTGCTATCGTCGGCAAAAAACCGCTCTTCGCCCAACCGTGAGATGGGAATAAGACCTTCGGCGCCGGTGTCGAGCAGCGCCACAAACAAGCCAGCGCGCGATACGCCCGAAATGCGCGCCGAGAAAGCATCGCCGATTTGGTTGGCCATATGCGCCGACATATAGCGCTCATTGGCGCTGCGTTCAGCGACCATGGCGCGGCGTTCGGTGAGCGATATGGCCTCGGCGATATCGTCCAATTGCTCGGCTTCTTCGGGCGTCTGGCCGTCTTTGCCAAAGCCCAAAGCGGTAATCAGCCCACGGTGAACGGTCAGGTCGGCGTAGCGACGAATGGGCGAGGTGAAATGCGCATAGCGACCCAAGTTCAGCCCGAAGTGGCCTAAATTATCGGTGGCGTAAACGGCTTGCGCTTGGGTGCGCAAAACCGCTTCTGACACGCTGGGCGCATGGGCGGTGTCTTTGGCTTGTTCCATCAGCGAGTTGAATAAATGCGGCAAAAGCGTTTGCCCCAAACTAACGTTGACGCCCATGGGACGCAAAAAATCACCGAGGTTTTTAACGCGCTCTTCAGGCGGCGTATCATGCACGCGATACATCAGCCGAGATTTGTGCTTTTCCAAAGTCTCGGCAGCGCAGACATTGGCCGAGACCATCATCTCTTCGATGAGCTTATGGGCTTCCAAAGCGGGCGGGAAATAAATCCGCGCGATTTTGCCCTCCGCATTCATTTCCACCCGCCGCTCTGGCCGATTGATCCGCAAAGGCTCGCGGGCATCGCGCGCCAAGGCCATGGCTTGATAGGCACGCCATAAAGGCTGCAAGACGGGCGTATCCATGGCGGCGAAAGCGTCCTCCACCTCGCCATCGAAGGCCTTTTGGGCTTGCGCATAACTCAGCTTGGCGGCAGAACGCATCAGGGCGCGAAAAAATTCATGCGAGCGTTTTTTGCCCGTCTCGCCGATGACCATGCGCACAGCCAAACACGGGCGTGTCTCGCCTTCGCGCAAAGAACATAAATCGGTAGAGAGGCGCTCGGGCAGCATAGGCACCACGCGGTCGGGCATATAGACCGAATTGCCGCGCTTTCGCGCTTCCGCATCCATCTCGCCATTGGGCGTCACATAGGCTGCCACATCGGCAATCGCTACCCAAACAATATGGCCGTTGGGATTGCTCGGGTCTGGGTCAGGCTCGGCATAGACGGCATCATCATGGTCGCGCGCATCGGGCGGGTCGATGGTCACGAAAGGGATGTGGGTTAGGTCGTCGCGACCCTTTAGGCTGGCCTGCTGCACGGCTTGCGCTTCGCCAATCACCGCATCGGGGAAGGTTACGCGAATGCCTTGCTCGGCGATGGCCAGCAAAGAAAACGCATGTGGGTCGCTGGCGCTGCCGATATTGTCGACCATGCGGGCGCGTTTGGCGCCCATGCGCCGCGCCGCGATTTTTTTGCAAGCCAGCAAATCGCCGTGTTCGGCTTTGGTATCATCCTCTAATTTATAATCATAGCGTTCGCGGCGGTCGGCAGGCACGAGCCACAGCCCGTCGGGGCGCTCGCGCACGACGCCAAATAACGTGCCTTCCTCGCCGCCTAATTTGCGAATCACGCGCGCCGAATATTTATATTTGCTCTTCTTAAAAAGCCGAACCAAAGCAATATCGCCAGGCGAAACAGGCGGGGAGGGGCGATGGCGTTTGGACTTGGGCGCACTGTCGTCAATCTCAATGACGGGGTCCTCTTCGCCATCCAGCAGGCTGCCTTCGAGGCGCGCGCGGGCTTGCAAATAACCATGTTTATTGCGTCCGGTAATTTGCACCACGCTGACGTTGGG
>JAQWIP010000084.1 GCA_029248825.1 Alphaproteobacteria bacterium | reverse complement strand
AAACATATTCCAGGCCATGGTCGCTCGCGCGTCGATAGCCACCATGATTTGCCGATGATAGATACCGATATCGCAACGCTCAAAGCCACCGATTTCGAAGTGTTTCGCCAGACCAGCGCCAGCCCCATGTCGCCGCTGATGGCGATGACGGGGCATTTGCGTTTCAACGCGATTGACGCCAGCGAGACCAGCACATTTTCCAAGCCGCTAGTCGAAGAAGTCATTCGCGGCTTCATTGGTTTTGACGGCTTGCTGATGAGCGATGATATTTCCATGGGCGCCTTATCGGGCGACATGGGCGCGCGGGTGCATAAAACCCTGAAGGCAGGCTGCGATGTGGTGCTGCATTGCAATGGCGATGCCTCGGAAATGAACCAGATACAAGACGCCCTGCAAGCGGCGACCCATCCCCTGCCGCCAGAAGCGCAAGCCAGATTGAGCGCCGTCGATGCCGCCCTTGGCGCGCTTTCGTGCAATGTGCCCAAAGGCGCGCGTAAAGTCTGGGGAGAACTGGTGGCGGATATTTTCCCCGAGGCGCAGAACGCGCTATAAGTCAGGCATGAAAGACACCCAAACTGATTCTGTCGAAACCGAAGCCGCCCCAGACCCGAAGGGCGAGTTCAACGAAGGCATGGCCTATGACCCCGCCGCCATGCAAGCGCTCGGTCGCGACGCGACAGAAGAGGGCGGCGAGGCACTAGATGTCGCGCTCGAGGGCTATGAAGGCCCTCTGCATATTTTGCTATCGCTGGCGCGGACACAAAAAGTCGACCTCAAACAAATATCGATTTTGCAATTGGCCGAGCAGTATCTCGAGTTCATTCGCCAAGCCCAAGATTTGCGTATCGAGTTGGCGGCCGATTATTTGGTGATGGCCTCTTGGTTGGCCTATTTGAAATCGCGGCTCTTGCTGCCACCGCCGCACGATGACGATGAAATGGATCCAGAGGCCATGGCGGCGCATTTAGTGTTTCGTCTGCAATGTTTGGAATCGATGCGCGATGCCGCCGCCCAACTTATGGGGCGCGATTTGTTGGGGCGTGATTTCTTCATTCATGGCCAGCCTGAGGGCATTCGCATCAAACGCGAAAGCAGCTATGACGCCAGTCTTTATGAAGTGCTGGCGGCCTATTCGACGCAGCGCCTGCGCAATCATTATGAGACTTGGACGCCGCCGAAAATGGATGTCTTGTCGATTGAACGCGCGCGCATGCGGCTGGAGCGTTTGCTGGGCAAATTAGACGATTGGCAAAAAATGGATGCGCTGGTGGCGGGCGATATTCGCGACCCGCAAAAGCGGCGCACAACGTTGGCCAGTTCGTTCAGCGCGGTGCTGGAATATGCGCGCGATGGCAAAGTAGAAGTGCAACAAGGTAGTAATTTTGAGGCTCTTTTGGTGCGCCGCGCGCGCCCGAAAGTGGCACCGAGTTCTAACGATAAAGGTGAGACGTGATGTCGAATGAAACGCCCCAAGACGAGACAGCCCAGGCGCCTCTGCCGGTCGATGCGGCGCAAATCCGCATGGTAGAAGCGGTGTTATTTGCCGCCGAAGAGCCACTGGATATCGCCAACATTAAAGACAAATTGCCCGAAGGCGCAGACGTGCCAGCCCTCTTGGCGGCGATTGACGAGGCCTATGCAACGGCGGGTTTCAATTTGCAAAAAGTCGGCAATAAATATGCTTTCCGCTCGGCGCCCGACTTGGCGCATGTGTTGCAAAAACATGTGGTGCAGCAGCGTCGACTGTCGCGCGCTGCGCTCGAGACTTTGGCGATTGTCGCTTATCACCAGCCGGTGACGCGCGCCGAGATTGAAGACATTCGCGGCGTCTCGGTCTCCAAAGGCACTTTAGATGTTTTGCTGGAAAGCGCTTGGTTAAAAATTCGCGGTCGCCGCCGCGTGCCAGGTCGTCCGGTGACTTTTGGCACGAGCGATGGATTTCTGCTGCATTTTGGACTGGAGACTTTGAAAGATTTGCCAGGCCTCGATGAATTGAAAGCGGCTGGCCTGCTCGACGACCGCCTGCCGCCCGGCTTTGCGGTTCCCGCGCCCGACCCCGATAGCGACCCCACGGAGGATGCTTTGGCCGAGGGCGATGATGGCTCGGACGAGCTGGAGCCGTTGGAAATGGATTTGACCGAAGGCGCTCCAGAAACCGAAGAGGGGGGAGCCTCCGCATGACGCCAGCGCTAAGGTTTCGCAATGTCTCGTGCCGCTTTGACGGGGCGGATGTTGTGGAGGACGTGAGCTTTGACATTCATGCCGGCGAGATTGTTTGCCTCTTGGGGCCATCGGGCTGCGGCAAGACCACCAGCTTGCGGTTGGCGGCGGGCATGGAAGTGCCAAGTCTGGGCGAGATTTATTTAAACGGTATTTGCGTCTCCTCGAGCCAACAAGTGACCCCGCCCGAAGCGCGTGGCATTGGCTTTTTGTTTCAAGATTTCGCTTTGTTTCCGCATCTCTCGGTGTTTGAAAATGTCACCTTTGGGCTGGGCGATTTATCGAGCGAAGAGCAAAAGGCACGCGCCTTAGAGCTGCTGAATGCGGTTGGCCTGTCTGGCTTTGCCAATAAATATCCCAATACATTATCGGGCGGCGAGCAGCAGCGCGCGGCGCTTGCGCGAGCTATGGCGGCCAAGCCGAAACTGGTTTTAATGGATGAGCCGTTCTCTAATCTCGACCCGCAATTGCGCGACCAGATGCGCGATTTGACTTTGCGCCTATTGCGCGAAAACGGCGCGGCGGGGCTGATTGTCACCCATGATGCGGCCGATGCCCTGCGCATGGCCGACCGCATTGCGGTGCAAAACAAAGGCCGTATTTTGCAAATCGATACGCCCGAAGCGATCTATCAAAACCCGTTGGATTTACATGTAGCGGCGATGTTTGGCCCGTTGAATATTATGGCCGATGCGACAAGCGGCGGGCACATTGGCGTGCGCCCGAGCGATATGGCTTTGAACGGCACGGCGGAAGATTTTACTCTGGAAGGCGAAGTGCAAAATGTGCGCGCCATTGGCCCCGATTGGCTATGCGATATCGCGCTGGCGGATGGGGCGTCATGGCAAGCTTTGGTGCGCGGCGGCGCGCGGCCAGAAATTGGCACAAACAAATTCTTTGTGCCACGGGCACGCCTCATGCTATTCAAAACACAATAGAAAAGGGGTTTTCTCATGGGCATTAGCTGGGTTCAAATTGTCGTTGTTGCCGTTTTACTGATTTTACTGTTCGGTCGCGGACGCATCTCGTCGTTGATGGGCGATGTGGCACGCGGCATCACAAGCTTTCGTCAAGGCTTGCGCGAAGGCACGCAAGAAGAAGACGAAACGCCAGATAGCAAAACCATCGAAGGCGAAGCGGTTAAACCTAAATCCAAAAAGAAATAGCGGAGCCGCGCGTGTTTGACATTGGCTGGACCGAAATGCTGGTTCTCGGCATTGTGACGCTGCTGGTAGTCGGCCCGCGCGAGTTGCCGACGATGTTACGCACGCTCGGCCAATATGTGGCCAAAGCGCGCGACATCGCCGCCGAATTTCGCGGCCAAGTTAGCGTTATGTCGGATGAGTTAGAGGCGCGCGCAGAAATAGAGCGGCTTTCCAAACATGAGTTTGTCGAAGATGTCGGCACGCCAGACCTATTTGCTACCTCTAAAAAATCTTCTCCTAAAAAGCCCTCTTCTAAAAAAGCCCCCTCTAAAAATGCGGGAAAAAAGAAAGCCAAAAAGCCGAAAGGGAAGGCGTAATGGCCAAGGCGAGCTTGAAAGCCGACACGCAAGAGACGCTGGAAGGTGGCGACATGACGCTACTGTCCCATCTGGTGGAATTGCGCAATCGGCTGCTTTGGGCTGTGGCCGCTTTTGCGGTGGCTTTTGCTATATGCATGTTTTTTGCCAGCGAGATTTTTACGTTTTTATTATGGCCGTTCGAGCAAGCGGCGGGGCCGCAAGGCGCGTTGGAATTAATTTACACGGCGCCGCATGAGTTCTTTTTCACGCAAATAAAATTGTCGATGTTCGCAGGGCTGTTTTTGGCTTTTCCCTTGGTGGCGTTTCAACTCTATCGGTTCATCGCGCCCGGTCTCTATCAAAATGAGCGCGGCGCGTTTTTGCCTTATCTGATTGCCTCGCCGATTTTATTTGCCTTGGGCGCGTCTTTGGTTTTCTTTTTGGTGATGCCGATGGCGCTCGAGTTTTTCCTCTCGATGCAAGTCACGGGCGCGCAAGAAAACCTGCAAGTCAAAATGGTCAATCGGGTGAGCGAATATTTATCGTTCACCATGGTGTTGATGCTGGCCTTTGGCCTGTGTTTTCAACTGCCCGTCATTTTAACGCTGCTCGGGCGCATCGGCTTGGTGACGGCGCAAGGCCTGCGCGAGAAACGCCGCTATGCGATTGTGCTGGTGTTTGCCGTGGCGGCGATTTTAACGCCGCCCGATTTAATCAGCCAAATTGGTTTGGGCGTGCCGACGTTGCTGCTGTATGAGATATCCATTCTTTGCGTTGCGGCCATGCAAAGCAAAAACCCCGAGGCCACCTCGTAAAGTTTTTCAAAACCCTGCCTCGAGGCTGGCATTTGCGCGCAACGCCTTTTATACCAGTAAGTGACAAACCGAACCCGATTTAGACGAGCTGCACATGCACGATATAAATGCCATACGAAACGACCCCGCCGCCTTTGATGTTGGCCTAGAAAAGCGCAAGCTCGCCCCCCAATCGTCGGACTTGCTGGCCAAGGATGACGCGCGCCGCAGTGCCATTGGCGTGGCGCAAGAGTTGCAAACCAAACGCAATGAGGCCTCCAAGAAAATTGGCCAAGCCAAAGGGCAGGGCGATGAGGCAGAAGCGCAGCGCTTGCTAGAAGAAGTGGCCGGCCTGAAAGATAGTCTGCAACAGGCCGAAGAAGCCGAGCGCACTCTCAGCCAAGAGTTGAACGCCATGCTGGCCGTGCTGCCCAATACGCTATTCGACGATGTGCCATTGGGCGCCGATGAGAGCGACAATGTGGAGCTGCGCAAAAGCGGCGAGCCGAAGCCCGGCGAGAAAGAACATTTCGAAATTGGCGAAGCCTTGGGTATGGATTTTGAAACGGCGGCGGCTTTATCGGGCGCGCGGTTTGTCGTCTTGCGCGACCAGCTGGCGCGACTGGAGCGCGCGCTTGGCAATTTTATGCTCGATTTGCACGTGCAAGAATTTGGCTACACTGAAATGAGCGTGCCGGTTTTGGTGCGCGATGATGCGATGTTCGGCACTGGCCAATTGCCAAAATTCAGCGAAGATATGTTCCGCACGCAAGAGGGGTTTTGGCTGACCTCCACCTCGGAAGTGACCTTGACCAATATCGTGCGCGAGCAAATTACCGATGCCGTGGCGCTGCCGATACGCATGACAGCCCTGACCCAATGCTTCCGCTCGGAAGCTGGCTCGGCAGGGCGCGATACGCGTGGCATGATCCGTCTGCATCAATTCTCGAAAGTCGAATTGGTCAGCATCGTCGATGCGCAAAGCGGCGAAGCCGAGTTGGAACGCAAGACAAAATGCGCTGAAGAAGTGCTGAAACGCTTGGGGCTGGCCTATCGCGTGGTGCAGCTTTGCAGCGGCGATGTGGGCTTTGGCGCGCGCAAAACCTATGACCTCGAAGTCTGGTTGCCGGGGCAAAACGCCTATCGCGAGATTTCCAGCGTATCCTATTGCGGCGATTTCCAAGGCCGTCGAATGAACGCGCGCTATCGTGGGGATGGCGAAAAAACCACGCATTATGTGCATACGCTCAATGGCTCGGGACTGGCCGTGGGGCGCACATTGGTGGCGGTGCTAGAAAATTATATAAACGCGGATGGCTCGATTTCCATCCCTGAGGTTTTACAACCCTATATGGGTGGTCAAACCAAAATAGAGCCGAAAAAGTAGAGGTGAAGACACATGGGTAAACCCGTAGGCCGTATTCTGGTCAGCAATGATGATGGCATTAATGCCCCTGGTATTAAGACGACGACTAAAATTGCCAAGGCGCTGTCGGATGACGTTTGGGTGGTCGCTCCTGCCGAAGAGATGAGCGGTGCGAGCCATTCGCTAAGCCTATCGAAACCTCTGCGGATGAAGAAACTCGGCCCCCGCCGCTTTGCGATTACCGGCACGCCCACCGATTGCGTGATGGTGGCAACGCGCCATTTGATGAAAGATAAATTGCCCGACCTCATTTTGTCGGGCGTCAACTTCGGCCAAAATATCGCCGAAGACGTCAGCTATTCTGGCACAGTGGCCGTGGCCAAAGAAGGCACGCTCTTGGGCATTCCATCTATCGCCATGAGCCAAGCGATTAACTTCGCCGACCCGATTGGCGCTTACCTGCCCAAGTTTGAGGTGGCGGAAAAATACGCGCCGGCGATTATTCGAAACCTGCTCAAGCTCGACTGGCAAAAAGGGACTTTGATAAATATTAACTTCCCCGATATTGAGCCGAGCCAAAAGCCGAAAATCC
Organism: Alphaproteobacteria bacterium; assembly: GCA_029248825.1. GTDB lineage: Bacteria > Pseudomonadota > Alphaproteobacteria > RS24 > RS24 > UBA8337. Next base: position 3,084 of record JAQWIP010000084.1, on the reverse strand, counting down.
GCATTACCAAACAGGGCTTGCGCGACAAACGCATTTTGGGCTTAGAGGCGCGCACCGAGCCGCATGGCAATACATATTTTTGGTATCGTTTCGAGCGCGCCCTCAGCACGCCCCATAAGGGCACGGATATTGAGGCGATTATGCAAGGCGATATTTCCATCACGCCGCTGCATATGGATCATACGAGTGCGTCTTTGACAAAGAAATTGGCGAAATTATTTTAGGATAGACTTTGGGATGAAGCGACAAAATCAAATCTGCGTTGCGCTTCCCAAGCGAGCCTCTCCCATCGGCTTGAGCCTCGTGGTTTTCGCCTTGCTGGCCGCCTGCGCGCCTTTGCCCGCGAAATGGTATAGTAAGCAAACCGAGGCCAAGGGCTTTGGCTTTTTCGATATGGTGCGCCGAGAGCGCCGCGCGCGCGCCTCGCCCGTGGCCTCCAAGGGCAGCCTAAGTGTGCGAAAAGGCGACACCTATTATAAGATATCGCTGCGCCATAAAGTGCCACTGCGCGCGCTACTGGAGGTCAATAAAGCCCGCCCGCCATATCGCTTGGCGGCAGGGGCGAAGATTAAACTGCCCGTGCAGGCCTTCCATAAGGTGCGCGCCAAAGAAACGCTCTACGCCATCTCGCGCCAATATAATACCGATGTCTCGACCTTGGCGTCTTTGAACCAAATCTCTAAACCCTATGGCATTCAAATTGGCCAAAAGCTGCAAGTGCCAGATGAGCGCGCCGGACGCGTGGCGCGTCGCTCTGGCAATCTGCCGGATAGCAAGTCTGTCAAACCGCGGACGAAAAAAATCGCCAGCCGCAAACCAGCCAAACGCGCCGCCTTGCCGAGCGCGCCGCGTCGAGTGGGCCGCTTTCAAGTGCCTGTGCAGGGGCGGGTGATTTCCAACTTCGGCACCAAGCCCAACGGGCTGCACAATGATGGCATTAACATTGCGGCGCGCGCTGGCACGCCCATTAAGGCGGCGGAAAATGGCGTTGTGGTCTATGTCGGCAATGAATTGCGCGGCTATGGCAATCTGCTTTTGGTGCGCCACGGCGAGGGCTGGGTGACGGCTTATGCGCATGCCTCTAAGTTTTTGGTGAAGCCGGGCGAGCGGGTGAAACAGGGGCAATCTATCGCCGAAGTGGGGCAGACGGGCAGCGTCGACCAGCCGCAAGTCCACTTTGAGGTTCGCAAAGGCACGCGGGCGGTGAACCCCAAGTCTTTGATTTAAAAAAACCCGTCTAAATAGCGGCCAATCAAGCAGAAATGCTTGGCCAAACGCGACATCTTGCGTATAGTCCAGAGCAAGATCACTAGGAGATTCTCATGTTTATTTCACCGGCTTACGCCCAATCCGCTTCGGGCGGTTCCGCTTTGTTTGAAATGCTATTCCCGCTGTTGATGGTATTTGGCATTATTTATTTCATGATTTTGCGGCCCCAATCGCGTCGGCAAAAAGAACATACGGCGATGATTGCCTCGGTCAAACGCAATGACACTGTGGTCACGCAAGGCGGGCTGATTGGCAAAGTGGCGAAAGTGGGCGACGACGAGCTGGAAGTCGATTTCGGCGAAAGCGCGCGCGTCAAAGTGGTTAAATCAATGATTATTTCTGTTCGTGGTAAAAACGAGCCGTCCAAGAAGGATTAAGCGAGCCTTATGCTGCATTTTTCACGCCTCAAAATAGCTGGAATTGCCCTTGTGCTATTCCTCGGTTTTCTATTTTCACTGCCAAATTTCTTGAGTGAGAATACCCGCGCCTCGATGCTGGAGATTTTACCGACCAGCACGTTAAACCTCGGTCTCGACCTGCAAGGCGGCTCGCATTTGCTGCTGGCGGTCGATACGGACTCGGTGCAACGCGAACGGTTGGAAGACTTAACCTCGGACGTGCGTTTGGCTTTGCGCGGCGAGCGCGTCGGCTATACGGGGCTGGGGCGCATCAATGGCGGCGTGACTGTTTCCATCCGCAAAGCGGAAGATTTGGAAAAAGCCAAAACGCTTTTGCAAGGCCTGTCGCAGCCGATTACCGCCAATGTCATCAGCGGCTTTAGCCAAGGTGTCGATTTGGATGTGGAAAACACGCAAGACCTGACCTTTGAGTTGAAAGTCACCGAAGAGGCGATTGCGGCGCGCAACACGCGCACTTTGCAGCAGTCGATTGAGATTATTCGTCGCCGCGTCGATGAGCTTGGCACCACAGAGCCAACCATTCAGCGCCAAGGGGAGACGCGCATTCTGGTGCAAGTGCCAGGCCTCGATGACCCGCAGCGTTTGAAAGCCTTGCTCGGCCAAACCGCCAAGCTGAACTTCCATCTGGTCGACCAAAGCATGAGCGCTTATGAGGTCGTCGACGGCAAACGCGCCCCAACTGGTGCGCGCGTGCATTACACCGATAGCGAGCCGGCGGTGCCGTATCTTATTCGTCGTCGCGCCATGGTAAGCGGCGAGCGGCTGGTTGATGCTTCGGTGGGCTTTGACCCGCAAACCAATACGCCCGAAGTGAACTTCCGTTTTGATACGGTGGGAGCCAAGAAATTTGGCGAAGTGACACAAGCCAATGTCGGGCGGCCTTTCGCGATTGTTCTCGATGAGAAAATTATCTCCGCGCCGATTATTCAATCCGCCATTTTGGGCGGAGCAGGGCGGATCACGGGTAATTTCTCGGTGCAAGAAGCCAATGACCTTTCCATTCTTTTGCGCGCCGGTGCTTTGCCCGCGCCGATGACGATTTTGGAAGAGCGCACGGTCGGCCCAGGTCTGGGTGCCGATAGTGTAGCGGCGGGGCGCATCGCGCTTATCGTCGGTTTCTTGGCGGTGATTGTGTTTATGATCATCAGCTATAACTTGTTTGGGCTTTACGCCAATATCGCGCTTGTGGCCAATTTGGGGCTTATCATGGCGGTCTTATCGGGCTTGCAAGCCACGCTGACGCTGCCGGGTATTGCGGGCATCGTGTTGACCGTGGGTATGGCCGTCGACGCCAATGTGCTGATTTTTGAGCGTATCCGAGAAGAAATCGCGGCGGGCAAAGCGCCCATCATGGCCATTGATACCGGCTATAATCGCGCGCTAGGCACAATTTTGG
>JAQWIP010000062.1 GCA_029248825.1 Alphaproteobacteria bacterium | reverse complement strand
TATCAGGGGAAGCCGCATCATCTGTAGCCTCATCTGGAACATCATCTGGAATTGAACTATCCGCTTCATCGTCTTCGTCCAGCTCCTCCTCATCCGAGGCTTCGCCCAAATGCGCCACCGAAACCACTTTCGCGTCGTATTCGGTTTTGAAAATCGTAACGCCTTGCGTATTGCGCCCCGCGATGCGAATGCCATCCACCGGACAGCGAATAAGCGTGCCGCCATCGGTCACCAGCATAATCTGGTCGACTTCCTCGACGGGGAAAGCCGCCAACAGCTGGCCATTGCGCTCCGTCACGGTCATGGCAAGGATTCCCTTGCCGCCACGTCCAGAGACGCGATATTCATAGGCCGACGAGCGTTTGCCATAGCCGTTTTCGCTGACCGCTAGAATAAACTGCTCATTGGCGCCCATTTCGGCATAGCGCTCGGACGACAAAGCGACTTCTTCTGTGGCTTCTTCTTCGTCCAAAGTGGCTTCTTCCACCTCGGCCTCATCGCCAGAGGCAGCGCGGCGAATGGCGGCCGCCTGTTTCAAATAAGTGGCGCGTTCGGCCGGCGAGGCATCGCTACCGCGTAAAATCGCCAAAGAGATAACGCTGGCGCCCGCATCGAGGCGAATGCCACGCACGCCCGTCGAATTGCGGCTGCGGAACACGCGCACTTTATCTACGGGGAAGCGAATGGCGCGCCCGCTGGAACTGGTCAGCAGCACATCATCGCTCGGGTTACAGGTTTCCACGCCAATAATCCGCTCGCCCTCATCGGGCTTCATAGCGATTTTACCATTGCGGTTGATTTGCACGAAATCGGACAGGTCATTGCGCCGCACATTGCCCAGACTTGTGGCAAACATCACGTTCAAATCCGCCCAGCTCTCTTCATCGGCGGGCAAAGCCATGATATCGGCGATTTTCTCCCCTTCATCGAGCGGTAAGAGATTTACCAAAGCCTTGCCTTTCGACTGCGGACTACCCGCCGGCAGACGATAGACTTTCATTTTATAGACCATGCCCGTGGTCGAGAAGAACAGCACTGGCTGATGGGTATTAGCGACGAAAATCCGCGATACGAAATCCTCGTCTTTGGTCGCCATGCCCGAGCGCCCCTTGCCGCCGCGACGCTGCGCGCGATAGGTGGATAGCGGCACGCGCTTGATATAGCCGGCGTGACTAACCGTCACCACCATATCTTCGCGCGGAATCAGCGACTCGTCGTTCACTTCGCCATCATGTTCGATAAACTCAGAGCGGCGCGGCGTCGCAAATTCTTCTTTTACCTCGGCCAATTCGGCCTTGATAATCGTCATCACCCGCTCGCGACTGCGCAAAATATCTAGCAAATCAGCAATTTCTTCGCCCAATACTTTTAGCTCATCGCCAATTTCATCGCGCCCCATAGCCGTCAGGCGTTGCAGGCGCAGCTCCAGAATGGCGCGCGCTTGCGCTTCGCTCAGCACATAAGTGCCATCTTCCGCCACGCGGTGGCGCGGGTCATCGATGAGGGCAATCAGCTCGGCCACATCCGAGGCAGGCCAATGGCGTTCCATCAATTGACGGCGCGCCTCTTGCGGCGATGGCGCTTTGCGAATAACCGAAATCACTTCATCAATATTGCTGACAGCAATCGCCAGTCCGACCAAAACATGGGCGCGATCGCGCGCTTTATTCAGCTCAAATTTCGAGCGGCGCGTCACCACTTCTTCGCGGAAGGTGATGAAGCAATGGAGCATTTGGCGCACGTTCATCAATAGCGGGCGACCATTGGTCAGCGCCAGCATATTGGAGCCAAAACTGGTTTGCAGCTGTGAGAAACGATATAATTGGTTCAGCACCACATCGGCCACAGCGTCGCGTTTCAACTCCACCACAACCCGCATACCGTGTCGGTCGCTCTCGTCGCGCAAATCTGCAATGCCTTCGATGACTTTATCGCGCACCAAATCAGCGATTTTCTCAATCATCGCCGATTTATTCACTTGATAGGGAATTTCGGTAATGATAATCGCTTCGCGATCTTTGCGAATTTCTTCCACGGCGGCGCGTCCGCGCATAATAATCGAGCCGCGCCCCGTCAGAACCGACGAAGACGAACCCGTATTGCCCAAAATCAACGCGCCCGTGGGGAAATCTGGGCCCGGCACAATCGCCAGCACGTCCTCATCGGTCATGCTAGGGGTTTCAATCAAGGCTTGCGCCGCATCAATCAGCTCACCGAGGTTATGCGGCGGCACATTGGTCGCCATGCCCACGGCAATACCATTGGCGCCATTGACCAGAAGGTTTGGCAGGCGCGCTGGCAGAACTTTCGGCTCGCGCTCGGAGCTATCATAATTGTCTTGAAAATCGACCGTGTCTTTGTCGATATCGGCCAGAATAGAATGCGCTGGCTTGGCCATACGCACTTCGGTGTAACGCATCGCAGCAGGCGGGTCGCCATCGACCGAGCCGAAATTGCCTTGCCCGTCGAGCAATGGCAGGCGCATCGAGAACTCTTGTTCCATGCGCACCAAAGCATCGTAAATCGATTGGTCGCCATGCGGGTGATATTTACCAATCACATCGCCCACCACACGCGCCGATTTGCGATACGGCTTGTTGTAATCATAGCCGTTTTCATTCATCGAAAACAAAATCCGCCGATGCACAGGCTTCAGCCCGTCGCGCACATCTGGCAGCGCGCGCGAGACAATCACGCTCATGGCATAATCGAGATAGGAGGTCTTCATCTCCTCCTCAATGGTAATCGGTTCTATGTCGCCGTCATCCTCGCCAGGCACAAAGCCGACCACGGGCGGCTCAGCGTCTCCGCCCGAACCCGCTTCTTCCTCGGTCGCGCCCGTTGCCTCGTCTTGCGGGGCATCGACAATATCATCTTCGTTTTCGATATTGTCTTCCGGCGAATTTTCAGGCGTATGGGTCACAAATAAGCTTTCTGAATGGCACCCAAAGAAGGCGCGAAATACCCTTAAAACATAGCACAAAAACAAACACTCGGGAGCCTGAAAACAGTCCCCCGAGTGTAAATATAACCCGTTGATTTACT
>JAQWIP010000011.1 GCA_029248825.1 Alphaproteobacteria bacterium | reverse complement strand
AAAATATCTCCTTAGCCCTTTTTATGGCTTTAACCCTGACTTTTTCGCGGGTGCTTTTAGACTTATAGCCGCCTAACTTTTCTACCCATACACGAGCTTGGTAATAAGGGCTGGCGTTTACCGTATCGCTGGCTAGCCCTGTTTGTATGTTTATGATGGCGGTATTAAGCGCGTTACGGCTAGTCATTTTATCCCAGATTTCTGAGGGTTTCAGCTCCCTGATTATAAACTTTGAGGTCAGTTTACCTATAAACTTTACCTATAAACTTTCTTCTAAGCTATTGATTTTACTCACGACCGTCAAGCTCATAACCTGAAGGTCGTAGGTTCAAATCCTACCCCCGCAACCAATAAAAAAGCCCCTTTCCTGGGGGCTTTTTTATTGGTTGCTGTGGGAACGGATTTCCACCTAAGTTCACGCTAAAAGGGCTTTGCTTTCGCAGAAGGCTCTAGCCCGCCTTGCGCCTTCTTAGGAATCCTACCCCCGCTAAGTTTACCAACCCCACCATTTCCCCATTCCCACGCCCCTTGCGACAGGCTATAGATGCGCTTCCTGCAATTCGAAAGTCTGCTTTTTTTATGGCCGCCAGCCCTCCCATTCTTTATGTCGACAACATCCACCTCACACATGGGGTGCAGCCCTTGCTGGATGGCGCGGGCCTATCGGTTAGCCGCGAAGACCGCATTTGCTTGGTCGGGCGCAATGGCTCGGGCAAATCTACCCTGCTGAAAATCATTGCTGGCCTCGTCGATGCCGACGACGGCGAGCGCTTTGTCCAGCCTGGCATTGCCATTGAATATCTGGCGCAAGACCCCAGTTTCGACGGCTTTAAAACCGCCGAAGACTATGTGCTGCAAGACGTGTTGAACAATGAAGACCGACAACGCGCCTTTCAGTTGATGGCCGATTTACATGTCACGCCCGAAGCCGATTTGGCGCCTCTGTCTGGCGGCGAGCGGCGGCGCGTGGCTTTGGCCAAGGCCATGGCGACGCAGCCCGAGGTTTTGCTGCTCGATGAGCCAACCAACCATTTAGACCTGCCCGCCATCGAGTGGCTCGAGCAGGCTTTGCGCCAGATCAACTCCGCCCTTGTTTTGGTCAGCCATGATCGGCGCTTTCTTTCGAATATGGCCAATCAAACGGTTTGGCTCGACCGCGGTAAAACCAAGATTATGCGCAAGAGCTTTGCGTTTTTTGAGGATTGGCGAGACGAAGAGCTGGAGCGCGAGGCCAGCGAGCAGCATAAATTGGCGCGCAAGATTGCCCGCGAAGAAGACTGGGTGCGCTACGGCGTGACCGCGCGGCGTAAGCGCAATGTGAAACGCATGGGCGATTTGTCGAGTTTACGCAAACAACAACGCGATTATCGCGGCCCCCAAGGGGCTGTGGATGCCGTGATGCAGGCGGGCGCACAATCGGGCAAGCTGGTGGTCAAGGCGGATGAGATTTATAAAACGTTTGGCGACAAGAGAATCGTCGAGAATTTTACCACGCAAATTAAACGCGGCGCGCGCATCGGGCTGATTGGCGCCAATGGAGCCGGCAAAACCACCTTGCTAAACTTGCTGTTGGGTAAGCTGGAAACCGATAGCGGCAATATACGCTTGGGCAAAAACCTCACGCCTTTGCTGCTCGACCAACAGCGGGTCGGCATAAAACAAGACTGGAACGTGAAGGATGCGCTGACCGATGGCTCGGGCGACCGGGTGCCGCTGGGCGACGATAGTATGCATGTCATCGGCTATATGAAGAACTTTCTGTTCCATCCCGCGCAAATGCGTACGCCCGTTTCAGTGCTCTCGGGCGGCGAGCAGGCGCGGCTGTTTTTGGCCCGCGGCTTACGCCAGCCTTCCAATCTTTTGGTCATGGATGAGCCGACCAATGACTTAGATTTAGAGACACTCGATCTTTTGCAAGAGATGATCGGCGCCTATGAAGGCACGGTTATTTTGGTCAGCCATGACCGAGATTTCCTCGACCGCACCGTCACCAGTGTGTTTAACGCGGAGGGCGACGGCAAATGGCTCGAATATGCGGGCGGCTATTCCGATATGAAGGTGCAGCAAAAAGCGCGCCTCAAAAACAAAGATAAAGTGGCAGAGGCCAACCCGCTGGCAGCTAACAAGTTGGACACTGGCGCGGACAAATACGCGGACACGGTCGAGGGAGCAAAGCCCGGCAAACCGCAGGCTAAAATGAGCTATAAACATAAGTTCCGCTTGGAAAAACTACCCAGCGAAATGCAGGCCTTGGGCGTCGTTATCGAAAAGGCAGGGGCACTTTTAGCCGATGCGGACTTGTTTATCAAAGCCCCAGAACAGTTTGATGCGGCGGTGAAAAGATTGGCCAAAGCACAGGCCGATTTGGCGGCGGCTGAGGAAGAGTGGTTGGAGTTGGAAGTGTTGCGCGAGGGGCTCGATACATAAAGGCCGAACGCGCAAGGTTCTCTCGTTCGTGACAAGATAATCACGCTGACTGAGGTTGTTTTTCTTCGTCTGGACTTTGCCCGATTGTGCAGTCGACGTTTTTGTTCT
>JAQWIP010000009.1 GCA_029248825.1 Alphaproteobacteria bacterium | reverse complement strand
ATGTAGTCATTACTTAACGAGGTCGTCTGAATGAGCTCCGCAATTGCCCATAATATCGACGTTGAACACCCAATCGATTTGATTGAGGGGCTGGCCTGCACGCATGAATGGCCGTTTGAGCGTGGCACGCAAGACGATGTGAATGTGTGCATCTCGGGCGTCCATAGCGATTATCATTTGGCGATTAGCTGGCGCCCTGATTTGGGCGGTCTGCATGTCGCCAGCGTTCTCGATACGCGCGCCCCCAAAGGCAAGCGCGCCGAAGTGCATGAGCTATTGGCGCTCATCAATGAGCAGTTATGGCTCGGCCATTTCGACATTTGGTCGGGTGATGGCGCGATTTTATTCCGCAGCACCATGTTTGTCAGCGGCGGCCTATCGGAAGGCCAATGCCAAGAACTCATCAATCACGCGCTCGAGACCTGCGAACGGTTTTTTCCGGCTTTCCAATTCCTCATTTGGGCAGGTCATTCGCCGCAAGAGGCGCTGCAAAGCAGCCTGTTCGAGACACGAGGCGATGCATAGTCAGCTAAAAAATCTGCTCGCTGGCCAAAGCCTTTTTCTTGTGGGCGGTGGCAAAATGGGCATGGCTTTGCTCGATGGCTGGCTGGCGGCGGGTCTCGCGCCGAGCCAATTTCTGGTGCAAGACCCCAAGCCCAGCGAAGCGCTAAAAAACAGCGGCGTCACCCTCAATCCAGACGCGCAAAGCCTCGCCGCCCATGCCCCCGACATCACAATTTTGGCGATTAAGCCGCAATTCATCGAAGCGGTTCTGCCCGAGCTTTCTCTGCCCGATGGCTCCTTGGTTGTCTCGCTGATGGCGGGCGTGCCATTGGCCACGCTGGCTTCCATGTTGGGCGAAACGCTCGCTTGCATTCGCACCATGCCCAATACGCCCGCCGCCATCGGCAAGGGCATGACGGGGCTTTATGCCGACGCCAAAGTAACGCCAACCCAAAGCGCCGCCGCCGAAGCTTTATTGCAAGCAGTAGGGCAAACCGTCTGGCTGGAAACCGAAGCCGCTATCGATGCGGTCACGGCTATTTCTGGCTCGGGGCCTGCGTATATTTTTCATATGGCCGAAGCCATGGCCGCGGCCGGTGAGCAGTTGGGTCTGCCGCAAGATATGGCGCGCCAATTGGCCGAGCAAACGATTGTCGGCGCCGCCGCCATGTTGGCGCAAACGCAAACGTCGAGTGCCGAATTGCGCCAAAACGTAACCTCGCCCGGCGGCACGACAGAGGCGGCTTTAGAAGTTCTCATGGCGAAAGACGATGGGTTAAGCCAGCTCCTGCAGCGGGCCACGAAGGCAGCGCAAACCCGCGCCGTGGCATTGGCGCAAATCGGCACCGACCCGAAAAAAAATTAAACCGGAAGCGACACGGTCGCGCGCAAGCCGCCGAGCGCACTTTTCGATAAAACAATATCGCCGCCATGGCCGCGCGCCACATCGCGGGCAATGGCAAGGCCAAGCCCCGTGCCGCCCATTTGTGCATTGCGCGCATCATCGAGGCGGAAGAACGGGCGGAACACTTCTTCTAATTTATCTTCCGGAATGCCCGTGCCATTGTCGTCGACGGTGATGTGAACCATTTTACGATTGCTGTTCATCTGCGCTGCCACATGCACAAGCGCGGCATGATTGCAGGCATTATTGACCAGATTGATGACACAGCGGCGCAAAGCATTTTGCTTCATCGCCACTTCCATATCCAGCGTATCGGTGAGGCGCAATTGCACATCGGGCCAGCGGCGTTCGGCGTCATGGTGAATTTGCGTCATGAAAGGCGCCAGTTTCGCCATTGACGCGCTCTCGCCCTGATAGCCGCGCGCAAACGCCAGATAATCATCCAGCATATCTTCCATTTCCGAAATATCGGTATTCAGCTCTTCAATCTCATTGCCTTGGGGCAGCATGGCCAATTGCAATTTCAGCCGCGTCAGCGGCGTGCGCAAATCATGGCTTACGCCAGCCAACATGGTGGTACGCTGCTCGATTTGGCGCTGAATGCGGTCGCGCATTTCAATAAAACTGGCGGCGGCACTGCGCACTTCGGCAGCGCCTGCGGGGCGAAAGTTTGGCGTATCGCGGCCTTTGCCAAATTCTTGTGCGGCTTCGGCGAGGCGCTGAATGGGGCGAATTTGATTGCGCAAAAACACCCCCGAAACCATCAGCAAAATCACCGATGTGCCAATCATCCAAATCATAAAAATATGCGAATTGGTGGCGTAAACGCGTTTTCGTTGCGCCAAGACGCGCATCACTTCGCCAGGCAACAGCACGCGAATGTCGACATAGTTTTCGTAAGTTTCCGTGTCCACCCAAAACGGGCGCCCGACTTGCTGGCTCAGCTCGCGCGATAAAGATTGGTGGAGCAGGGCGACAATCGGCACTTCTTTATCTTGCGGCAGCGACTCGCCGGGCAAGAAGGCCACTGACATGGCAAAAGCATCGCCAGCCAATTGGCTCAATAATTCGCCATCGCCGCCTAGCTCGCGCATCCGCAAATCGGTCAGCATGGTGATATCGGATACCACGGCGCGCGATAGGCGCTGCGTCACGGTAGACCAATGGCGCTCCATAAATACGAAAGCGACAACGATTTGCGTCACCACCACAGGCATCACAATAATCAACAGCGAGCGCGGAAACAGCCCCGTCGGCATATAGGTTTTTAAAAAGGCGCTCAGCGAGAAGGAGAAGAGAAACCGCATCTGTTTAATCCGTTCTCAAAACATAGCCAGAGCCGCGCACAGTTTGCAGGTAAAGCGGGTCGCGCGGGTCGGCTTCTATTTTGCGGCGCAAGCGATTGATTTGCACATCAATGGCGCGCTCGGAAATATCTTCGCCATCGGCCAGCTCCATGCGGGTCACAATGCTGCCCGGCGATTGGGTGAGGCAGCGCAAGACTTCTATCTCGCGCGTGGTCAGCGTAATGCGCTCGCCCTCGCGGGTCAGCTCGCCGCGCTCATAGCGGAATAGATAGTCGCCAAAACGCACTTCTTCGGGCGGGGCGATGGTGTTTTCTTCGCCACCACTGCGGCGCAAAATATTCTGCACGCGCAGCAAAAGCTCTTTCGGGTCGAAAGGCTTGGGCAAATAATCATCCGCTCCAGAGGTCAGCCCTTCGATGCGCTGCTCGGTTTCGGCCAATGCGGTGAGTAGCAAAATCGGGATGGCGTTTTCCGCCTCGCGCAAAACTTTGGTGAACTCCAAACCGGTAATCCCTGGCATCATAATATCCAACACCAGAAGGTCATAGGTCAGCGCTTCCATTTTGGTTTGCGCTTCTTTGGCGTCGCTGGCGCTGGACGTGCGATAGCCATTATCGGCGAGATATTTTTGCAGCAACTCGCGGATTCGCGTGTCGTCGTCGACGATTAAAATATGCGGTGTGGTTTCGTCCGGTTGGCTCATGGCGATTGGCTTACTCCGTTTCTCGCGCCGCGCGCGAGCTTGCAATCAGATTATCAACATTTTCGCGGTCTTGGCGATTTATCATCAGTCGCATGGTTTTTTTCCATTGGGCAAAGACCTCGGGGCCAATGGCCGCCAGCACGGCCTCGAAACGCGCCTCTTGCGGGGCGATGAGTTTTTCATGCAGAGCGTTGCCCTTGGGGGTTAAAAACAGCAATCGCTTGCGCCGATCGCTGGCGCCAATGCGTTGCTCGATATAATGGGCATCGATAAGCTCGCGCAAAACCCGCGCCAGACTTTGCTTGGTCACGCGCAAAATTTCCAAAAGGTCAGCGATGGAAATTCCCGGATTGCCGGCGACAAAATGCAAGACACGGTGATGCGCTCGGCCAAAATCATGCGCCGCTAAAATAACATCTGGGTCGGCAATGAAATCACGATAGGCAAAAAACATAAGCTCAATGGCATCGTGAAAATCATCGCTCGAAGGGGGTTTCAAATCTTTCGACATATTCCTTGCGGCTACTCACAATAGGTTTCGACGGTCCCACACCTAAGG
>JAQWIP010000154.1 GCA_029248825.1 Alphaproteobacteria bacterium | reverse complement strand
AAGACTTGGTTTTGGATTTAAGGTTTCGATTTTTTAGGCGGCAAAGCCCATGGCATGCTTGGGTTTTGACGCCAGCTCACGCACGCTCACAAAAAGTTGATTTGTTTGTGAGCGAGGTTTTGCGGTTAGCTGAACCCAGTTGCAAATCGTAACCGTAACCGTAGGAGTTCGCCGCGAGAGTATTGTTAATTGAAGACGATGTATGGATTGCCCAGTCGATTACCGAGTCGCTAGAAGCCGAAGGCTTCCATGTCGATGAAGCCGACCGTGGCGAAGATGGGTTGGAATTGGCCGGCCTATATGAGTATCAAGTGATGATCCTCGACCTTGGCCTGCCCGATATGCGTGGCGACGAAGTGTTGGAAAACCTGCGCCAGAAAAATACCAATCTGCCGGTGCTTATTCTCTCTGGCGATGCAGAAGTCGAATCGCGCCTCTCGTGTTTGCAAAGTGGCGCCGATGATTACCTGCTCAAACCCTTTAACATGCAAGAGCTGGTGGCGCGCTTACAAGCGCTGGTGCGCCGCGCCAATGGCCATTCGCAAAATATTCTACAATTTGGCGAGCTGACGCTAAACCTCACGGCGCGCGATGTGATTGTCGGCGACAAGCGGGTCGATTTGACCTCGAAAGAATATCAAATGTTTGAACTCCTTTGCTTGCGCAAAGGCAATGTGGTTTCCAAAGAGAGTTTTCTCGACCATCTCTATGGCGGCATGGATGAACCTGAGATGAAAATCATCGATGTGTTTATTTGCAAGCTTCGCAAGAAAATTGAAAAAGCCGGCGCTCGTTCGCCGCTCATCCAAACCGTTTGGGGACGCGGCTATCGCGTGAACACCGATGAAATGGAGTGCAGCGCTTAATTCGAGCCCTGTTTAACTTCCCGTTTGGCAAGGCCTGTGCTAAGCACAGGCCTATGTCAGACAAATTGATTTCCCAATTGGGCTTCGACCCACACGCCCCCGACTTCATGCGCGCCCTGTGCCAAATGTCTTTAGACGCGGGCGCGCTGATTATGACGCATTTCAAAAATGGCGTGGAAGAAGAAACCAAAGCCGATAAATCCCCGGTCACCCAAGCCGACCGCGATGCCGAGGTTTTGCTCGAAACCGCTTTGGCCAAAATTGCGCCGCACGTGCAAGTCATTGGCGAAGAGGCTTGTTCGGTGCAGGCTCCGGAAAAACTCGATGCGGCTTTTTTCTTGCTCGACCCGCTGGACGGCACGCGCGATTTCGTCGCCAAACGCGATAATTTCACCGTCAACATCGGCCTAATTGTCGACCGCGTGCCAGTGGCTGGCGTAATTTATGCGCCCGTGCATGAGAAATTATATTTCAGCGGCACAGACGCCGCCTATCGCTTAGACATCGCCCCCGATGGCGATTTGGATATCCGCCAAGCTACCCGCTTGCGCACCCAACGAATTACCGAAAAAGGCGTGAAAGTCATCGCCAGCTATTCGCATCGCGACAGCGAGACGCAAGATATTATCGAGCAATTGCACGTCACCAAAACCATTGCCACCGCGTCCTCCTATAAGTTTTGCCTCTTGGCCGAAGGCTCGGCCGATTTTTACCCGCGCTATGGCCGCACCATGGAATGGGACACGGCCGCTGGCCAAGCGATTTTGGAAGCGGCGGGCGGCGTCGTTACCTTTAGCGACGGCAAGCGCTTCACCTATGCCAAATTAGAGCGCGGCCTCGACAATCCATCTTTTATTGCAGCCGCCTCCGATAACTGGCAGGATGCTTTAAAATAAGCGCTAAAATGGGGGGAAAGCGAGTGGGACAATATCGGCTTTATGCTTGTGTCTTGTGGCTCGCGCTCAGCCTCCCCCTGCTGGTCGCCTCGGCGCACGCGCAAGAGACCCGCAAAAACCCGCCCAATATTGAAGATTTTTCCGAGAATAGTCTGGTCATCGCCTCGGCCAAATATCTCGGAGCCACCGCCGAGTCTATGGCCGAGATTGTCGACCATGCGTTTTCTCGCTATGGCATGCCGAGCGCGATTATTCGCGGCGAAGAATTATCCGTCTCGGCGATGTTCGGCGTGCGCTATGGGCGCGGCACGCTTTTGTTTAAAGATGGCCGCGAAGAGCCGATTTATTGGCGCGGCCCCTCGCTTGGCGTGGATATGGGCGCCACTGGCTCCAAAAGCTTCGCGCTGGTTTATAATATTAAAAACCCCGAAGATTTGCACAAACGCATCCCAGGCGTCGACGGCTCGCTCATCGCCATTGGCGGCGTGGCGTTTCACTATTTACAACGCGGCAATACGGTCGTCGCCCCCATGCGCGTTGGGGTTGGCTATCAAGTTGGCATCAGCCTTGGCTATGTAAAATTCAGCCCCAAAAGAAGCTGGATGCCGTTTTAACGCGGTTTCGAGCGCGCAAAAAATCCATCTAATTTAGCCGCCAGTTCTTCGGTTTTTCCGGAAGAGAAAAAATGCCCGCCCGTATAGCGATGCACCTCTGGCGCGGCATAATGCGCCAAAGCCGCTTCTACTTGTGCCGCTTTAATTTCAGGGTCATCGGTGGCATAGACAAATTGCGCCGGCAAACCCAAGGCGCCCAGCGTGACATGGTCTCCCATTCGGCTCGATAGCGCATCGCCCAGCAAAAGGTCGCGCATCATGCGCTCCGTGCCTTGCACGTTAAACTGCTCGGTGAAATGCGCCACGACACGGCGCGCCTCTTCGGTTTGTGTGCCGAAACTCTCGCCGCGAGCAATAATGCTCGGGATGGCCACATAGCGCGACAGTAATTGGCCAATAATCGGCATGGCCACCAGCTTGCCCGTCAGCCCAACACTGGCGCCCTCAATCACCGGAACCTGATAGGCCAAAGCCGAAACGCGCTCGGGATGCATGGCACCAAAGCGCGCCAAAATAGCTCCCCCGAAGCTTACGCCAAATAAATTCGCCTGTTTAATTTGCAAATAATCCATCAGCTCGCGCAATTGATGGCGCATTAAATCGATCGTCAGCCCCGCCTTGGGGCGGTCAGAAAACCCACGCCCATATTGGTCATACACCACCACGCGGTAACCCGCTTTTACCAAGGGCGGCACATAGGCTTGATAGGCCAAAGACCCGAGCGTGCCGCCATGAATGACAATCACCACGGGCCCCGTTTCCGGACCGCTGATTTGATAGGCGGTCACCCCATCGCCAAGTTGAGCCTCGAGATAACCGCTATCGGCGCGAAATTGCGCAGCACTTAGGGTCTCGCGATTGCCGGCCTGATAGAGAACAATCAGACCGATGAGAACCGCCAGAGCGAGGCTGGCACTTATCGAAAGTTTCATCATATCGACCTCTCCCAAACCGGATTATTGCGCTTGCGGGCGCAGACGGATGCGCCCTTTTTCTTCGCCCTTGCGGGGGTCGAGCAACAGCAGAAGCGGGCCTTGCTCGTCTTGCAATTTGACGATGATGCGAGTGTCGCCGTTCTCGACGCCCATGACTTGGCTGCCCAAGGGAATGCTAATTTCCGTCTCGCCAAAGCCCGGTTTGGCTGGCACCGCTTCGGGGTTGGACACGCGTTTGATGACGGTGCCGATAACCACGGCCGCGCCGCCGACCATCAGCACGCCAAGGCCAATCACGACGATGAGCAAAACACGCACATACCTTGTCGAAGGTTGTGCTATAGCTTCCTCGGAAGCGTTTTCGGCGTCTCCACGATTTGCTTTATTTGGCGACATGGCGGTATCTTGAGACATGACTGAACTCCCTGAAAAATTGGCTTTCGCCGTAGACTACGCCTCGGATGGCGCGCGCTTAGACCGCCGTGTGGCGATGGCCAGCGAAGATTTATCTCGTGTGCGCGTGCAAGAGCTGATTAAAGATGGCCAATGTGTCGTGACGCGCCGACAGGCGTCCTCAACCATAAAAGACCCGTCTTGGCGGGTCAAACAAGATGATATCGTTGAGCTGATTTTACCCCCGCCTATCGACACTACGGTGACGGCGCAAGATATCGCTTTGGATATTATCTTCGAAGATGACGCCCTCTTGGTGGTCAATAAACCGGCTGGCATGGTTGTCCATCCCGCCCCGGGTAGTCCAGACCACACATTGGTCAATGCGCTGCTGGCACATTGCGGCGACACGCTATCGGGCATTGGCGGCGAAAAACGTCCGGGCATTGTCCATCGCCTCGATAAAGACACCAGCGGCATTATGGTGGTGGCCAAAAACGACAAAGCCCATCGCGGCTTAAGCGAACAATTTGCCGCCCATGGCCAAGACGGGCGCATGCAGCGCTTGTATAAAGCGCTCGTCTGGGGCGTGCCTTTGCCCGCCGCTGGCACCGTCGATATGCCTTTGGCGCGCGCCACCAATAATCGCAAAAAAATAGCCATCTCGCGGGCCAAGACCGCGCGCCATGCGGTCACCCATTATCGCCGCCAACGCCAATTCGCCAATGGCCAAGTCAGCCTCGTCGAATGTCGGTTGGAGACCGGGCGCACGCACCAAATTCGGGTGCATATGGCGCATATCAGCCATCCGGTTTTGGGTGATAAATTATACGGCAGCGGCATGAAAAGCCGCGCTATTCATCTCACCGACGCGCAAAAAACCGCTCTCACCGCGCTCGATAGGCAGGCCTTGCACGCGGCCGTACTTGGGTTTGAGCATCCGATAACGGGCGAGACGCATTATTATGAAGCGCCACTGCCCGCCGATTTGCAGCAATTGGTCGAGGATTTGGAAAGCACCGAGATGAAATTGGCGACATAAACGCGTGTCATGGGTCTTTAAATCGCCATAAAGAGCGCCTATATAAAGCTTATGAGCGATAAAAAAACAGCTATCAAGCCAGCCAAAAAGGCATCTGCATCGAAAGCGGTGGCGCTTGCGCCTGCGCCAAATCCCGAAGGCAGCCTGTCGCGATACCTCACGGATATTCGCAAATTTCCTATGCTCGAAGCGCAAGAGGAATTTGAACTGGCGAAAGATTACGCCAAATCAGGCGACACGAAATCAGCCCATAAATTGGTCACCAGCCATTTGCGCCTCGTGGCCAAAATCGCCATGGGCTATCGCGGCTACGGTTTGCCGATTGGCGAAGTTATTTCCGAAGGCAATGTCGGGCTGATGCGCGCCGTTCAAAAATTTGACCCCGACCGAGGCTTCCGCTTGGCGACCTATGCCATGTGGTGGATCCGCGCCTCGATACAAGAATATGTTTTGCGCAGCT
>JAQWIP010000144.1 GCA_029248825.1 Alphaproteobacteria bacterium | reverse complement strand
CGGGGCGAATGGAGCCCGCCAAAAGCGCCAGCACATCGCTACCGCGCACCGCATGGCCACGCGCTTCGGCTTCTTTTAAAAACGCTGTGTCGAAACGGGCTGCGTCGATATCGCTGCGCTCAAACCGCGCCCACGCATTGGTATCGGGGTCGGTGGCGTTAATGCCCCGAATGAAGTTTTCTGGCAGGCCGTGTTGCTTTTCATAAAATGCGAAGGCCTCGAAAGGGCTGGAGGTTATCACCCCGCCGAAATCCCATAAAACGGCTTTATACTTTTGGCTCATGGTGGGCTCCTTTGGTTGTGCCTAAGGCTATCTATCTGGCTTGTTGTCTGAGCTGTAAATGCTAGGCTTACTTATTTGCGAAACATAGCAAGAGGTAGAAAATATGCAATCGCCCCTCAAAGATAGTCTTAGCCGTCTGGCCACGCGCTTGATGCAGCGGCATATATTGCTCGCCAGCGGGCTTGGTGTGGTGGCTTGCATGCTTGGGTTCCAATGGCTCAAAACGCAACTCGGCGCGCCGATGCTGGATGAGTTGCAAGGCTATGACCAAATGGCTCTGCGCGAACATTTGCTGCTCTATGGCGAGGCAGGGCGCGCGCTCCACGCAGGCTTCACCTTGAGCCTCGATATGGTGTTCCCCCTCGTCTATGGGGCTTTTTTTGGCGGGTTTTTGGCGCTCATGGGGCCGCGCGCTTGGCTGCCTTTCGCCTTGTTTCCCGTGTTCGGCGTGATGATTTTGGACGTGGCCGAAAACCTCCAACTGGCCGCCCTCTTATATGGCTTTCCAGACCTCACCGTGCCGCAAATCGATAGCGCCAGCCAAACCACGCAAGCCAAATTCATGGCCATACAATTTATGCTTCTCTGGCTTTTGGGGCTTACTTTGTCGCGTCTTTACAAACGCTTTCGGCGCTAAGACTCGCGCATATCCTTGGCTTGTTGGCGCCGTCCGCGCAAGGTGATGGGCAATTGCGCGAGCATGAATAAGCCCGTCGCGGGCGCCATAATAAACACGCGGAACAGCACCCAAGCATCATCGCTTAACGCCCGCCAAGCCACTTCATTGGCCACCGTAGCGGCAGCGAAAAACAGACCCCAGCGCAACGATAGCGAAAACCAGACTTTCTCTGGCAGGTCAAATTGCGCATGAAAGAAAACTTTCATCATCGCGCGCCCGCGCAACGCCCCGAGCAAAAGCACGAAAGCAAAGGCGCCAGAGAACAAGCTCGGCTGAATTTTAATATAGGTTTTGGTCTCGGCCAAAACGGCTGCAAGCGTTAGCAGCGCGGCAATGCTGGTGGCAAATAAGGCAAACCGCGCCAAGCGTTTTTCCAGCACCCAAGTGGCGCTAATCAGCACAGCCGAGGCGCCCACAGAAGCGGCCGCTGCGGCATAGAGGCCGAAATATTGATGCATGGTGAAAAAAGCGGCCAGCGGCGCAATCTCGCTAAACATCGAAAGGAACCGCATCTTTGGACGCGGCTCCGCAGATTTAGTTGGCTGCGTCATGGCGTTAGCCTTCCGTGATTAAATCATCCTTCAGATGACGACCCGCGATGAAATAATGCACAGCCGCCCAGAGATTGACCAGCGAGCAGATTAGCAGCGCATAGCGCAGGCTTTCTTGGCCGTAACGGTCGGATAAGAGATCGGAGACAATGCCCACAAATTGCGGGCCAAGGCCGAGGCCGATCATGTTCAAGATGAACAATAAAATACCTGCCGCCACCGCCCGCATCCGCAGTTCGGAAATGCCTTGGGTCTGACTGAAAGTCGTCGCTTGGTAAAAATTGCCCAGCAGCACCGGAATAATCATCGCCAAAAGCACCATGGTCGAACTGGTGGCCGTATAGACGAAGACATTGAACGGGATGATAATCAGCAGCGCAAAGGCGGTAACCCAAAGAAACCATTTGGGGTCTTTGGCGCCAAATTTATCGGCCAAATAGCCGCCCAAAGCGATGCCAATACCGCCAGCCACGCCCAGAATAAGGCCGAACCAAGTGCCAATCTCGCCCGTGCTCATACCAAAGGAACGGATGAGGAAAGACGGCGCCCAAGTGATAAACCCATAGCCGACAAAGGCGGTCAGTGCGGCGGCGAAAGACATATGGCGGAAAGATTTTTTCGCCCATAAAAAGCGCAAAGTCTCGCGCACGCTGGGCTGTTCGCCGGTGTCGGCGCGCCCCTCTGCCAGGCCACGAGGTGGCTCGGTCAGCGTGAAGCGGGTAATTAAAGCCAGCAAAATGCCAGGCACGCCGACGATGAAAAACGCCGCGCGCCAGCCAAATAATTCGTTAATCCAACCGCCAGCAAAAAGCCCAAACATAATGCCGAAAGGAATGCCGAGCGAATAAATGCCCAAAGCGGTGGCGCGTTGTTCGGCTGGATAATAATCGGCAATCATCGAGTGGGCGGGGGGCGAGCAACCGGCTTCGCCGACGCCGACGCCAATACGTGCGGCTAATAAATGCCAGAAGTTTTGCGCCAGACCCGAAAGCGCGGTGAAAATACTCCAGATACCCAGCGCGCCCGCGATGAGGTTGCGGCGGTTGGTGCGGTCGGCGAAGCGCGCGATGGGAATGCCCAAAGTCGCATAGAACATAGCAAAAGCAAAGCCCGTCAACATGCCCATAGCGGTGTCGGACAAGCCAAGCTCGCTTTTCACAGGCTCCAGCAGAATAGAGAGGATTTGGCGGTCAATAAAATTGAACGTGTAAATAACCACCAGAATGGCCAAAGCGTAATGGCGCCCTTTATAAATGGAATCTGTTTCGATTGACGTACTGGACATGAGGCTCCTCCCAAAACATTTGCAGTGCCGAGCCTAACAAACGCGGCGCAAAAGAAAAGTGCAAATATCAGCTAAATTCTTACCTCAAGCCTTGCATGTAAAACCGCAAGGTTTACATTCGAATCAAAGGGCAGTGACTGCCTGTTATTTTTCGGGAGATATGAGATGAGCAACACAGATTTTGATATAGTGGTTTACGGCGCCAGCGGCTTTACCGGACGTTTGGTGGCGGAATATATGCACAAACAATATGGCCGCAGCGTCAATTGGGCGATGGCAGGGCGCAGCGAAACCAAACTTGCCCAAGTGCGCGACGAAATGGGCATCTCCCAAGACACGCCCCTCGTGGTGGCCGATGCGGAGGACGCGGCCTCGCTGAAAGCCATGGTGGAAAGCACGAAAGTTTTGCTGACCACAGTTGGCCCTTACCAATTATACGGCTCGCCTGTGGTGGCCGCTTGTGCGGCGGCTGGCACTGATTATGTCGACCTCAGCGGCGAGCCAGGCTGGATGCATGAAATGATTGGCGCGCATGACGCGGCGGCCAAAGCTTCGGGCGCGCGCATTGTCCATAGTTGTGGCTTTGATTCCATCCCCTTTGATATGGGCGTCTATTTCTTGCAACAGGCGGCCAAGCAAAAACTCGGCACCCATTGCAACCAAGTTCGCGGTCGCGTGCGCGCCATGAACGGCGAGTTCTCGGGCGGCACGGCTGCGTCGCTGAACGCGACCATGGCGGCTTTGGGCAAAAACTCGGAACTCTTGCAAGTTCTCGCCAATCCGTTTTCGCTGGCGATTACCGCCAATGGCACCCATCAGGGGCCAGAGCAACCTGCCGATAAT
>JAQWIP010000141.1 GCA_029248825.1 Alphaproteobacteria bacterium | reverse complement strand
CCACTTATAAGTTACTCGGCCAAGTCGGCGCCGCCTCAGCGAGTAAACTTTGCGACAGATGCAAATGATCTTGATTGGTGACAATAAGAACATCGCTTGCGCCTTCCACCAAGGCGCGGTCGAGCGCGTGTGCCAACAGCGGTTTGCCCGCCACTTCCATGAAGGGCTTCGGCTCGGCATGGCGCGAAACAGGCCATAATCTGGAGCCAGCACCTCCTGAAATAATAATCGGAACTAAAGTCATCTCACTTACGCTTTCACAATAGGGGCAGCGCCAGACGTGTTTTTCATGGCGTTGCGCGTGTCGATAATCAAAGCGGCTCTCTTACCAATATACTCATAATCTACGGCGTCGTGGTCGGTAACAATCAGCATAGCATCGGCGGTTTGCGTTGGCTCAACAAACACCGACTTGCACCTCACCCCGCCAACATGACCTGAGTTAGATTTAAAACGCTCGAGCATAGTTCCGCCTCACCGCAAATGGCTTTATTTCGTTAGCCCTCAAAATAGCCTTCATTCGCAACAAAGCAATTGCTTTTGCGGCTGAGCAAATAGGCCTATGTTGAGGCCATGAAGCCGCCAAAAAAAGCTCTCTCTTACACCGCTGTTTGGCTCGCCAGTCTGGCGGCCTATGCTGCCTTGCCCGCGCATAGCCAAAACCGCCAAGCGCTGGAAGCTGATGAGATTATCCTCGAGGAAACCAGCGGCACAATTACCGCCTCGGGCAATGTGCGCCTAGAGGGCGCCGACGCGGTTTTGACCACCCAAAGCTTGCGCTTAACTCGCCAAACGCCCAAGTCGCCAGAACAGCTCACCCTCCCCGACCCGCTGGTTTTGACCCAAGCCAATGGCAGCCAAATCACCGCCGCCTCGGCACAGATGAACCGCACTCTCAAAAGTGGCACGCTGCAAGACTTACGCATGCAATTGCCCAAAGGCGCGCGCCTTCGCGCCGCCGAAGCGACAAAAACGGGCGCTGAACTTGACCTAAAAGGCGGCGTGTTTACGTCGTGTCCGGCTTGCGAAGAAAACCCCAAGGCCAGCCCCTTATGGCAATTGCGCGCCGGCCGCATTCACTACGACCAAGCCGCACAAGATGTCGTCTATACAAATACCCGCCTTGAAGTCTTCGGCCTGCCCGTCGCCTATCTGCCGTATTTAGCCCATGCCGGCCCCGAAGTAAGCCGCCGCAGCGGCTTTCTCGCCCCCGCTTTCCCGCGCTCCAGCACCTTTGGCCAAAGTGTCGAAACGCCCTATTTCTTCGACCTCGCCAGCCATTATGACCTCACAGTGACGCCGCGCTTTAGCGCCAAGCAAGACCCGTTTTTAAAAACAGATTGGCGTCAATCTACGCAAAAAGGCAGCTATCAACTCAGCGCCTATGTGCATCAACCAGACGCAAAATTGGCCGAGGACACGCAAAGAGAAACGCGCGGTGGGCTGGTCGGCTCGGGCGAATTTCGCTTCGCCGCTTGGGATGTCGATTTTTCGCTGCAAGAAGCCAGCGATGATTTGTTTTTCAAACGCTATAAAATCTCCGATAGCGCGCGCCTCGAAAACCGCCTTACCGCGACCCGCCTTTGGAACACCCAAGAGCTCTCGCTAGAAGCTCGCACCTTTCGCAATACCGTCGACGCCGAAGTCGCCGCCACCGTCGATAGCCTTCTGCCCTCGCTCACCCATCAGATTTATTTTGATGCCGCCGTACTCGGCGGGCAGCTCGATATGACCCATCGCTTAACCCAAGAAACGCGCGACTTGGGCATTGATGTCAGCCACTTGCAAAGCCAGCTCGATTGGGCGTGGCGTCAAGTCAGCCAAGGCGGCTGGGTTTGGGAGGCCAATAATCGTCTGGTGCTGGACGCCTATCACTATGGCCAAGAAAAAACCCAGGCTCAAAGCGACGAGATAGACGCGGCCGAAGACCTTTTAGCCGCCAATGCGACTTCGCTCACCGTGTCTTATCCGCTGCAACGCCTCACCGCTGGCAGCCGCCAAACCCTAACGCCCAAAGCGCAAGTGGTGCTGGCCAGCGAAAATGAAAAATACGCCTCCATCCCCTATATCTCGCAAGCCAGTCTCGATTTGACCCGCACGCAATTGTTTCAACCCATCACTCCCAAGAATGAGGCCAGCCGCATCAACCTTGGCTTGTCGCATGATTTGGATATCTCGAACGGGCTGCGTAGCTCTTTTTTCCTTGGCCAATCGTATAATCTGTCGGACTTGAGCTTCAGTCAAAAATCGGGCTATGGCGACAATGCCTCGGCGCTTTTGGCCGATTGGGCGCTCTATATCGGCCCCCTGACGCTAACCCAAAACGCGCGCGTCGATAAAGACAGCCATGCGATATTGCGCAGCGAAAGCTCGGCCGAGCTGGATTTCTCGGGCTTCTCTTTGGGGCTGGAACATAGTTTTTATGAAGCCGAACAATTGGGCGCTGGCGAAGCCTTGCTAGAAGAAGCGAGCGCGAATTTAGACTGGCAACTGTCGCAAAACTGGAGCCTGAGCGCATCGCAAAGCGAAAACTTAGAAACCAAATCGAGGGTCAAATCCGAGGCGGCTTTTCTCTATGAAGACGATTGCACGATTTTCCAGATCACCATGGAGCGAGATTATTCGCGCGTGGTCGGCACCAGCATCGAGCCGGAAACCAGTGTGAACTTCACGTTTACTTTGAAGACACTCACCAATTAGCGCCGTGGCACGCGCTCGTCGCTTTCGAAGAAAGTGTAAACCAAGCCAAGACCGCCCGAATAGCCCATCTCATCTTTAAACAGCGGACTGTCCTGATTGGCCGAGCCGTCATAGAACTCGACGTCAAAGCCGCCGAATAGGCGCAATTGCGGGTTCACTGGTATCGATAGGCCAAGCCCAAGCTCCGTGCCGATATAGCCGGCTTTGGCGCTATATTCTGGCCGTGTGGCGGTGGCATATTGCGGGTCGACATCATAAAAATATTCGTTCAACCGCTCGCTACCATTGATCACTTCAATATCCAATTGGATTTCCAAATGTCGATTGCGTTTCGATTTCAGCTCATAAACAAGGGCTGGCTCGACGATAAA
>JAQWIP010000130.1 GCA_029248825.1 Alphaproteobacteria bacterium | reverse complement strand
ATTATCTGCCCCTATTGCTCGACCCGCTACCGCTTCAAAGCGGCCTAAGGCGCGGCTGACGCGCCAGAATTTACCTTGTTGTTGGGCGCGAATATCTCCACTGTGAAAGCGATTTAAAAAGACGGCTTTGGAGGCTGAGGGTTTTGACACGCATACTTGGAACTTTGCTGATTGGGTTTTTGGCCATCCTCGTGCTGGCTTTGGTCAGCTCGACGTTTCTCATCACGCCCGACTTATTGCGCCATGATGTGATTGCGAAATATCGCAATTCAGCCTCGTTCATTTATGAATTGCCTTCGGGCGCGCAAGCGCATATTCGCGATGAGGGCAATAAACAAGCCCCGCCGCTTCTGCTCATTCACGGCTCGAACGCCTCGCTGCACACATGGGAGCCATGGGTGCGCGAGTTGGGGGCGCATTATCGTATTATCAGCTTCGACTTGCCGGGCCATGGGCTGACGGGCGCGACGCCAGAGGATGATTATAGTGTCGAGGCGATGTCGCGTTTCACGCGCGAGATTGCAGATTTGTTTGCTTTGGAGCGGGTATTCGTTGCGGGCAATTCGATGGGCGGCGCGGTGGCTCTGCAATTTGCTTTGGACAATCCCAAACGCGTGGCGGCGTTAGTACCGGTTTCTTCGTCGGGCATGACGCGGGATCCAGATGAGACGAGTGTCGGGGCGTTTAATGTAGTTGGCTCATCGCTTGGCCGCATGATGATGCGTTATGTGACGCCAAAGTTCGTGCTTGCCTCTACTTTGCGTGGCGTGGTGGCTGACCCCGATAATTTTGTGACGGATGAAATGGTCGAGCGTTATTGGGAGACTTTGCGGATGACGGGTTCGCGCGATGCGACGATTAAGCGTTTCGCGGGCTACCAAACCCGCGCGTCTCTAGAGCCGCATTTGGGCAAAATAAAAGTGCCGACGCTGCTGTTATGGGGTCAGCAAGACCAGTTGATTAAAGTGAAATATGGCATCCGCATGAACGCCGCGATTTCGAGAAGTCATCTGATTATCTATCCGCAAGCGGGGCATTTGGCGCATGAAGAATTGCCCGTAAAAACCGCGAGAGATACGCATAAGTTTTTGCAGGATTTTTCGGGGAAATAAAAACACCAACGTTTTAACTGAAAGCGTGGCGTAAAACCTCACCCAACAATCACATTCATTCCTAATTCAAACCCTAGTGGCCTCGCGCTAGAAGGGCTTGGCAGTTTACTGCCTAGCCCGCTTCCAAAAGGACAAAGCGCACTAAGGCAGTAAACTGCCAAGTGCTTCTAGTCTCCGCCAGCGAAGGGGCGCAGCCCCGTAGTCGGGTGTCCAATTAATCTCATTATCTATTGGAGCCATGGTGGCCTCGGACGGACTCGAACCGTCACGCCCATTCGGGCCGCAGATTTTAAGTCTGCTGTGTCTACCGATTCCACCACGAGGCCATGCTGGATGGCGTTTCTATAGCATGGTTTTCACGCTTGTTTAGTTAGAAATATCTTCCATTTTGAGGCTTTCACCAATTTTCATCACCAGCGCCTGATTGCCTGCCGCTTTGACGAAACGATCGCGCGGTTCCTCAAATGGTTCGAAGGATAAAATGAAGGTTCCCCAATGCATTGGCACCATGCGTTTGCAGCCGACATCGCGCCCCATGGCGGCGCCGCCTTCGGGGTCCATATGCGCGCCGCTCATGAAATCGCGCGGCGCATAGGCGCCAATGCTCATCAAGCCGAGGTCGCAACCGCCATGGTTTTTGGCCATATGCGCGCCGATATCGGAGAATAAAGTGTCATGGGTTTCGGTGTCGCCTGTGTGAAACACCGAGCGACCGCCGGCCGAAAAGCCATATGACATCCATAGCGAGCGGTTGACGTCAAACGGCGAACGGTTTGACCAATGCACGGCCGGATAGGCGGTCAGGCGAAACTCGCCCGAGTTCGATGGCAAAGTGACATCATCATACCAATCCACCTCCCGCACGGTGCCATAGCCGCGCTCGGTGAAATAAGAGCCCAAGCCCAGCGGCACAATGGCGGTGATGTTTTCGCGGTTCGGCAAATTGTCCAGCGTATGCACATCGAGATGGTCGTAATGGGCGTGGCTGATGACCACGACATCAATGGGCGGCAGGTCTTCGATAAATAATCCGGGCGGCAAAAGGCGCGCGGGGCCGGCAAAAGACATTGGGCTGGCGCGGCGGCCAAACACCGGATCGGTTAGCACGCTCACGCCATCGAGGCGCACGAGGAAACTGGCATGGCCAATCCAGCTGACGAAATCAGCATCGCCTAGGGCGGCCAATTGCGCTTTGGCTTCTTGGCGCGCCAGCGCGTGGGAGGCGGGAATGGGCTGGCCGCTATGGGTGACTTGGCGCCAGACGGCTTGGCCTAAAAACTGCAATCGTCGGCCAACCGAAACATAACGGGTCATGCTGCCGGGCGGATTGCGGAAGCCTTTTTCCAAATGGTGATAGGGCTTATCCCCGCCGAGGGGTTTGCCCGTGCCGCAAGACGATAGCACCACGCCCAAAACGATAACTGCGCCTAAACCGATAACTGCCGACATATTCATAGTCTCACCATTCATTTGTTTCGCGCAGATGTTTTGGCGCATAGAAAAACGGCGGCCCGAAGACCGCCATTGAACTATATAGGTTGGATACGCTTAGGTATCCAGTCCCAGATAAAAGCCAAATGGCTTAGTTATCCAGACCTTGCCATACAGGCCAGCACTTGCTACCCGCTTTACTAGCGAGGGCTTTTTTTGCGGCTTTCGCGTCAGCGCCATTTTGGGCTGCGCTATAGTCGGCTTTACCTGTGCACCAAACGTAGAATTGGTGGTTGCCCGATTGCGACATCGCATCGAAGCTAGAATCAAGAGCTACAGCGGCGTTTGGCAGCGCAAAAGCGGCGGCCAGTACCAGAGCAGAAACAGTTTTTTTCATAA
>JAQWIP010000125.1 GCA_029248825.1 Alphaproteobacteria bacterium | reverse complement strand
CGTTTGCGCGTGGATGGCGGTATGGTGGCCAATGATTATCTGTGCCAAAACCTCGCCGATATTTGCGACGCGCCGATTGACCGCCCGAAGATTACCGAAACCACAGCCTTGGGCGCCGCCGTTTTGGCGATGTTGCAATTGGGTTGGTTTGAGAGTTTGGAAGCGCTGGCGCAGAACTGGTCGCTGGACGCGCAGTTTAGCCCGCGCATGTCGCCCGATCGACGAGCCAAAAAACAAGCGCAATGGCAGGCGGCTTTGGCGCAAGTTTTATCGAATTCGGGTCGCGAGGCCAATTGACAAACCATCCATTTGGGAACAATCTAGACAAAATTTAGGGAGAGCGAAATGTCTGCAGCAGAAGAAATTAAAAACGTTCAAGATATGGTTAGCGCCGAAGAGTGGCAGCTACGCGTCGACTTGGCCGCGACCTATCGTTTGGTCGCCATGTATGGTTGGGACGATATGATTTTCACGCATATTTCCGTGCGCGTGCCAGGGCCAGAGCATCACTTCCTGATCAATCCTTACGGCATGTTGTTCGAAGAAATCACCGCCTCCAGCTTGGTGAAAATTGACCTCGAAGGCAATATCGTGATGGACAGCCCGTATTTTGTAAATCCGGCGGGTTTCACCATTCACTCGGCCATTCACAGCGCCCGCGAAGATGCGCAATGCGTTTTGCATTTGCACACAGATGACGGCATGGCCGTTGCTTCGCAAGAACAAGGCCTGATGCCGCTATCGCAAATGGCGATGCTGGTGCGGTCGCATCTTGCCTATCACGACTATGAAGGCGTGGCACTCGACCTCGATGAGCGCGAGCGTTTGGTTGCCGATATTGGCGATAGCAAAGTTATGTTGCTGCGCAATCACGGCACTTTGGCGGTCGGCGAAACGTGTGGTTTGGCTTTCATGGCGATTTATTTTCTGGAGCGCGCCTGCACCGCGCAGGTTCGTACGCTGAGCGGCACCCCCAATATGCCATCGCACGCGGCCATTGAAACCGTGAACGGTCAATCGGCAACGCTTTTCCAGCCGGGCGTGGATGCGCTGGCTTGGCCGGCCTTGCTTCGCAAGCTCGACCGTATGGATCCGTCTTTCCGCGATTAGAGGTTTTATGTCCAAGCGTTTTATCTTTGCAGCCAGCCTAGCGATGGCGGCTTTTAGCCCTTCTGTGATGGCGCATGAGCCGGGCACATTTGAAAGCCCGATTGTCGAGCAGCGCGTGGCTAAGTTTAAGCAAAGCGGCGGCGATATTCAGGCGGTGTTTAAAAAACATTTACCGGCTGGGGATATGGCGAGCGTGCAAGCGGCCGCGCTTCGCATCGCCGCTTGGGCGGACGAGATGCCCGATTATTTCCCCAAAGGCAGCCCCAGCATGGGCGCCGACAAAGCGCTTTGGAACGATTTTTCTGATTTCAAAAACAAGGCCAAAGCCAATGCCTCCGCAGCGCGCGCCCTAAACGCGGCCGCACGCGGTGGCGATAAAGCGGCGGTGGGGAAAGCCGCCAAACGCGTCGGCGGCACATGCAAATCGTGCCACGACAGCTACCGCATTAAGCATTAAATAAAATTCGGCGTGACCAGCGCGAGGCTAAGACTGGCACTCACGCAAAATGCCAATAGGCCAAGGCCGAGCCAAGTTTGGCGCCGGGTTGGCTTTTGCGGCGCAGTGCCGCCGCGCACCATTCGGCTGACTAGTTTTTCTCCGAGCCACACTCGATGCGCCACGATGGCCAACAGATGCAGGGCGATGAGCGGAATAACCAGCCGATGAATATCCTGATGCCAACTGCCCATCGGCGCGGCCAGCTCGGGCGCAAGACCCAAAATCGGCATGGGGGCTTCATATAAAATATCGTCGCCCGTCCATAATCCCGTAACGACCATGGCGCCCATCACTGTTAAAAGCGCGATGACAGCCAGTCCGCCGAGCGGATTATGGCCGCTGTGCAGCGGGGTGTCGCGCGCGATGACGAGGCGAAAATACGCCCCTATTTTGGCTGGCGTTGTGAGAAAATTCGAAAACCGCGCCGTCTCATAGCCAATCACGCCCCAGATAAGACGAAACACAATCAGCCCTAAGGCGAACAGGCTGAACAGCTCATGCACATCCAAGGCGCCGCGCTCGCCGCTGATATAGGCGCCTGCGATGCTGACCACAAAGCCCCAATGAAAAACCCGCGTTGGTAAATCCCAAACCATCAGGCAGGCGTCGACTGAAACAAATTGGAGAGGGTGTCGGCCGGGGGCAGCTCGGGCTTGCCGATAAGCACAAAATGCCCCGATGGCGTAATGTCGAGCGTTTCGAAATCAATGCGCCCGCCCGCATAATGCACCGCATAAGCGCCTTGCGGGTCGCGCAAAATCCCTTTGGCGCGCAAGACATGAGGCGCCAGACTGATAATTTTTTCGGCCAAAACCTCGCGCGCGATATCGCCATGCAAATGCGCCGACCAAGAGGCCAAACCGTGATCTTTTATTTGGCTTCCAAGCGGTGGCAGATTTATGTCGCCGCGCAAACCCAGCACCACTTCGATGGGCAAGTGTCCGTGGCGCACCCGCGCTTGCGGCTTGGCGGGATGGCTGGCAAGAAGCGCGGCTTCCAAAGCTTCCACTTGGGCGTCCTCTACCAAATCGGGTTTCGACAGCAGCAGCATGTGGCCAGCCTCGATTTGCTTGTGATAATTATCGGCCAAATAGGGGTCTTGGGCGTGTAGCGCATGGGCGGCGGCATCGACCAAAGTCACAATGCCATCGAGGCGCAATTGCGGGTCGACGGCGGCATAAGCGGCAATGCGGGTCGGGTCGGCGACACCGCTGGCTTCGATAATTAGATGATCGGGCAATGGGTCTTGGCGCATAATATCGGCCAGACTGCGCATTAAATCATCGCCAATGGAGCAGCAAATGCAGCCATTGGTCAGCGACACTTGATTGCCATGCTGCGCTTCGATGAGTTCGCTATCAATATTCAGCGCGCCGAAATCATTCACCAAAGCGGTGATTTTGCGCCCGCCCGATTGGGTGAGTAAATGGTTCAGCAGGCTGGTTTTGCCGCTGCCCAAAAACCCCGCAATAATCGTCAGGCTTACCTTTGGCGCCAAGCGGAGGGGCGAGGCTTGGCTCATGCATCGCGCCCTTTATTGAGATGCACATGGCCATCGACCATCGTGCCAAGCACCGAAATATCTTTCAATCCCAAGGCGCCAACATCCACGGGGTCGTCGCCGAGAATAACCATATCGGCGCGCTTGCCGACTTCCAGACTGCCGATTTCCGTTTCCATTTTCAGCGAGTAAGCGGCGCCCATGGTGATGGCATATAGCGCTTGCTCGACACTAATTTTCTCGCTCTCGCCGCCCAAGGCCACGCCCGTAGAGGACACCCGATTGACCGCACACCAAGCGGTAAACAAAGGCGCCAAAGCGGTGACCGGCGCATCGGAGTGAATGGCCAGAGGCACGCCTTCTTCGAGGCAGCCGCCCGCATCATCCAAGCGGCCTGCGCGTTCTGGCCCCATGGTAATGGCGCGGTGTTCGTCGCCCCAATAATACAAATGGTTGGAAAATAAATTCACGCCAACGCCCAAAGTTTTCATCCGTTTGAAATGCGCCCGCGAGGCCATCTGGCAATGTTGCAATGTGTGGCGATGGTCCGGCCATGGATGCGCGCGAAGCGCATCTTCAATGGCGTCCAAAGTCACTTCCGTGCATTCGTCGCCATTGGTGTGGACGTGGCATTGAAAGCCCGCTTGGGTGAAGGCTTTGAGATAATCGCGCAAGCGTTCAGGCTCGATATACCAAAGCCCATTGGCCGCGCCATTATAATAATGTGGCCATTTGAGCCTTGCGCTAAAGCCTTGAATGGAGCCATCGGCCACGAATTTCACCAGCGAGAAACGCAGCTTATCGCTTTGTTTGTCTTGCAGGGCTTGCATGCGGGCAACGCTTTCTTCGGGCGGCAGGCTATTGCCTTGAAAGGCGACCACGAGGCGCATAGGAAAACTGTCTTTTTCTACGGTTTCGCGCATCGCCACTTCGGCGCCCTCTGGCACGGGATTGGCCAAATCGGTGCAAGTGGTGACGCCCGTTTGGCGGGCGACTTGCGAAAACGTCTGCAAGGTTTTGGGCGAAGAGGCGGCCGCCAAAAGGTCTAAGTCGGTTGTCCGCATGGCCATATACATGCCGAGCTGGCCGAGAAATTCGCCCGTTGGTTTGCCGCTATCGTCGCGGCGGATGTATTCGCTATTGTCGGCGTTTTTCACATCGGCCGCATCCATGATGAAATTATTGGCGTTCAAAATATGCAAGCTGGCGTGAAGCACAGCGACCGCACATTCGCCCGATACGGCATCCAAATCGGGGGCGCTCATGCGCCGTCCCTCGAAATAAATCGGGTCAAAGCCCCAAGCAATCAGGGGTTGGCTGGGGTCGTCGCGGGTCTCTTGAATTTGTTTTAAATGCGCCACCACATCGTCGATGGATTTCAGCCCCGGCCAAATTGTGCCGTCGGGGCCTTCGCGGTCGTAATAGCCGACATAGTGGTAATCCCACAACAGGCCTTCCATCATATGCGCGTGGCCTTCAATGAAGCCCGGCAAGAGGGTGCGTTGCGCGAAATCTGTATTCAGCTCAAGCGGCCCCCAAGCGGCTTGCCAATCGGCGATATCATCGGCGTTGCCGACGGCCAAGATTTTCCGGTCTTTGACCGCAATATGCGTGGCTTGGGGCTGGTGGGGATCCATCGTGCGGATGGATTTGGCTTGATATATAATGCTCACGTAACTCTCTCCCTTGTGACGTGACCCCAGCCTAACATTGCCTCGGCGTGTGACAAGACCAAAGCTTCGCTCGTATGGCAAAAACGATAAGCTTGTTCCAGATTATGGATTGCGCCAATATATGCGCCACTATATGCGCCACTACGGGAGTTATTTTATGAAACTATTGGGTTCGCCTCTGTCACCATTTGTCCGCAAGGCGCGCATCGTCGCGGCGGAGAAAAACATCGCCTATGATTATGACCCGCGACCCAGCCCGTTGGGCTGGCCGGAAGGTTTCGAGGCCATCAATCCGTTCAAGCGCATTCCCGCTCTTTTGCCCGATGGCGATAACCCAGATTTCGCCATTAACGACAGCAGCGCGATTTGCGGCTATTTCGAAAAGCACACGCCAAGCCCAGCGCTCTATCCAGAAGCCGCGCTAGAGCATGGCCGCGCCCTATGGATAGAAGAAGTGTGCGACTCGGATTTGGCAGGCAAAATTGGCCTTGGCGTGTTTCGGCCAATATTTTTCAACATTGCCTCGGGCAAACCCGCCGATACCAAAACCGCCCATGCGGGATTTGAGGTTTTGGCCGAAAAGCTTTTGCCGTATTTGCAAGACCAATTGGGCGAGGCACAGTATTTGGCCGGAGAGGCATTTTCGATTGCCGATATCGCGCTGACCACCCAATTGATGAATTTAAACTTGGTCGGCTTTGCGCTGCCGAAAGACCGCTTTGGGGCTTTGCGGGCGCATTATGAACGCTGCATCGCGCGGCCATCGGTGGCTCAATTCATCGAGCAGGATCAGCAGATGATCGAAAAAATGGGCATCGTCGTGGAGCGACAAATAGACTAAGCTGATTATCCAAACGGCCGAGGGCACCTCTGGCCGAAAGTAAATTGTTGGGATGGGAGCCCCTTATGTTGCGTTACTCTTCTGTTTTGCGTTCCAATGCACTGCAGCATCGCGAGATCAGTTACAATCAACTGACGCCAAAGCCAGATGCGAAAAACCCCGATGCGCTGAAACCGCAAAAACTCAAACTGGGCTTTCGCCGCGCTATGGAACTCTTGATGCCTTATTCGGGCGTGCGGATATTCGACCAAATGCGCGCCGTTGTGCCATTGGCGATTTATCTGGTGCTTTTCCAACTGATTATTCTCCGCCAGCCCATCGAGTCAGCTTTCTTGCTGGTCGGCGGATTGAGTGCGGTCATCATCGGTCTGGCTTTATTCATGGAAGGCTTGAACGTCGGGCTGATGCCGTTTGGCACGCTCATTGGCGATAAGCTGCCGCGCAAAGCCAGCATGCCTGTCATGCTGCTCATCATCGCTATGTTGGGCGTTGGGGTAACTTTTGCCGAGCCTGCGATTGGCGCTTTGCAAGCCTTTGGCGCCTCGGTCGATGTGGCGCGCGCGCCTTATTTATATGAGATTTTAAACAATTGGACGATGCCTCTGGTGCTATTGGTGGGTGCTGGCGTGGGCGC
>JAQWIP010000119.1 GCA_029248825.1 Alphaproteobacteria bacterium | reverse complement strand
CCCAATCCTCTGTTGCTGTCACCGGCCCGAGCGGGAAAATTCGCGTGGCGGGATTTTCGGACATTGCGGTTATCGACCGCACGGCGCCGCTGGTCACTTGGTTGGAAAGCCAGTGTAAAAGCCTCAACGCAGAGACCGATATGCTTTGCCCGAGCGCGCAAGACCGCGAGCCCGTCGCCGATTTAATTCCCGAAAATATTCTTATCTTGCCGCTGCGCTCTGCCAGCAAAGGGCTTTTGGGCGCCTTTATCGTCACCCGCTCGGTCGCCTTTTCCGATGGCGATAAGACAGTTTTAAGCCATCTGGCCTCGGTCTATGGCCATGCCTTAGCGTCTCATAATAACACGCCGCTTTGGGTGCGCCTACGCGCCCGCCTGTCGGGGCGTCGGAAATGGGCCATCCTTGCGGCTCTAATTCTTATTTTGCTGCTTCCCGCGCGACTGACCGCCGTGGCACCGGCTGAAATTACTGCCGCCGAGCCGTTTATTGTGGCCGCGCCCATGCAAGGGGTTGTCGATAGGCTGCTGGTTCAGCCGAATGAAAAAGTCTCCCAAGGCACGCCCTTGCTGCAATTGGTGGATGTCGAGTTGAAAAGCAGCCTCGAGTTAGCCAAACGCGCCTTTCGGGTGGCCGAAGCCGAATTGTTCCGAGGTCGCCAGCTCGCTTTTTCCAGCTCCGAGGATAAATCACAACTTGCCGAACTGACGGCCCAAGTGGAACTGCACCGTGCGGAAATGAATTTCGCGCAACAGCAGCTGTCGCGTACCACCGTTCGCGCGCCCAATGGCGGATTAATTATTCTTGATGACCCGCGCAAATGGCAAGGTCGACCGGTGGTGGCTGGCGAGCAAATTCTAAAATTGGCGCAACCGCAATTTGTCGAAGTCGAAGTGCTCGTGCCGGTCTCCGATGCGGTAACCCTTGCCGAAGGGAACCGCGTGGATATTTTCCTCGATATCAACCCGTTGCAACGCCATCGCGGTACGGTTACCCGCGTCCCTTATCAATCGAGCATTACGGAGGCTGGCGTCTTGGCTTACGCCGTACGAGCCAAATTAGCCGCCGATACAAGCCTGCCACGAATTGGCTTGCGCGGCTCAGCCCGCGTGCGTGGCCCGCAAACCACCCTATTTTACTTTTTGTTTCGCCGTCCCATCACCGCCATTCGCCAAATCTTAGGGGTATAGAATGGACATCCCTCTGCTCCGCCAAGATTTACGCTTGCTGCCGGGGGGCAAGGATGAAGCTGGCGAAAAAGAGTGGCTGCTATATGACCCCTTGCGCCATCAATATTTTGCTCTCAGCCGCACCGCTTTATTACTCCTGCGCTACCTGCCAAAAATCGGGTCTCTGGCCGAGCTAAAAACTGTGCTGTCTCAGAAAGACGCCCAAGTCGACGATCACGAAGTGGCGCTATTTTTAGACTTTATCCGCGACAATTTTCTAGTTGTCGGTAATGACATGGCGCATGTTCAAAAAATCTCCCTGGCCCAAGAAGCTAGAAAAACCAATTGGTTTATGTGGCTGCTGCATAATTATCTATTTATAAAAATTCCGCTCATCCGCCCCGATCGCTTCCTCGACGGTCTCTTGGTCCTCACCCGCCCCTTGGCCAGCCCGCTGGCGCGCGCCGCCATATATGTTTTGGGGCTTTATGGGGTTTTCGCCTTGTTTTGGCAGTGGGAAAGCTTTGTGACGACTTTTGACTATTTTTTCAATTGGCAGGGGTTGATTTATTTCGGTCTGGCGCTCGCGGTCGTCAAAATTACGCATGAACTCGGTCATGCCTTGGTTGCCAAACATCATGGACTGCGTGTTAGCTCGATGGGCGTGGCCCTATTGGTGCTATTTCCCGTTCTCTACACAGACAATACCGATGCCTGGCGTTTGACCGACCAAAGAAAAAAATTGCAAATTGTTATGGCGGGTCTCTTTGTCGAATTGCATATCGCCCTGCTGGCCTTGTTCAGTTGGAGCCTCTTGCCAGATGGCCCGGCCCGCAGCGCCGCTTTCTTTCTCGCCACGACTAGCATTTTGGGGTCCTTGCTGGTTAATCTCAGCCCCCTGATGCGGTTTGACGGATATTATGCGCTGGCTGATTTTCTTGGTATGCAAAACTTGCAACCCCGCTCGTTTGAGCTGGCTCGTTGGCAGCTGCGCCAATGGTTGTTCGGCCTGCCAGAAAATGCTCCCGAGCCGTTCCCCACCAGCAAACATTACTTCTTAGTGTTTTACAGTTTTGTAACCTGGATCTATCGCTTTTTCTTGTTTCTCGGCATTGCTTTGCTGGTCTATTTCTTTGCTTTCAAACTACTGGGGATCTTTCTCTTCGTCGTTGAGATTATCTGGTTTATCGCGCGGCCCGTATACGCAGAGGTAAAGCGCTGGTGGGCGCGACGCGCCATTTTCTCCTGGACCCGCCAAACGCGGCGCACGACTGCAGTGTTTTTCACCTTACTTTTGCTGGCATTCATGCCATGGCGCACATCCATCACTGCGCCCGCTATCATAGAAAGCATATATAAAACCTCC
Source organism: Alphaproteobacteria bacterium (assembly GCA_029248825.1). Classification (GTDB taxonomy): domain Bacteria; phylum Pseudomonadota; class Alphaproteobacteria; order RS24; family RS24; genus UBA8337. Next base: position 1,950 of record JAQWIP010000119.1, on the reverse strand, counting down.
ATTCATCTGCCAGACGCGGCGCGGGTTGTCAAACTACATGTAACCAACGGGCAGACCGTCCAAAAAGGCGATGCGCTTTTATCGACCCTTAATCCAACGCTGGACCATGAAATTGGGCTGGCGGAACGCAAAGCGCGCCTGCTGTCGCTGGAAGTTACGCGCTATGCAGCGTCGTTGAAAAATTTGCGCGATAAATTGGTTATCGAACAACGCTTGGCCGAGGCGCAATCTCGCCTGAGCGGCCTGCGCAAGCGGCGGGCGGCAATACAATTGTACGCGCCGTCATCCGGCGTGGTTCAATTTACCCGCCATCTGGCACCCGACCATTGGCTGGAACCGAAACAAGGATTATTTTTCATTTACGAGCCCCGCCAAAGCCAAGTCGTCTCCTTTGTGGCGGAAAATCAAATGCACCGCATCCAAAAGGGCGCCGAGGTAAAATTTATCGCAGATGATGGCGTGCACGGTAAGTTTGCTGCCCGACTTATCGCTTTTGACGATACAGCGATTGAGCAATTGGCTTATCCGGAACTCACTTCAACCCATGGAGGGGGCATTGCTGTCCATGCCGAAGGCAATGGAACCCGAACGGTGGATGCCTATTACAAATTACGCGCCGAATTGATGCATCCGCCGAAGCAAATTGGGACCAATATTGTTGGTCGTTTGCATATTGAAACGGCGCCATACGCCCCAATGAGTGCGCTAGTAAGAGCCATCAGCGCCCTCTTGCTGCGTGAAAGCGGATTTTAGCCACCCGTTCCTAACGGCGCGACTTAATAGCGCGTCATGAAAGCATCTCGAACGCCGACACGCTCCAGCGCTTGCATGATGGACGGCACGTCGTCGGACGAGAAAGCCGGAATAATCACCCGATACATAGGTGGATTAAGTCGTTTGGTTTTGCGGACAAAGGACTGTAAGCCGACCGTGTTCTTGATTTTATCGGAAAATTTTTGTGCCTTCGCCAGAGAGTTAAGCGCCTTTGCCTGAACAAACCCGGGGGCTTGGCTTTTCGGCGCTTGCGTCGAGATTGCTGCTTTGGGCGCTGTCGGTGCTTTTAAGGGTGCCACCGTCGGAGCCAATATCGGAGCAGATGTCGATTCTGGCGTCACCGGTATGGTGATGGGCACAGGGGCTGCAGCGGGTGTTTTCTGTCGCTTCGCGGATGCGCCATTCTTGGCATCATCCAACCGTAATACGAAGCTATCGGTTATCCGTGTTTTCGGGCCTTGCGCAATCACCCTTAAGCTCAACTGCATTTTCTCTTTTGGAGGCACACCTGAAATTTTTCGTAAATCACTATCGAACGAAACCCAATCGGGCAAAGCCGTTCCGTCTTGCATGCCGATTGAATATTTAACTGGCTTTCCGATATCGAAAGTATTGGCAGCAAACACGAAACCATTTGCCTCCAACATTGGGTTCTGGTTGGCAATAGGATTGGTCACCCTCTGGCCCTCCCCCACGACGCTTTTATATTTCAGGCCCCATTTTTTCAGGCTTTGCGTGATGGCATGGCTCAGGCCTGCAATACTCATATCTTCCAATTGGCTCGGCACAACATCGAGACCGACGGACGCATAAACCGTACTGAAACTGTTTTGCAGTTCGGCAAAGGCAATATCTCGACGCAGATTGGCCAACAGTAAACTGGCCTCTTGGCGTATCACTTCCAGCTCTCCGAACTTGGCGACCTTTTGCGCGTCCCGCGTTTGTTTGGTTAACCGTTTGGAGACATCCAGATATTCTTCCGCCACCCGATAATCTTGGCGCGACTGAACAAAGTTCATGTTAGCGATATGGACTTGTGAGACGACCGCCATCGCCATCGCCAACCTTCGCTCTTCGGCCACATCGACCCCTGCTTTTGCCACTTTACGATTTTTCGGGCCGCTGAAGGGCGACATCAAATTATAGCTCACCTGCGCGCCCATCTCGACATAGTCA
>JAQWIP010000101.1 GCA_029248825.1 Alphaproteobacteria bacterium | reverse complement strand
CCATGGCGCGCAAAAACGCCGATGCGATAGAAGACGAATTGGGCGACCTTATGTTTGTGGTGGCCAATATCGCGCGCCATTTAAAGCTCGATCCGGAAACCGCCTTGCGTCGCGGCAATGCAAAATTCACCCGCCGCTTTCAACATGTCGAGCAGCAGGCGCGCGAGCAAAGCACGGATATGAGTGATTTCTCACTCGACGAATTGGAAACTTTCTGGCAGCACGCGAAAGCGGCTGAGCGTAAAGACGATTAGCCTTTAAGCGACAGAAATTTCAACCGGACTATTTGGCATAATGGTGGAAATCGCGTGCTTATAAACCAGCTGCGAATGACCATCTCGGCTCAGCAACATCGAAGTTGCATCTACCCAAGTGATTGTGCCTTGAAGTTTAACTCCGTTGACGAGGAAAATAGTCAGTGCAAGCTTTTGCTCACAAACATGATCCAAGAACGAAGCTTCAAGCGAGTCTTTATCTGAAGACATTGGTTTACCCAAATTTTCTGCGGTTACTGAGACATTAACCTATTACTTATTTTACACGGGCTCTCATACTCGTGATGTTTTACGAATTTGATTCTACACAACTTTTGCTAGAGACCCTAATCTTTTTCAATTTTAAAAATATGGGTCTAATTGACCAAATCATAGGCGGCGGCGAGTTTTTCCGTGATGGGGCCCGGCTTGCCATTGGCGATTTTGTCGCCGTCGATGGATATCACTGGAAACACCGCCATGGTGGAGGCGGTCGAAAATGCCTCTTTGGCGGCCTTGGCTTCTTCCAAAGAAAAGGCTTCTTCTTTCAATTTAAGCCCTGCTTCGCTGGCGCATTGCAGCAAAACTTGGCGAATAATGCCATTCAAAATCGCGCCGTGAGCGGGTCGCGTCCGCAGAAACCCTTGGGCATCCACAATCCAAGCATTGGTGGCCGCCCCTTCCGTCACCATGCCCTGCTCGTCAATTTGCCAAGCTTCTTGCACTTTGGCATCGCGCGCTTTTTGGCGAGCTAAGACATTCGGCAAAAGCGAGATGGATTTAATATCACAGCGCGCCCACCGTTGGTCTGGCACGCTTATGACTTCAATGCCGTGGCGGCGCACGGTGTCGCGCTTGTCGTTCGACAAAGGCCGCACGGTCATCACCAAAACCGACTTCAAGTTTTGTGCGAAACTGTGGTCTCTGGGTGCCACCCCGCGCGACACTTGCATGTATAAAATCGCGTTGCGCAATCGATTGCGGCGAATGGTTTCGCGCATCACCAGCTTCAAGGCGGGTCGAGACATCGGCTCCGCAATCGCAAGTTCGCGCAGTGAATAGGCCAAGCGATCGAGATGGCGCTCTTCATCGAGCAGCTTGCCATCGCGCAGGCAGACCACCTCATAGACGCCATCGGCGAATTGATAGCCGCGATCCTCGACCTTAATTCCTGGCCAATTTAGCGGTTGGTAACATCCATCAATATAGGCAATGCGGCTCATCGGGTTTCCATCAAGGGTTGCATTAGCGCATATAGCGCCAAAAAGATGACGTAAATAAGACCATTAAAATCAGCAGCTCCATACGTCCCGCAATCATTAGCAGCGCGATAATGATTTGCAAAGCGTCAGTCATTGCGCCAAAACCGAGCGGCATTTGCAGGTGCTGCGTCACCGCCAAACTATTCGACAAAGCCCCCAGCACCAACGGCCAAGCGTCCGCCAAAGTAACGCCGAATAGGCCGAGCAGCAAAACCCCAAGCGTGACGAATAAAATAAACACCGCCGTATACGCCCAAGCGGCGGTGAAATCTGCGTCCTCAAGCCGGCGCCCCTCCAGCCGCAACGGATGCACCGAGGACGGATAAGCCATTTTGCCGACTTCGCTGCCCAAATCTTTGGCCAGAATAATCGCCCGCATAACCTTCAGCCCGCCCGCCGTCGACAAAGCCATGCCGCCGATAATCAGCGGCACCATCGTCCAAATCACCGGCCATTGGCTGAGCTGGCCATCGGGCAGAAAATTAAATCCGGCCGTGCTGTGAAGCGAGATGGATTGCAAGATGGCGCTGGTCACGGGCACATCGGGGAGCGCGAAATACGAGACCGCGCCAAAGCCCAAAATCATCGCCACATAGGTGCGAAACTCGGTATCGCGCAAAGCCAAAACCACGCGTTTGCCGAGCGTCAACAACAGCAAAAGCGGAATGCTCATCGCGCCAAGAAAGCTCAAAGCCGCGACGCTTATTTGCGCGCCGAGCGGAAGATAGCTCGCCAAGCTCTCGCTATGCACCACCATGCCGCTGGTCGAAATGGCCGATAGCGTGAGGCAAAGCGCGTCAAACGCCGACACCCCAAAAGCCCAGAGCGCCAAAAACCCGATCAATGTGAGGCTGCCATAAATAGGCAAAATAAGCCGCAAAGGCCGCCCTAAGCGCGAGGTTAAATGCGCGTCTTCGTCATGCTGCAAAAGCGGACTGCCCGCCAGAGTGATGCCGCCAATACCAAAAGGCGCCAGAACCGCGACCGCAAACACCAGCGTCCACAAACCGCCGAGCCAACTCAATAAGGCGCGCCACAATAAAATCGGCGCGCCCTCCACCTCTGGCACCGTGAGAACGCTCGCGCCCGATGTGGTGAGCGCCGATACGGCCTCAAAATAAGCCGCCAAAAGCGACCCAATTTGGCTCGAGCCAATCAATGGCAAAGCCGCCAGAAACGGCAAAATCGTCCAGAATAAAACCATGATGAGCAGCAGCTCAATGCCACGCGCGCGGTGGCGGCGATTGTCATAGCTCGACAATAGCAAAGCCCCAGAGGCAAAACTGGCGAGCATTAACGCAATGGTGAAATTGCCCGCGTGGCGAAAATCTGGGTCGAGCAGAGACGCAATCCACGGCAGCACCATCAGCCCCGCAATCATGCAGCCGCCATAGCCGAGGATAAAGAGAATGGCTCCAAGGCGCATCGACTAGGCCTTTTCTTTGCCTCGCAGCAGGCTTTCAAACTGTTCCACGCCATCAGCCAATACAAACATCACCACATGGTCGCCAGATTTCAGCTCCAAGCCGCCGCGCGGCATCAATAGGTCGCCTTTGCGCCAAACCGCGCCGACGCGCAATTTATCGCCAAATCCAATGTCGCGTAATTTCGAGCCGCTGACCGGAGAGCCATCGACAATCTCGGCCTCCAAAACTTCCGCCAGCTCATCGCCCACCGCATGCACGCGCACCACATTGCCGCGCCGCACATGCCCCAGCACCGACGACACGGTAATGGCGCGCGGGTTGATGGCAACTTCCATGCCAAACTGCCCCGCCAGATTTTGGAAACTATTGTCATTGATAAGGCAAAGACCTCGGCTGCACCCTTCTTGCAAGGCCAGCATGGTGGTCAGCACATTGACTTGGTCATCATTGGTCAGCGCCAAAACCAGGTCGGCCTCGCGCACGCCGGCTTCGGCCAGAATTTCGGGCGACAACCCACTGCCCCGCAAGACAATCGAGCGTTGCATTTTCTCGGCCACAAACCGCGAGCGGTCTTCATCGTTCTCAACGAGGTTCAGCGCATAGCGCCCGGTTTGCGCATCCAGCGTGCGCGCCACTTGATAGCCAATATTGCCGCCGCCGACCAAAATAATGCGGCGCGCTTCGCGCTCTTCATGGCCAAAAATTTTCAGCGTCCGCTCGGTATCATCGCTGGCGGTCACCAGAAAGGCTTCATCGCCGACTTGCATCGTATCGTCAAAATCTGGCACATAGACGCGCTTGCCCCGACGAATGCCGACGACAATGGCGCGCAAATCGGGAAACAATCCGGTCAATTGGCTCAGCGGCGTATCGATGACCGGGCAATCTTCTTCGATGCTGACGCCAATCATCTCGGCTTTGCCGCCGACGAAACTGGCGCTATCAAACGCGCCTGGCAAAGCCAAACGACGCAGCACCGCTTGGGCGACTTCGGTCTCTGGTGAAATAATCACATCGATGGGAATGGCTTCATCGGCAAATAAACGCGCCCAGCGTTTTTGCAAATAATCGCTATCGCGCACGCGGGCGATGGTTTTGCCGACATTGAAAATCGTTTTCGCAACTTGGCAGGTCACCATATTCACTTCGTCAGAAGCGGTAACCGCAATCAGGACATCGGCGTCCGCCGCGCCGGCCTGTTCGAGAACATCGGGATGGCCGCCGTGTCCCAAAATGGGACGCACGTCGAGCGTATCCGTAATGCGTTGCATCAAAGACGCTTCGCGGTCGACAACCGTGACGTCATTGCCTTCTCCGGCCAAATGGCGAGCAATGCCAAATCCGACCTGTCCGGCCCCACACACAATGACTTTCATGCGCCTTTACCTCGCTACGCAGATATAGCTTTCGCTACCTATTCGCTATCTATACGTGGCTTTTAGCATGATTACCGCCCGAAATACCAAGAGATTTCATTTTCCGATGCAGCGCAGAACGCTCCATCCCAATGAATTCTGCGGTTCTAGAGACATTGCCCGAAAACCGCTCTATCTGCGCCACAAGGTAATCATGCTCAAAACACTCGCGAGCATCGCGCAAGGGCAGCGACATAATATGGCGTTGCTGGCCAACGTTTTCGGCCACATCCGTATCCGAAACAATCTCTTTGGGCAGATGATCCAAAGTCAGATTTTCGCTGCCCGTGGCATGGCTGGTCAGCATCATATGCTCTACCGTATGGCGCAATTGGCGCACATTGCCCGGCCAATCATGCGATTGCAAAACCGCCAGCACATCCTCATCGGCCACCCGCAAGGGCATATTCATTTGCGCCGCCAACATGGAGACGAAGTAATTCACCAGATAGGGAATATCATCACGCCGCTGGCTTAAGCCCGGCACATCCAAAGTCATCACGTTAAGGCGATGATATAAGTCCTCGCGCAAATGACCATCTTGAATGCGCTTTTCGACATTGCCGCTACACGACGATAAAACACGAGCCTCAATACTCACGCTCTGGGCGCCACCGACGCGGGTGATGGACCCCTCCACCAGCATTTTCAACAGCGCCTTTTGCTGCTTCTGCGGGAAGTTGCAAATTTCATCCAAATACAGCGTGCCGCCATGGGCTTGCTCGATGAGGCCAGCTTCCACTTCGCCCGCATCTTCATAGCCAAATAGCAAGCGGTCGACTTGCTCTTCGGCGCCCTCCATCATGGACGCGTGAATGCCGATGAAATTATTGCTCGAACGCGGAGAGCGCGAATGCAATTGATGCGCCGCCGCTTCCTTGCCCGACCCCGAAGGCCCAACAATCATGACGCGACTATTGGATTGCGCCAATTTATCAATCTTGGTGCTAAGCTGTTCCATCGCCGAGGCATTGCCAATCAGGGCAAACTGCACGGAAGCGCGTCGTTTCAACTCGGTGTTCTCGCGCAGCAGTCGCGCCGATTCAATGGCACGGCGAGCCGTCACCAGCAGCTTGTCTGATTTAAACGGCTTTTCAATATAGTCATAAGCGCCATTTCGAATGGCCGTCACGGCCGTATCAATATTGCCATGCCCCGATATCACCACGACCGGTAAATCTGGATATCGCTCGTGCAGAATGCTCAAGAATTCCAATCCATCGAGCCGACTGCCTTGCAGCCAGACATCCAAAAGCACCATGGCGGGGCGCCTTTTGGTAATTTCACGCAACGCACTATCGCTATCGAAGGCCACTCTTGCCTCATAGCCCGCATCCTCGAGAACGCCCGCGACCAAGTCGCAAATATCGCGTTCATCATCTACAATTAACACATCTCCAAACATCACAATTCCTCTAGTTTCTTAGATACCCCAGCCATTTTTTGCCCTTTTTCCGAATTGGCTTTTTGGGTTTGCAGAGGAAATTCCATCTGCACTTTTGCGCCCGTCCCGCCAGACGAACTCCATGGCGCATCGTCAAGCACAAGCTTGCCGCCGTGGTCTTCCATAACCTTTTTAACAATCGATAAGCCCAGCCCCGTGCCGGCCTCGCGCGACGTATTATAGGGTTCCAGTAAAAGATAGCGCTCGCCATCGGGCCACCCGGGCCCTGTGTCGCTGACCGCAATCTGAAGTTGATTGGTGCTTTGCGTCACCGAAAGCTCAATGCGTTTTTCGCCCTCTTGAAGGTGCATGGCTTCAGCCGCGTTTTTCAAAATATTGGTCAGCATTTGGCTAATCAAACGACGATCGCCATGCATCTCTATGGCGTCTGGACAGGTGACGCGATAGGTGATGTCGCGAAACGCAACGCGCTGCAAAAGCGCGGTTTGCGACACCACATTATGCAAATCAAACGGCTCCATCACCGGCACGGGCATGCGCGCAAAATCGGCGAACTCATCGACCATGCGGCCAATGTCTTCCACTTGGCGAATAATCGTCTGAGTGCATTTTTTGAAAATCTCGCCGCTGTCGCCAATCGTGTCGCCATATTTAGATTGCAAGCGCTCGGCCGAAAGCTGAATGGGCGTCAGCGGATTTTTAATTTCATGCGCGATGCGCCGCGCGATATCCGCCCAAACCGCATTGCGTTGCGCCGTCAGCAATTCGGTAATGTCATCAAAGGTAATCACAATGGCGCTATGGGCATTGTCCGACACGCCCATCACCGCCGCCGAGGCCTGAATGATATGTCCCTTTTTGGCAGCATCTTGGCGGCTCACCTGCCCCGTCACCAAAGTCTGGCGGGTCTTGGCATTGGCCACCAGCTCGGCGAACTCTGGCATGATTTCGGATAATCTTTGCCCGAGCAGTTCATCGGCTTGTTTTTCATAGAGCGCGCCCGCCGCTTCATTGGCGTGCTGGATAATGCCTTTTTCATTGATGCCCACAACACCCGACGACACGCCGTGCAGCACCGTCTCGGTGAAGCGCGCGCGCACATCCAAATCTTTATGCGCTTCCATCAAGTCTTCTTGTTGCGTGCCAATGCGCTCGGCCATTTCATTAAAGGTCGAGGCCAGCTCGTCAATCTCATCATTGTCGCGCATGGTATCGGTCGTCACGCGGGTTTGCAGCTCGCCTTCCCCCAAGCGCCGCGCCGCATAAATCAGCCGACCGATGGGCATTACCAATCTATCGGCCAAAGACAGACCCAACCAAATGGCGGACAAAAGCAGGACCAAAGTCATCACGATATAAACCAAGGCGAAGGTTAATTGGGTCTCGAAACGACGTTTCTCCATCGCCGAATAATCGCGCACCGCCGCATCGGTTTGGCGCAATTGCTGCACCACATTGGCCGAGAGAATGCGCGCGCCATAAAGATACATGCCTTGCGTGCCAGCGATTTCTCGCAAGGCCAAAATCTGCCCACGGCTCGTCCCGCTCATCACCACGGTAGAACTGCTTGCGGCGGCAAAGGCTTCGCGGGGTGGCAGGCTGGTTAAAATGGTTTGCTCGGGCACGGCTTGAAAAATCACCCGCCCCGTTTCATCCACCACTAGGGCTTGCGGCAATTTTCGCAAACCAGCTTGGGCGCGCAAGAATTTGGTGAAGCGCGCCGGATCGCTGGCCAACAGACCGCGCGCTTGCGATAGGTCTCTGGCCATCACCGAGATATCGCTTTGCAGGCTATTGCGTTGTTCGCTGAGATAAGCATTGGCCACGGCAGTGGTGTTATTGATGATGGTTTTGGTGCGCGCCGAGAACCAATAATCCAGCCCTCGGCTCATCATCACAATGGCAAAAATCGCCACTAAAATAGCTGGCACCGTGGTGATGAGCGAGAACAGAATGACCATTCGGCCATGCATATAAGCCCCCGCCTTGCCCTCGCGGCGGCGCCGACGCAGGCGCAGCGCTTGCGCCAAAAGCACGAAAAACAATCCCGTGATGATGAATAAATTGATGGAAAGCAAAGTCCAAACCACTTCGCGGGACGGCGTGATGGGCGTGAGATTGCTCAAAACCAAATAGGTCAACGTGCCGGAGGCCAAGCCCATTAAGGCAAAGCCCAAGGCCGTATAGCGAGCCAAATCGCCCCAGCCCAATCTGGCAAAACGAGACGAGGGAGACGACGGCAAACGCAGCCTCAAACCCCGAATAAAAACAGTCCAACCAAAACGCAAATTTTGTGCGAGCCGACCAAGGCCTAACATAACTACTCCCAAACTCCCACACGGCTAGGATGATAAATCAACCGTGCTCAGTTCAAGAGAATAAACAAATATCCCCGATGCAGACAATCAATAGTTGCCCAAAAGCCACAGTTATTCAGCCGGCTCTTCCATAATCGTGAGGCGGGGAAACACACCTTGCGGGGTCGGCAAATCCATATCTGGTGTCAAACGATGCGCGGCGCCCAGATGCGCGAAACTGCGCGCGTCCGGCGAAACGGCTAAATAATCTAACAGTTTGGCCGCACCTTCGGGTATCACGGGTTGCAGCAAAATCGCCGCTTGGCGCACCACTTCTGCGGTAACATAAAGCACCGTGCCCATGCGCTCCGGATTTTCTGTTTTCAAAGCCCAAGGCTCTTGCGCCGCAAAATACCGATTGGCCTCCGACACGGCTTCCATCACGCAGGCCAAATAATTATGAATTTCATGCCCCTGCATGGCCGCATCCGTGCGCGGCTTCAGGCCATCCAAAAGCGCTAAAATGGCATTGTCTTCTTCGCTAAAGGCTTGTGGCGTGGGCAATTTAGCGGCGCAATTTTTGCCAATCATCGACAAGCTGCGCTGCGCCAGATTGCCTATATCATTGGCCAAATCGGCGTTCACCCGATTGACAATCGCCTCATCGCTAAAGCTGCCGTCGCGGCCAAATGGCACTTCGCGCAAGAAGAAATAGCGCAAAGCATCGACACCATAATGCTCGGCCAAACCAAAGGGGTCGAGAACATTGCCGAGCGATTTCGACATTTTCTCGCCCTTCACGGTTAAAAATCCATGCGCGAAAACTTGTTCCGGCAAAGGCAAATCGGCCGCCATTAGGAAGGCTGGCCAATAGACGGTGTGAAACCGCGTGATGTCTTTGCCAATCACATGCAAACCCGCAGGCCAAAAATCAGCATAGCGCCCATCCTGCTCGGGAAACCCCAAGACCGAGAGATAATTGGTCAGCGCATCCATCCAAACGTAAATCACATGGTCTGGATCGTCTGGCACGGGCACGCCCCAATCAAAGGCGGTGCGCGAAATCGATAAATCGCGCAAACCGCCCTTCAGAAAAGAAACCACCTCGTTGCGACGGCTTTCGGGCTGCAAGAATTGCGGATTGGCTTCAAAATGCGCCAATAATTTGTCTTGATAGGCCGAGAGTTTGAAAAAATAACTATCCTCTTCCAACCATTCCACCGGCGTGCCTTGCGGACTTAGCTTTTCGCCATCGGGGGTCTGCGTCACTTCGCTTTCGGTGTAAAACGCTTCGTCGCGCACCGAATACCAGCCCGCATAACTGTCTTTATAAATCTCGCCCTTGGCCGCAATGCGCCGCCAAATCTCTTGCACGGCCGCATGATGGCGCGGCTCGCAAGTGCGAATAAAATCATCATGGCTGCAATTCAACGCATCGGCCATTTGGCGAAAAGCCGGCGTCAGCTCATCGGCCAATTGCTGCGCGGTTTTCTCTTGGGCGCGCGCGGTTTGCACCATTTTCTGCCCGTGGTCATCGGTTCCGGTAGAAAAATAAACCGTCTCGCCGCTCAAACGGTGATAGCGCGCAATCGCATCCGTGGCCATAACCTCATAGGCATGGCCAATGTGGGGAACGCCATTTGGGTAAGAAATTGCGGTCGTTATGAGAAAATTCTTATCTGACACTTTAACTTCCTAACGCGGTTTTTTAAGCCGATTTCATACGGATAATTTCCGCCAAACGGCCAATCCATTCCATAATGGCTTGCTTCTTATCCAGGTTCAGCCCTTCGATTTGGCGCACCTGATGCTGCACTTTCTCCCATAGCGAAAGCAAGGGTTCAAGCGGTAAATCGCCCGCCACCAAGCGCTCCACCAGATCGGCTTCGCCTTGAAACACCGGCTGAAACCCCTGCCCCGTCGAGGCCACGCGCACCACCCGATGCAACCAGCCGCTCAGCAAATAGCAAAACAGCCGAAAGCGTTGCGGCTCACTGCGCGCCCCAAAGCGTCCAGCCAGCCCATGCAAGGCCTCCATATCCAACTGTGGCAAGCCTTCCAGCACGCCCACCATATCGCGATAAAGGTCAAAGCCGCCCATTTCGGCCAGCATGAGGGCGCGCCCGGCGCTTCCCTCGGCCAGAAACGCCGCCGCCGCTGCTTCATTCTCATCCACGGCCTCTAATCGTCCGGCAATAATCTGCTGCAAATGGCTTTCGTCCAGCGCCCCAAACGACAATTGCCGACAGCGCGAGCGAATGGTGTCCAAAACCCGCCCCGGATTATGGCAGACAATGAGGAACAGGCATTTCTCTGGCGGCTCCTCAATTAGCTTCAAAAGCGCATTGACGCTGCTCTTATTCATTTCATCGATACTATCGATAATCGCAATGCGCCAGCCGCCGCGCGAGGCACTGAGGCCGAAAGCCTTTTTCATCTCGCGCGTATCGTCGACGCTAATATCGCCGCGAAACTTTTCGGTTTTAGGGTTATAGCGGCGGTTCAACACATAAAGGTCGGGATGCACGCTGTTTTCAATCAGCTGCGTCTCTGGCGTATCGCGCACGGGCGATAGCTCTTGGATGGCCTGCGGACTGGGCGCCGATAAAACCGCGCGCGCCACCATATAAGCAAAGCTCGCCTTGCCGATGCCCTCTGGCCCCGACAACAGCCAAGCATGGGGCAGTCGGGTGCCTTGCAAAGCGCTGAGAAAATCGCTTTGCGCCCGCTCATGGCCAATCAGCGCGCGGGTGAAACGCGGCGGATGGTCTCCATCCACATCGGGGAGCGGTTCGGTAATGTCAGCTTGGCTCATGCGCCTATCTAAGCGGAAACAGGCTAAAGTTTAAAGCGCTGCTTCATCTCGCCTTCAATTTGTTGCCAGACGGCATCGAATGTATCTTCCGCATCCACCACGACCATGCGGATTGGGCTTTCGGCCGCCAGCGCCAGAAATCCGTCGCGAACTTTGCTGTGGAACTCCGCCTGCTTCTTTTCAAAGCGTGCGGCACCGCCGCGTTTTTCAGCCCGTTGCAGCCCTGCTTCTTCGCGCACATCCAGCAAAAACGTGACATCGGGCAGCGTGCTTCCCACGGCGGTGTCTTGCAAAGGGCGCACCATATCAAGGCCAAGCCCGCCCGCAATCCCTTGATAGGCTAGTGTGCTATCCAAAAAGCGATCGCAGATGACCCATTTTCCGGCTGCCAAAGCAGGCTCAATCAGGCGGTTCACATGTTCCACACGCGCCGCCGTCATCATCAGCAATTCCGAGAAAGCCGACCAGCGGTCGGGGTCGCCTTGCACCAAAAGGTCGCGCAATTCTTCGCCCTGTTGCGTGCCGCCCGGCTCGCGCGTCTCCACGACATCAAGGCCTTTGCTGCGCAAGAAACCCGCCAAACGAACCGCTTGGGTGGATTTGCCGCCGCCTTCGCCGCCTTCAAAACTTATAAATTTTCCGCGCATATCAATCCCCTACAATCAAATAAACTAGGCTGGAAATAGCGCGGCCAATCGCATTGCCCTTGCCGACACCTTCCGCCGCTACCAAATCAATCTCTTGCGAACTCAAGTTCGGCAAGGTCACTTTCAAAACCCCCAGACGGTCGCCTTTGGAAATCGGCGCCAGCACGGGTTTTTCATAAGTCACCGTGGCCACCATTTTGCGGCGTCCGCTGCGCGGGGTCACAATGTCAAAGCGGCGGTCGGTCGTTACTTTCACCGTGTCTTGGTCGCCATGCCATACCGGGAACTCGGCCACCTCTTGTCCGGCCTCGACCAGCAAATCGCGTTGGAAATTACGAAACCCATAGGTCATCAATTTGCGAGCTTCGCGCGCGCGCGCACGTTTGCTATCCAGCCCATTGATAACCAAAATCAGCCGCCGCCCGTTCTGCTCCGCCGAGGCCACCAGCCCATAACCGCTTTCCGATGTGTGTCCCGTCTTCAGGCCATCGGCGCCAATATTGGCATAGAGCAGCGGATTGCGATTGGTCTGACGGATTTTATTCCAAGTAAAATCGCGCTCGCTAAACAGCGGATAATATTTGCTGTGGTCGTTGATCA
>JAQWIP010000095.1 GCA_029248825.1 Alphaproteobacteria bacterium | reverse complement strand
GTCGGCACCAAAGCGGGCGATAAAATTGACGTATCGGTTGATTTTCCGGCCGATTATGGCTCCGCCGATTTGGCTGGCAAAGCCGCCGTATTCGAATGCACCGTGCACGAAGTGAGCGAGCCGAAAGACGCGCAAATTAGCGAAGAATTCGCCAGCTCCTTGGGCATGGAAAGCCTCGAAAAGCTGAAAGAAGCCATGCGTGAGCAAATTGGCGCCGATTACAGCCAAATGTCGCGCGGCCATCTGAAAAAAGACCTGCTCGACCAACTGGCCGAGAAACATGATTTCGATTTGCCGCCAAGCATGGTGGAGATGGAATTTGAACAAATTTGGGGTCAATTCCAACAAGAGCTGGCCACTCAAGAGAAGAAAATCGAAGACCTCGATGACAGCGAAGATGATTTGCGCGCCGAATATCGCGACATCGCCGTTCGCCGCGTGCGCACAGGCTTGGTATTGGCCGAAGTGGGCAGCAATAATTCCATCGAAGTGAGCCAAGAAGAATTGAACCAAGGCCTGATGCAACGGGTGCAACAATTCCCGGGGCAAGAGCAGCAAGTGTTTGAGTATTTCCAGCAAAATCCAGAATCTATGTCGCAAATTCGCGCGCCGCTTTTTGAAGATAAAGTCGTCGACTTTATTTGCGAAATGGCCACCGTTAGCAACAAAAAAGTTTCCCTAGAAGACCTGATGGTCGAGCCGGGCGCGGACGACGAAAGCAAGCCGAAAGCGAAAAAAGCAGCCGCTAAAAAACCGGCCGCGAAAAAAGCTGCCGCTAAAAAGCCAGCCGCCAAAAAAGCGCCAGCCAAAAAAGCCGCCGCGAAAAAGCCAGCTGCGAAAAAGCCTGCCGCGAAAAAACCTGCCAAGAAAGACGCAGATAAAAAGTAATCGCACGGGCCGAAAACTTTCCGCGCTATTTCCCTTGGAAATTGCGGCAAAGCACCCCACATTATGGGGAGCTGATAGGAGAGAAGCATGCACGATTTGGTTGATAACCTAACGAACTCGCTAGTCCCGATGGTGGTGGAGCAATCCAGCCGCGGAGAGCGCGCCTACGACATTTATTCGCGTTTGCTCAAGGAGCGCGTGATTTTTGTCACCGGTGGCGTCGAAGATCATATGGCCAGCCTCATCACGGCGCAGCTTTTGTTTCTCGAAGCCGAGAACCCGAAAAAAGAAATTTCCATGTATATCAACTCGCCGGGCGGCGTGGTGACGTCGGGCATGGCGATTTATGACACGATGCAATATATCCGCGCACCGGTCGCCACGTTGTGTATCGGCCAAGCGGCCTCTATGGGGTCATTGTTGTTGACGGCTGGCGAAAAAGGCATGCGCTTTGCTTTGCCCAATGCGCGCGTCATGGTGCATCAGCCATCGGGCGGCTTTCAGGGCCAAGCCTCTGACATCGAACGCCACGCACAAGAGATTTTGGATATGCGCTCGCGGCTCAATAAAATTTATGTCGAGCATACAGGCCAGACTTTGCGCAAAATCGAAGATGCTTTGGAGCGCGATACCTTTATGACGGCCGAGCAAGCGAAAGATTTCGGCCTCATCGATGAAGTGTCTTACAAGCGCAGCGATGAGAGCGACGCAAAATCCACCCCTAGCGATTAACCCTTTGGGAAGGCGTAAGAGGTAAACTCAAACGTCGTCCCCCTTGCCCCGCAGATGTTTTATGTGGTGGTATCATTCATTCAGTTAGCCCTGATAAAAGGACAAGAAGATGAGCAAAGTAGGTAGCGGAAGCAGCGCAGGCGGGCCCCCAACAACAGGCGGCGGTAAAGATGGCGGCGATAGCAAAAGCACATTGTATTGTTCGTTTTGCGGCAAGAGCCAACACGAAGTTCGCAAACTTATCGCTGGCCCCACGGTTTTCATTTGCGATGAATGCGTCGAGCTATGCATGGATATCATCCGCGAAGAAAGCAAATCTTCGACGATTAAAACCCAAGATGGCGTGCCAACCCCGACCGAAATTCTGGAAGTGCTAGACGATTATGTCATCGGCCAGCCGCACGCCAAACGCGTGTTGTCGGTGGCCGTGCATAATCATTATAAGCGCCTGAACCATGAGCAAAAAGGCTCGGATGTCGAGCTGTCCAAGTCGAATATTTTGCTGGTTGGCCCCACGGGCTGCGGCAAAACTCTATTGGCGCAAACGCTGGCGCGCATCCTCGATGTGCCGTTCACCATGGCCGATGCCACCACATTGACCGAAGCGGGCTATGTCGGCGAGGACGTGGAAAACATCATTTTGAAACTGCTGCAAGCCGCCGATTATAATGTCGAGCGGGCGGAGCGCGGCATCGTCTATATTGATGAGGTCGATAAGATTAGCCGCAAGGCAGATAACCCTTCCATCACCCGCGATGTGTCGGGCGAGGGCGTGCAGCAGGCCTTGCTGAAAATCATGGAAGGCACGGTCGCTTCTGTGCCGCCACAAGGTGGGCGCAAGCATCCGCAGCAAGAGTTTTTGCAGGTCGATACTACCAATATACTGTTCATCTGCGGCGGCGCCTTTGCGGGGCTAGAGCGGATTATTTCCAAGCGTGGCAATGAGACGTCGATTGGCTTTAACGCCAAAGTCGACATGCCAGAAGAGCGCAATACGGGCGAGCTTTTGCAAGAGCTGGAGCCAGATGATTTGGTAAAAGTCGGGCTGATTCCAGAATTTGTCGGTCGTCTGCCTGTGTTGGCCACTTTGGAAGATTTGGATGAAAACGCGCTGGTGACGATTTTGAGCCAGCCGAAAAACGCCTTGGTGAAACAATATCAGCGTCTGTTCAGCATGGAAGATTGCCATTTGAACTTCCAAGAGGATGCTTTGATTGCGGTGGCGCGTAAGGCCATTGCGCGCAAAACCGGCGCGCGCGGTTTGCGCTCGGTGATTGAGGGCATTTTGCTGGATACGATGTTTGACCTGCCAGGTCTCGACGGCGTGCAAGAAGTGGTGATTAGCAAAGAAGTGGTAGAAGGCTTGGCCAAGCCGCTTTATATCTACGCTGAAAAAGGCGAAGAAGCGGCGAGCGCACCTTCGGCTTCCTAGGTTTTTTTCTCGTCTTAATGGTTTAATAGCCCGCAGTTTTTAGCTGCGGGCTTTTGTTTTTCGGCGCGCGGCCAAAATGTCGCGCAGGGTTTCTCGGGCCGCGCTATTGAAAACCATGTGGATGAACCCCACATCCTTATAGAAGATTTTTGACCTGTGTTGCGGAATCGACAGTTAATGATTTCATAACGGAAAAATAGGAAACTAGGCACATGAGCGACCAAAGTGAAAAACAAACTGAGATCCCTGTAGTTCTACCGGTTCTGCCGTTGCGCAATATTGTTGTGTTCCCGGGCATGATTGTACCGCTTTTTGTTGGCCGCGAAAAATCGATCCGCGCGCTCGAAGACGTGATGGCGGACGATAAGGAAATGTTGCTGGTCAGCCAAAAAGATGGCGACCAAGACGACCCGCAGCCCGAAGACATGCACGACATTGGCACCATTGGCACAGTTTTGCAGATGCTCAAATTGCCGGACGGCACGGTGAAAGTTTTGGTCGAAGGCCAAGCGCGCGTGCAAATGTTGGAATATCTGCCCAATGATAATTTCTTCCAAGCCAGCGCCTTGCCGCTGATGGAAGATGGCGAAGACGGCGAAGAAATTCGCGCGCTGATGCGCACGGCTGTCAGCCAATTTGATGGCTATGTGAAACTCAATCGCAAAATTCCACCCGAAGTGCAATCCAACGTCAGCCAAATCGATGATCCGGTGAAACTGGCCGATACGATTGCGGGACATTTGAATATCACGCTGGATGAGAAACAGGCTTTGCTGGAGATCCTATCGGTCGATAAGCGCCTTGAGGCGATTTTGGGTCATATGGAAGGCGAAGTTGGGGTCTTGCAAGTCGAGAAGAAAATTCGTGGCCGCGTGAAGCGCCAGATGGAGAAAACCCAACGCGAGTACTATCTGAATGAGCAAATGAAAGCCATTCAAAAAGAACTGGGCGAGGGCGAAGATGGCGGCGATGAGCTGGCCGAACTCGAAGAGAGCATTGCCAAGACCAAGCTGTCGAAAGAGGCGCGCGAAAAAGCCGATGCCGAGCTGAAGAAGCTGCGCAATATGAGCCCGATGTCGGCCGAAGCCACCGTGGTTCGCAATTACCTCGATTGGCTGCTGGCCGTGCCATGGGGCAAGAAGAGCCGCATCAAAAAAGATTTGGGTCTTGCCGAAACGGTTTTGAACGTCGACCATTATGGCCTCGATAAGGTGAAGGAGCGCATCCTCGAGTATTTAGCGGTGCAGCAACGCTCCAAGAAGCTCAAAGGGCCTATTTTGTGCCTTGTCGGGCCTCCAGGTGTGGGCAAGACATCGCTGGGCAAGTCGATTGCCAAGGCGACGGGGCGCGAGTTTGCGCGGATGTCGCTGGGCGGCGTGCGCGATGAAAGCGAAATTCGCGGCCATCGCCGCACTTACATTGGCTCCATGCCAGGTAAAGTGATGCAGTCGATGAAGAAAATGAAAACCACCAATCCGCTGATTTTGCTGGATGAGATTGACAAATTGGGCGCCGATTATCGTGGTGACCCGTCGTCGGCTCTGTTGGAGGTTTTGGATCCGGAACAAAATTCAACATTTGGCGACCACTATATGGAAGTCGATTACGACCTGTCGAATGTGATGTTTGTCACCACGGCCAATTCGCTGAATATTCCGGGACCTTTGTTGGATCGGATGGAAATCATTCGCATCGCTGGCTACACGGAAGATGAAAAAGTCGAAATCGCCAAGGCGCATTTGGTGCCACAAGTCATCGAAGAGCATGGGCTGCGTGCAGGCGAATTTGATTTGGACGAGAGTGCCATTCGCAGGATTGTGCAGACTTATACGCGCGAAGCTGGCGTGCGGGGGCTGAAGCGCGAGCTGGCCTCGCTGGCCCGCAAAGCGATTACCAAAATCGTCAAAGGCGAGCAGGAAACAGTGGCCATTGATGCCGCGAATTTATCTGATTTCGCTGGCGTCGAACGCTTCCGTTTCGGATTGGCCGAAGCCGAAGACCAAGTCGGTGTGGTGACTGGTTTGGCGTGGACGGAAGTCGGCGGCGAGCTGTTGACCATCGAAGGCGTCATGTTGCCAGGCAAAGGTCGGATGACGACAACGGGTAAATTGGGCGATGTGATGAAAGAATCAATCAACGCCGCTTCGTCCTATGTGCGCTCTCGCGCGACCGTTTTTGGCATTGAGCCGCCTTTATTTGAAAGAAAAGATATCCACGTCCATGTGCCCGAAGGGGCGACGCCAAAGGATGGCCCCTCGGCTGGCACGGCGATGGCGACCGCCATTGTGTCGGTGATGACGGGCATTCCGGTGCGCAAAGAAATTGCCATGACGGGCGAAGTGACGCTACGGGGTCGGGTCTTGCCGATTGGGGGCTTGAAAGAAAAGCTTCTGGCCGCGCTTCGCGGAGGCATCACTAAGGTGTTGATTCCAAAGGAAAATGAGAAGGATATCGCGGAAGTCCCAGATAACATCAAAGAGGGACTTGAGATTATTCCGGTCGAAACCATGGATGAAGTTTTGCATCACGCTTTGCAAAAAGCGCCCAAATCGATCGAGTGGGATGAGGACGCTTATTATGCCAGCCAGAAGTTGGCGGCGGAAAATGGCCGAGGGGCTTCTCAGACGCATTAATTTCTTTCAGAAAAATCCTCAGAAAACAGCGTATTTTTCTTTGACGCCAACTGGAATCGGCGCATAGGCTTTGGTTGTGGATGTTTAACAACTTATTTTGGAGATTTTGCCATGAACAAGAATGATCTTATTAGCCAAGTAGCTGACGACAGCGGTCTGTCGAAAGTAGATGCAACCAAAGCCGTAGATAGCGTGCTGGACAACATTGCTGGTGCCTTGGGCAACGGCGGCGAAGTTCGTCTCGTCGGGTTTGGTACATTTTCTGTATCGCACCGCAAAG
>JAQWIP010000082.1 GCA_029248825.1 Alphaproteobacteria bacterium | reverse complement strand
CAAACAAGATAATTCCAAACCAGATGGTAAATAGCCCCGCTCCCCTCTCCAACCAAGCCTCCAGCGTCCGACAGCGTTAGCTGACGGCGTCGCGTTTTGGTGGGCGGGGACAAGCGACGCCAACTTGTTGGCTTGGAGCGCGCTCTAGGTTAGGGCGCAGCCCTGACATGGAGCTTTAGACAAGCTTCCACCAAAATAAAAAACAACAGAAGCTAAAAACAAACTCGTTTTAGCTTCTACCCCGTCTCCGCGGTTTTACTGCGCAAAACCGCTCCGCTTGGGGAAAGCGGGCTGGGCTTTCCCTAAGGGAAAGCTAGCCCTTCTACCCTCAGTACCCAACAGCCCTATCGTCCTCGCCACGGCTCGCATCGGCTGCGCCTTCCAGCGTGCCGTTGTCTCGCACGACAATCGCCTCCACGCGGCCCAGCGCGTATTTGAACTGCGGCCATGGATACAGGTTATGCTCGCGCGCCAGCAGCCCGCGCAAATTGCTTAGGCTCATCGTGCCTTTTTCGAGCATCACGAAATCTGGCTGCCATTGGCTGTGAGATTTTCTGGCATGCACGGCCTGTTGCGCGCTCATGTCGAAATCGA
Source organism: Alphaproteobacteria bacterium (assembly GCA_029248825.1). Taxonomy (GTDB): domain Bacteria; phylum Pseudomonadota; class Alphaproteobacteria; order RS24; family RS24; genus UBA8337. Next base: position 11,044 of record JAQWIP010000082.1, on the reverse strand, counting down.
TGAGGTTCATCAGCGTTTGAAACACCGAGGTGATAATCGTCGCGCCGCCCGGCGTGCCGAGTACGATTTTTAGCTCGCCGTCTTTTTCAACAATCGTCGGCGTCATGGAAGACAACATGCGTTTGCCCGGCGCAATGGCGTTTTTATCGTCGCCCACGAGGCCGAATTGATTGGCGTGGCCGGGCTTGATGGAGAAGTCATCCATCTCATTATTGAGGAAAAACCCGCCGCCCTGCACCACCAGTTTGGCGCCGAAGTTGCCGTTTAATGTAGTGGTGATCGAAACCGCATTGCCCTGCGGGTCGACGATGGAGAAATGCGTCGTCTCGACGCTTTCAATAACCCGCACAAGACCCGGTTTAACTTGCTCGCTGGGGGTTTTGACGCGCATCGAAATATCCCCATTGCGCGCCGCGATATAGGCTTTATCGGTCAGGCCAGCGATGTCGACGTCGACGAAATCTGTGTCGCCCATATGCGTGGCGCGGTCGGCGTAGACGCGCCGCTCTAGCTCGGTCATCAGGTGAATATGCGCCGCCGAATTATGCCCCATGGCGCCAATGTCATAGGTTTCTGCGCCCTGCAAAAGCTGCGCCAAGGCCACCCCGCCCGACGATGGCGGCGGCATGGAGATGACCCTATGGCCGCGATAGGAAAACTCTATCGGCTGGCGCCATACGGCCTTATAGGCAGCTAAATCTTGCAAGCTCACCAGCCCGCCGCCTGCCATCATTTCTTCGGCGATTAACTTGGCGGTCTCGCCTTGGTAAAATCCGGCGCGGCCTTGCATCGCGATGCGATCTAGCGTGCGCGCAAGGTCTGGAAACCGAATGCGCTCGCCCGCCGCCCAGTCGCCTTCGGGTTTTATCACGGCGGGGGAGAAACGGTTTACATCTCGAAAATCTTGCTGATAGCGGTTGAACATGCGCGCGGCTTTGGGCGTCAGGTCAAATCCGTTTTGCGCCAAATGGATGCTCGGGCGCACCAGCGCATCCCATGGTTGGGAGCCGAAACGCGCGTGCAAAGCCGCCATGCCCGCCACGCTGCCCGGCACGCCGACCGCATAATGCCCTTTCAGGCTTAGCCCTTTTATCACCTCGCCCGCGTCATCTAGATACATATCGCGGCTGGCTTTTAGCGGGGCGCGCTCGCGAAAATCTAACGCGCCGCGCTCGCCATTGGCCAAGCGGCAGACCATAAAGCCGCCGCCGCCGATATTGCCCGCCTGCTGATAAACCACGCTCAGGGCAAAATTAACCGCCACCGCCGCATCAAATGCATTGCCGCCATCGCGCAGCACATCGCGGCCAATCTCGGAGGCCAGAAAATGCGCCGAGACCACCATCGCCGTCTCGCCCGTCACGCCCGCAGGCGCCAAGCGCCAATGATGCGCCACATGGATGGATTGCAAATGCAAAAACGGGCCGAGCAAAATCAGCCCCACCATGGCGACAATCGCCCGTGCGGGGGGACTATTGGAAACTGGCTGATTGGCGCGCGTATTTGGCATGATATTGGCTCCCGTGAGGGCGAAAAAACCACCCCGTCTGGTGAATAGCTTACTGATAATTATGCCCCCCGCTAGGGTAAAAACATAATCGGCGCCTTGAAAGACACGGAATTGCGCTCTAGGGTTTATGGCCTAGAGGGAGATTATCATGAGTGCTGCTGAACAAATTCTACCAGGTCATCAAAAATATGCGCGCCTGTTTGCGCCTCTGAAACTGGGGCATACCGTGCTGAAAAATCGCGCGATTATGGGTTCCATGCACACAGGCCTCGAAGAACAAGCCGATGGTTTTGAGCGCATGGCCGCCTATTACGCCGAACGCGCCGCTGGCGGCGTTGGCATGATTATCACCGGCGGCATTTCGCCCAATGAAGAAGGCGGCATGGTGCTGCGCGATAAAGATGGCGCCCGCGTTTTCGCCGCTTCCAAATTATCCAATGAAGCCGAAGCGGCAGGCCATCGCTTGGTCACCGATGCCGTGCATGCGGCCGCGCCCGATTGCAAAATGGTCATGCAGATTTTGCATATGGGCTCCTTGGCCGCCAATGATGAACCCGTTGCGCCCTCGCCGATTAAATCTCGCATCTCGCGCACGCCCCCGGTTGAGCTGGACGCATCGGGATTGGAAAAACAAATCGCCGACCACGCCGAATGCGCCCGCCTTGCCAAACATGCGGGCTATGATGGCGTCGAGATTATCGGTTCGGCTGGCTATTTGCTGTCGACGTTTCTGGTCGAGAAAACCAACCAGCGCACCGACGACTATGGCGGCTCTTACGAAAACCGCATGCGCTTTCCCCTCGAGGTCGTGCGCCGTGTGCGCGAAGCCGTGGGCGAAGACTTTATCGTCGTCTTCCGCATCGCCGCTATGGATATGCTGCAAGGCGGCATGAGCTGGGACGAAGTGGCCGAACTATCGCGAGAGCTAGAAAAAGCGGGCACCAGCATTATCTCCACCCATTTCACTTGGCACGAAAGCGCCGTGCCGACCATTGCCACCATGGTGCCGCGCGCAGCCTTTACTTCCGTGACGGCGCGCGTGCGCAAAGAAGTGTCGATACCCGTCATTACCTCCAATCGTATCAACATGCCGCATGTGGCCGAAGAGGTTCTTGAACGCGGCGACGCTGACCTTGTGTCGATGGCGCGCCCGATGCTGGCCGATAGCCAATTTATGGCCAAAGCCGCCGAAGATCGCGCCGATGAAATCAACACTTGCATCGCTTGCAATCAGGCTTGCCTCGACCATACATTTGGCGGCAAAACCACCAGTTGTCTGGTCAACCCGCGCGCCTGCCACGAAACGATTTTAAAATATGAGCCAACGCAAAAGGCCAAAACCATCGCCGTCATTGGCGCCGGGCCTGCGGGGCTGGCCTATGCCACCACGGCGGCCGAGCGCGGCCATGCGGTGACTTTATTCGATGCCAGCTCAGAAATTGGCGGACAGTTTAACCTCGCCAAATTAGTGCCAGGCAAAGAAGAATTTTACGAGACGCTGCGCTATTACGGCAAAATGATTGAGAAGCTGGACATTGCGTTGAAGCTCAACACGCGCGTCGAGGCCGAGATGTTGGGCGATTTTGACCATGTGGTCGTGGCCACGGGCATTCGCCCAAGGGTGCCAGACATGGAAGGCATTACCCATGAAAAAGCCGTCAGCTATATCGATGTGCTGAAAGGCCATAAGCCGGTCGGCAAGAGAGTGGCCATTATGGGCGCGGGCGGCATTGGCTTTGATGTCGCCGATACATTATCGCACGAGGGCCCGTCGGGGGCTTTGGATATTGATGTCTTCGCCAAAGAATGGGGCGTCGATTTTAAAAACCACCCGCGCGGCGGCGTCACAGGCATTGAGCCAGAGGTGGCCAGCGCCGATAGAGAAATCTTTCTGATGCAGCGCAAAGATACAGCCGTTGGCAAAGGGTTGGGCAAAACCACAGGCTGGACGCATCGCCTCACTTTGGCGCGGCGCGGCGTGAAAATGCTCAATGGCATTGATTATCGCAAAATCGACGACCTCGGCCTGCACATCACCCGCGATGGACAGCCCGATATTTTAGAGGTCGACACCGTGGTGATTTGCGCCGGACAAGAGCCTTTGCGCACCCTATATGACACGCTAGAAGCCAGCCATGGCTCGGTTGAGCTGGTTGGCGGCGCTTATGAGGCGGCCGAATTGGACGCCAAAGCGGCCATTAAACAGGCGTGCGAATTGGCGGCGGCGATTTAGGCTTGCTAGATTCGGCCTCAAAAAAGCCTTTAAATTGGGCTTTGGTGATACGGGTTGCGTTTTCGAATTTCATCGGCGCCTGCTGTGTTTCGAACAGCGTAAAAATACATGACGCTTGTGTCAATTAGGTGTAAATAATCCAAGGAGCGCGTTGCTGCGTAAAACCTTTAGAGAGTTTACACGCGACGGACTTTTGCGGTTCACGCGTAACATTTGTAATCCATTATCATCATAAAGAGACAAACATGGCCTTTGATCCTGAAAACCACGACACACAAGACATTATCGAGCGTCCTGCAAAACGCAGATTTGGCATCAGCCGCGCCATTGTCACTTCTTTGGTGGTTATCCTAGGCATTTTTGCTTGGCTGATGAGCGGCATTATGGCGGATAATTCGGAACCCGTGGAAATGGCCAAACCCCTGTTTGAGGTCAATCAAACCACCGCGCGGTTTAAAGTTGTGGTTCAAGACTTAAAAGCCGAGCCTTTCGTGAATAAAATCAAACTTCAGGCGCGCACGGAAGCCGATAAAATCGTTACCGTGTCTGCCGAGACAGGCGGCACGATTACAGCGCTTCCGGTCGAAAAAGGCGCTTTTGTTCAAAAAGGCCAGACGGTCTGTCAAATCGATTTCGGGGCGCGCCAAGCCCAGCTCGACCAATCGCGCGCCCTGCGCGATGCGCGAAAAATCGAATATGACGCCGCCGTGAAACTGAACAAACAAGGCCATACGTCCAAAAGCCAATTGGCCAGCTCGCGCGCCTCTTATGACGCCGCCGTGGCCGCCGTGAAAGGCGCTTTGGTAGAATATAATCGCACCAAAATCAAAGCCCCCTTTGGTGGCATTCTGGATACGCAGCCCGTGGAAATCGGCCATTTCATGAGCATTGGCCAGCCTTGCGGCACGATTATCGATAAAGACCCACTGTTGATTGTCGCCTATATCGCCGAGAACCATGTCAAACATGTTGACCTTGGCGCGCGTGGCTCGGCCAAATTGGCGACCGGCGAGAGCGTTAGCGGCTTTGTTCGCTATATCGCCGAGACGCCCGATATGGCAACCCGTACGTTTCGTATGGAACTGGAAGTGGCCAATAAGGATTTGACCTTGCGCGATGGCGTGAGCGCTGAATTGCAGCTCAATACGGGCAGTGTTTTGGCGACGCGCATTCCGCAAAGCGTTTTGACCTTGGGCGATAGCGGCCAATTGGGCGTGCGTGTGGTAGAGGGCAATCGCGTGGCCATTCGCCCCGTGCAAGTGATTGCCGATGACCGCAGCGGCGCCGTGGTGATGGGTCTATCGGCCTCCGAAAAAGTGATTGTGCGCGGCGGGGAATATACCCGCGATGGTCGTGAAGTTGATTTTGAAATCGAACCTGTGACCACGGTAAGCCAAAATGGGGCCCAAATCCGATGATGTATAATTTTATCACAGCGGCCATTGGCCGTAGCCGCGCGGTTTTAACCATTCTGGTAGCCCTGCTGCTTGGCGGACTTGGCTCCTATCTCACGCTGCCGCGCGAGGCCGACCCCGATATTCCCATTCCCATTATCTATGTCGGCATTGTTCTGCCTGGCATTGCGCCCAGCGATGCCGAGCGCTTGCTGGTCAAGCCGATGGAGCTGGAGCTGCGCACCCTGACGGGTTTGAAAGAAATGCGCTCGGTCTCGGCGCAAAACTATGGCGCGGTTATTCTCGAATTTGATGTGAGCTTCGACAAAGACCAAGCGCTTCTCGATGTGCGCGAGAAAATGGATCAAGTGCGCGCCGAGCTTCCCGCCGACGCCGAAGAACCGGATATTCGCGAGTTTAACGCTGGCCTGTTTCCGGTGATTATGGTCAATCTCACCAGCCCGGGTTCCGAACGCGAGCTGTTTACCTATGCCAATAAGCTGAAGGAAGAAATCTCCGGCATGCCGAGCGTGCTGGAAGCCAAGCTCATTGGCCATCGCGAAGAAGTCTTGGAAGTGGTTATCAATCCAAGCGCTATGGAAAACTACAATATTACCGCCACCGAGCTGTATAATACGCTGGCGCGCAACAACCAATTGGTGCCTGCGGGCAGTATCGATAATGGCAATGGTAGCTTTGCGCTATCGGTGCCGGGGCTTATTGAAAATGCGGCTGATGTCTATCAATTGCCGATTAAATCCCAAGGCGATGCGGTTGTGCGCCTTAGCGATATCGCCGATATCCGGCGTAGCTTTAAAGACCAACGCGTGGTGGCGCGCTATAATGGCCAGCCCACCATCTCCATTGAGGTGACCAAACGCTTGGGCGCCAACATCGTTAACAGCACACGCGATGTGCGCACGCTTTCCTTGGCCTATACCAAAGATTGGCCCGAAAACATCGAAGTCGATTTCTCGTCAGATATCTCCAGCTTTATTTTCGAAATGCTCGGCTCGCTCGAAATCTCCATTTCCAACGCGATTTTGCTGGTGATGATTTTGGTTATCGCCGCCCTCGGCTTGCGCTCGGCTTTGCTGGTGGGTCTATCCATTCCAACGTCTTTCCTCGTTGGCTTTCTCATCGTCGACCTTTTGGGCATGACCCTAAACATGATGATTATGTTCGGCTTTATTCTGTCTGTCGGCATTTTGGTCGATGGCGCCATTGTGGTGGTCGAATATGCCGACCGTAAAATGGCCGAAGGTTTGAACCGTAAAGAAGCCTATGCCATGGCCTCCTCGCGCATGTTCTGGCCGATTGTTTCTTCGACGGGCACCACGCTGGCGGCCTTTGCGCCGATGTTGTTCTGGCCCGGGGTGAGCGGCAAATTCATGTCGTTTTTGCCCATCACCGTCATCATATTGCTGTGTGCCTCGCTGGCCACCGCCATGGTGTTCTTGCCTGTTGTCGGCGGCTTGGTCGGCAAATCCGAACAAGAAGGCGACCCGCTTTTGACCAGTTTGGCTGGCGATAAAAAAATCTATGTAAGCCAGACCCCGGGCTTTACGGGCGCCTATTTGCGGTTTTTGAAAACCTGCATCAATTGGCCAATCGCAACTATTGCCATCTCCGCCATGGTCTTGGTGGTCGTGGTGATGCTGTATGGCCGCTTCGGCTCGGGGGTTGAGTTCTCGGCCGATATTGAACCCTATCAGGCCAATGTTTTGGTCAAAGGGCGCGGCAATCTATCGGTAGAAGAAGCCAATCAAGCGACTTTGCGCGTCGAAGAGATTATCCTCTCCACGCCTGGCATTTTGAATGCTTTCGCCCAAGCTGGCCCCGCTTTGGGCAGCGGCGATGGCTCGCGCAATATGGGCGATGGCGAATTGCCTGCCGACCTGATTGGCATGGTGCGTATTGAATTTACCCATTTCACCACCCGCCGTCCGGCCACCGAAATTATGCAAGACATCACCGAGCGCGCGCGCCTCTTCGCAGGCATCGAAGTGGAAGTGAAAGAACGCGAGCAAGGGCCGCCCTCGGGCAAAGGCATTGAAGTCGAAGTGAGCGGTCAAGATTTGACCGAACTCACCCTCATGTCCGATCGCATTAAGGCCTATTTCAACTCGCGCACCGACATGTATCAAGAAGTCGAAGACACATTGCCCTTGCCCGGTATCGAATGGAGCTTGGCCGTCGACCGCGAAGCGGCTGGGCGTTTCCAAGCCGATATTTTGACCCTCGGCAATGTCGTGCAATTGGTCACCAATGGTATTTTGGTCGGCCATTATCGCCCCGATGATAGCGATGATGAGATTGAAATTCGCGCCCGTTATCCAAATGAAGCGCGCTCCTTCGACCAGCTCGACCAATTGCGCGTGCGCACGCCTGCCGGCAATGTGCCAATTACCAATTTCGTCACCCGCGAGGCCTCCGAACGCCGCGACAGCATTGCGCGCGTCGATGGTCGACGGGTGTTTGAAGTCAAAGCCTCGATGACCATCAACCCCGAGACGGGGCAGGAATTTTTGGCCACCGAGCTGGAAAACGACTTCCTGAGCTGGATAGAAACGCAAGAGCTGCCCTCTGGTGTCTCGGTGCGTTTGCGCGGCGCCAATGAAGAAGCCGCAGCCGCCACCGCCTTTCTGGGGCGCGCCATGTTGGCCTCTTTATTCTTAATGTTCATCATTTTGCTGATGCAATTCAACAGCCTCTACTGCACGCTGCTGACGCTCTCGACTGTGGTTCTCTCGACCATTGGCGTCTTGCTGGGCATGGTGATTACGGGACAGACTTTCTCGGTGATTATGACCGGCACAGGCGTTGTCGCCTTGGCGGGGATTGTGGTGAATAATTCCATCGTGCTGATCGATACCTATCAGCGCTTGCTGGAAACCGGCATGGAACGCATTGATGTGATTTTGAAAACCGCAGGCCAACGCTTGCGCCCTATCTTGCTGACCACCATCACCACGATGATTGGCCTGTTTCCGATGGCGGTGCAAGTGTCGGTCGATGTGTTTGACCGCTCGGTGCAATTCAGTGAGCCGACAGCGGCTTGGTGGGTGCAATTGTCGACTGCGATTATCTTTGGATTGGGTTTCTCGACCCTGCTGACCCTGATTTTAGTGCCGGTGATGTTGTCTTTGCCAACCACTTTTGGCGAGCGCTTTGCGCGCCTTCGGGGCAAGGGAAATCTGCGCCAGCGCATGGGGCAGCTCGACGACGGACATGAAAAACTAGAGCTTTAAGCGCTCGCGTGGCGGCGGTGGCTCAGCCAGCTTAGCGGCAGAGCCAAATAATATAAGACGCACATCGCCGTCAGCGTGACCCATGGGAAGGTGAATAACATCACCGCCATGAAGCCGATGAATAACATCAACGGCAAGACGAAATCACGCCGAATGGTCGATAGGCCTTTGCCCGAAAAGGTTGGGAAATTAACCACCATTAAAATGCCGACGAACACCGTATTGGCCAAAATAAAAGGCGTCGCAGTTGACATATCCAGCAGCCCGCCGAGGTGTAAATACATTGGCAACATCACCAGACCGCCAGCCGATGGCGAAGGCACGCCCATGAAGTAAAAGCTCTTCCAAGCTGGTCGGTCGGCCTCTTCCATATCGACATTGAAGCGCGCCAAACGCAAAGCGCAGCACACGGAGAAGATTAAAATCACCGCCCAACCGACGCGACCCGTCGATTGCAGCGACCAAAGATAAACCAATAAAACCGGCGCAATGCCGAAGTTAACAAAATCCGACAGCGAGTCTAATTGCGCGCCGAGCGGGCTTTCGGCTTTCAACATACGCGCCAAACGGCCATCGAAGGCATCCAGAAATCCAGCCAGAACAATGCAGAACACGCCAAGCTCAAAGGCGTTGTTCAGCCCCAAGCGAAACGAGGTCAGCCCCAGACATAAAGCCAGCAAAGTGACCGCATTCGGCACAATGCGGCGCAACGGAAAGCGTCGACTGCCAGGGTTTTCCCGCACGGCTTTAATGCGCTTGGCGGTCTTGCTTACGGCTTTTTTCTGGCGCTCGGTCATCTACTAGCTCGTGACCGTCTTGCGCGGTTTTTCTTTCGATTTCAAATCTGCCAAAACCGTCTCGCCCGAAATAGCCGACTGACCTAGGCTGACCAGAGGCGATGTGCCTTTGGGCAGATAGACATCGCAACGGCTACCAAAGCGGATAAGGCCGAAGCGCTCACCTGCATGCATTTCTTGGTCTTCATGCGCGAAGCATAAAATACGCCGCGCCACCAGACCGGCAATTTGCACCACCACGATTTGCTTTTCGTCTTCGGTCTCAATCAGCAAAGATTGACGCTCGTTTTTATCGCTGGCTTTATCGAGGTCAGCGCTCAAAAACTGGCCTGTGCGATAAAGAGACTTCACCACACGACCCGTGACGGGCAAGCGGTTGACGTGACAGTTGAACACATTCATGAACACCGAGACGCGCGTCAAAGCGTCGTCGCCAAGCCCCAGCTCAGCTGGCGGCACGGCTTCTGTAATCATATTCACCACGCCATCGGCAGGCGAGATAACCAGACCTTTGCGTTGCGGCGTCACGCGCGCCGGATCGCGGAAGAACCACGCACACCAGCACGTTAACACCACGCCGACCCAGCCGAGGACATCCGAGACGAAAAACAGCAGCAGAGTGAGAAAGGCGAAAATCGCGATGAAGCGAAACCCCTCGGGGTGGATAGGAAACAAAACTGATTTGAGTGCGCGCATGATATGCCTTTCTTACTTCGCCTGCGTGCCGAGGTCATTTGCCTCTGGCACGGCCGAAATACCGTCCTTGAATAATTTATAAACTACCGCGTCTTTCAACGCCTCAAAAGATGCCACCACAATATTGGCATTCACCCCAATGGTGCGCCAACTGTGGCCTGCGTCATCGACACTCTCAATGGTCACGCGCGTTACCGCTTCCGTGCCTGTGTTGAGAATGCGGACTTTAAAATCGACCAAACGCATGGTGCCAATGGTGCTGGCATAGCGTTTCAAATCGCCGCGCAAGGCCATGTCCAAAGCGTTGATCGGGCCATTGCCCGTGCCATGACCCGCCACCGCCTCGCCGTCGATAACCAAAGATACGCTGGCCTCCGACACGGTATGGGCTTCGCCTTGATTGGCGATATTGACGGTATAGCCCTTCACGTCGAAATAATTCGGCAAGCGGTTCAATTGCTTTAACGCCAATAATTCGAACGAAGCGCCAACGCCATCATAGCTATAGCCGTCCAGCTCTTTGTCTTTCACTTCGCGCAAAATCGCATCGACCGCAGGGTCTTTCCCGTCGACCTCAATCTCGGCCGATTTCAACCGGTCTAGCACATTGCTTTTGCCCGCTTGGTCGGAAACCAAAACCACCCGCGCATTGCCCACGATCTCGGGCGCCACATGCTCATAGGTCGAGGGGTCTTTCATCACCGCCGACACATGAATGCCGCCCTTATGAGCAAAAGCCGCCGCGCCCACATAGGGCGCATGGCGGTTCGGCGTGCGGTTTAAAATATCATCCAGCAGCAGCGAGACGGTTTTCACTTGCGCTAATTTATCCAGCGCGATGCCCGTCTCAAACCTTTCGGCATAGCCGGGCTTCAGCAGCAAAGTCGGGATGAGCGATACAAGATTGGCATTGCCGCAACGCTCGCCCAGCCCATTGAGCGTGCCTTGCACTTGGCGCACGCCCGCGCGAATGGCCGCCAAAGAACTGGCCACCGCATTTTCCGTATCATTATGCGTATGAATGCCCAATTTCTCGCCAGGGATGTGCTTGACCACCGCGCTGACAATCTCAAATACTTCTTCGGGCAGCGTGCCGCCATTGGTGTCGCATAGCACCACCCAGCGCGCGCCAGCCTCGATCGCCGCTTTGGCGCAAGCCAGCG
>JAQWIP010000080.1 GCA_029248825.1 Alphaproteobacteria bacterium | reverse complement strand
TTTATGCTGGTCGCTTCTAGAGGAGATGACATGCTGCGCTATCAAATTATTCCCGTGACGCCATTTCAGCAAAACTGCACGGTGTTTTGGAACGAAGAAACCATGAGAGGCGGCATTGTCGACCCGGGCGGCGACCTCGCTTTGCTCGATAAATTTATCGATAAGCAAGGCATTCAAGTCGAAAAAATATTGGTGACCCATGGCCATCTCGACCATGCGGGCGCTGTGGCGCATATGGCGCAAGCGCGTTCCATCCCCATTATTGGCCCGCATAAAGATGATAAATTTTGGATCGACGGCATGCCAGATGCCGCCGCCCAATATGGCTTTCCCGAAGCGCTGGCTTTCGAGCCCGATGAATGGCTCGAGCATGGCGATTGTGTGGAAGTGGCTGGCGTGACTTTCGACGTGGTGCATTGCCCCGGTCATACCCCCGGCCATGTGGTGTTCGTGCAGCCGCAAGATAAAGTCGCCATGGTCGGTGATGTGATTTTCCAAGGCTCGATTGGGCGCACAGATTTCCCCAAGGGCAATCATCAGCAGCTCATCGACAGCATTACCGAGCGCCTCTGGCCTTTGGGTTTGGATATTACGTTTATTCCCGGCCATGGGCCGACGTCGACTTTTGAGCATGAAAAACAAACCAATCCTTTTTGTTCTGACACGGCGCTGAATTAATGGCGCCAGACTGGGTCTTGAACGAGAGACTAGAGCAAGACAGTTTTTTTCTTGGCACGCGCGATGGCGTCGAATTTCGTTTGATGAAAGATGCCCGCTATGCGTGGCTGGTGTTAATTCCCCAAATCCTTGACGCCGAAGAATGGCACGACTTGGCGCAGCCGATGCAAAACCAGCTGTTTGCTATGTCGATGCAGGTTTGCAAAAAGCTGAAGCAGGCCACGGGCGCCGATAAAATGAACGTTGCGAACCTGGGCAATATGGTGCGCCAATTGCATGTTCATGTGGTGGCGCGCCATGTCGGCGATGCGGCGTGGCCTGGCCCGATTTGGGGTGTGGGCGAGGCGCAAGCGCATGAGGCGCCAGACAAAACCATCCAAGCGATGCGCGACCTTTTGGATTTATAACGGCGTCTTATTTTATGAGTATTCTTGCGAGTAGTTTTCCCAGTCAGTTTCGCGCCCTCGTGTTTGGCGCCAGCGGCGGCATTGGCACGGCGCTGATGGCGGCTTTGGCACCGCGCTGCGATGTGCTGGGCGTGGCCAGAAACCCAACCGGCGATTGGGTGCAAGGCGATATTTGCGATGAGGCCAGTCTGGCGGGCTTGGCTGAGCAGCTGAAAGGCGAGCGGTTTCATTTGATTATCAATGCCACCGGCCTGTTGCACGATGCGGAGCTGCACCCCGAAAAAGCCATCCGGCAAATCGGAGCCGACAAAATGGCGCGCGTCTTGGCCGTCAATGCCATTGGCCCCGCCATGGTGCTGAAATATTTCCTGCCGCTTTTGGCGCGCGAAGAAAAGGCGGTGATGGCGCATCTCTCGGCGCGGGTCGGTTCTATTTCTGACAATCGCATGGGCGGTTGGACGAGCTATCGTGCGGCCAAAGCGGCGCAAAATATGATTGTGAAAAACGCCGCCATTGAAACCGCGCGGCGCCACCAACAACAGATTATCCTAGGCCTGCACCCCGGCACGGTGGAGACGGATTTATCGGCACCGTTTCGCGGCGGTGTGGCGGCAGAAAAATTATTCACGCCCGCTCAATCTGCCGGCTATTTGCTCGACGTTATCGAGGCCGCCACCCCCCAAGACAGCGGTCATGTCTTGGCTTGGGATGGCAGTCAAATTCCGGCTTAATTTGGGCTAGCTGACTTCGAGGCGGCGGAAATCGGCCGGTAGTTTTTGCCCTTGAAAATCAATATGCACGACATTGACCTTGTGCCGTCGACACCAGACTTGCACGCCCCAATCGGTAAAGCCGACATCCATAGCGGCATAATTTTGCAGGCTTTCGGGCGGGTCTAATTTGGCCACTTCGTCGGCGCATTTCGAGCAGGCCACATAATTGCTAATGCTGAGGGCGAGTGCCTCATGGGGCAGGGTTGGGTCTTGGCTCATTTGAGCGCCTCCAAAAATTTCGTCGCGCTGGCTTTGGCGGCAGATTTTTTCGCCTCGTCCATTTTTTCGAGATTGCGATAGACCATGCCCATGCGCGGGTTTTTCGACAATGTGTCGGCGTGGCGCATCATGAAATCCCAATAGAGGTAATTGAACGGGCAGGCATCGTCGCCATTGGGCTGTTTGACTTGATAGCGGCAATCTTTGCAATAATCCGACATGCGATGGATATAGGCGCCCGAAGAAACATAGGGCTTCGAGGCCACCAAACCGCCATCGGCGAATAGCGCCATGCCGTGGGTATTGGGCAATTGCACCCATTGATAGGCATCGGCATAGACTTCCATATACCAGCGATTGACGGCCTCGGGCGCGAGGCCAGCCAGTAAGGCGAAGTTGCCGGTAATCATCAGGCGCTGAATGTGATGCGCATAGGCGTGCGTTTTGCTGGCCTCGACGGCTTCGCGCAGGCAAGCCATATCGGTGTCGCCGCTATAGAAGAAATCGGGCAGGGCGCGGTCGTGACCAAAAAAGTTTTCCTGCTCATAGTCAGGCATTTTCAGCCAATAAATGCCGCGAATATATTCGCGCCAGCCCAAGATTTGGCGAATGAAACCCTCGACCGCATTGAGCGGCGCTTGCTGGTTGGTAAGGCGAGCCTCGGCGGCGCGGCAAACCTCTAGGGGGTCGAGCAGGCCGAGGTTCAAACTAGTGGCAATCAAGGCATGATACATGAAAGTTTCGCCCGATTTCATCGCGTCTTGATAATCGCCAAAATGGGGCAGGCAATGGTCGAGAAAATCTTCGAAATGGGCTTGCGCTTCGGCCGCCGTTACCGGCCAGCCAAAGCCTTCCAATGTGCCGAAATGAGCCTCGTCTCCGGTGCCGAAATGTTGCTTCACGAGCGCCATAACCTCGAGCGTGATGGCGTCGGGCGTGGCGCTGGGACGCGCGGGCAGCGCATGGCCTTTGGGAAGTTTCTTGCGGTTCTCGGCGTCATAATTCCACTGCCCGCCGAGCGGGTCTTTATCGTCCATCAGCAGGCCGGTTTTGCGGCGCATCTCGCGATAGAAAAATTCCATGCGCAATTGTTTTTTGCCGCTCGCCCATGTCTCGAACATTTCATGGCTGGCGAGGAAACGCGTGTCGGGCAGAACATGCACGGCCAAATCAAATTGGGTCGACCAATCGGCGAATTGGCGGGTCAGGCGATGCTCGCCAGCTTCGGTGACGAACACGCGGGCATAGTCACGCCTGGCCAACATATGTGCCAAAACATCGGTGAAACTTTTCAGCTCGGGGCGCTCGCCATAGGCAAAATAAGTCACCTCGCGGCCTTGCTCGCGCAAGCTCTCGGCGAAATGGCGCATGGCTGAAAACACCAGCGTGAGTTTTTGCTGATGGTGCGCCACATAAGTGGCCTCGTCATATAGCTCGGCCATCACAACATGCGCGTTGGGCGAGGCTTGGAGGCTGGAGAGATGGGGGGATAATTGGTCGCCGAGGACAAGAATTAAATCGGTCATGCTTGCGCCTCTTTTTGCGTGCGGCATTTATGCGAGCAATATTTAACCGCGTCCCAATCACGCGCCCATTTTTTGCGCCACGCGAAAGGTCGCTCGCAGGTCAGGCATTGCTTTTGGGGCAATTCCGATTTTTTACGCATTTTCATACTCAAACTCACTTTTGGGCGTATCCCTTGTCCCGACATGGGGTTGCGCGAGGCGAAGGTCAAGCAATTTGCTGGCAAATTTACCCCCATGCAAGAGGCGCGCGGGCTCGATTAGGCGCGCCGCGCATGTTGACAAAGCCTCGTCGGATAGCCATTTTGTCGGCCTAGGAGAACACATTTATGGCCTACCGCATGACCCGTTTGATTTCATCTCTCATTCTATCCAAAAGAGTGCAGTCGGCGCGCCGCTCCCTCAAGGCGATGTCGCGCCGCATGGGTGGCCAAAAAGCCGAAGTGCTATATTTCCATCAGCCCGATGACCCCTATAGCCATTTGACCGCGCAAGTTTTAACCGAGCTGCAAGCGCGCTATGACATTGAGCTAAAAATTATGTTGGTTGACCCGCCGCTAGATGACGTGGCGCCCGAGCGCGAGGCTTTGCAAACCTATGGCCGTCGCGATGCCGCCCAAATTGCGCCCTATCATAAGCTGAGTTTTGTCGATATCGGCAAACAGCCCTCGGCCACCAGCTATCAATCGGCGCGTCGCGCTTTGGCGGCCTCGAGTAATTTGAGCAAAGCGGCGGTGCAAATCGGCGAGGCCTTTTGGGCCGATGATACCGATGCGCTCGACCGGTTGGCGATGGTGTCGGAAGAGAAGACCGAGCAAGTGTTCCGCGACGGCACGAAGTTGCGCGATAGTCTCTCGCATTATCTCGGCGCGATGTTTTATTTCGAAGGCGAATGGTATTGGGGTCTCGACCGCTTGCCCTATTTGGAAACCCGAATGAAAGAGGCTGGCTTGCGCTTGAGCGGCTGCCGCCAGATTACCGAGTTTCAAACGCGGCCTGATTTTATGAGCAAGCCCAGCAATGGCAAACGCCTGACGGTTGAGTTTTACCCTTCGGCGCGCAGCCCCTATACGGCGATTTCCATGGCCGAAACATTGGATTTGCCCAATCACTATCCGATAAATCTCGTGGTGCGTCCGGTCTTGCCGATGGTCATGCGCGATCTGCCTGTGCCCAAACGCAAAGGGCTTTATATCATGCGCGACACCAAGCGCGAGGCCGACCGCATTGGCGTTCCCTTC
>JAQWIP010000063.1 GCA_029248825.1 Alphaproteobacteria bacterium | reverse complement strand
GTTTGCTTTGCATTATCATTTTCACTAGGAGCCTCAAATGTTATTCAACAAAAACCTCACCGATAAAGCCGCCCAAGTGCTGAAAACCTGTGGCGAAAAACATATGCGGGTCGCCACGGCCGAAAGCTGCACGGGCGGGCTTATTTCGGCTTTGCTGACGGAAATTCCAGGCTCCTCCGTGGTTATTGGGCGCAGCTTTGTGACCTATTCGAACCGCGCCAAACATGAGATTTTAAACGTGCCGGCCGAGCTATTGCAGCGCCATGGCGCGGTTTCCGAGGAAGTCGTTCGCGCCATGGCGCAAAACACTTTTGATATGACCAGCGCCCATCTGACCATTGCCGTCTCGGGCGTGGCTGGCCCCGGCGGCGGCTCGGCCGAAAAGCCAGCGGGAACGGTTCATATGGCCACGGCGAGCGAAAATGGCGTGCATCACATCCGCCAATCTTTCGGCAATATCGGCCGCACAGAAGTGCGTTTGGCCACGGTAGACGCCGCCATGGATATGCTGCTGGCTCAGCTGTAAGGCTATTTTTCGGTATAAATCTCGCGGGCGCGGTCTTCAAAAGCGGCCACAAAACGCTCGACAACTTTGCCCATCATCGGCTGCAACACGCGGCGCAAAAGCGGCACATTAAACTCGAATTGCAGCTCGAAATGTACCTCGCACCCGCCCTCTGGCTTGTCGACGAATTGCCATTGATTGAACAAATGCCGAAACGGGCCCTTGGCCTGTTTCACCGTCACACTTAGGGGCGCATCCCCCATTTCGATGCGGCTGGTATAGGTCTCGCGCAAAAACTTATAGCCAATGGCCAAGTCGGCGGTCATTTGCGTGTCGGAGCGTTCTCGCACCCGCGCGGCCGTGCAGTAAGGAATAAATCCGTCATAGTTATCGATATCGCAAATCAGCTCAAACATTTGCTGCGCCGTGAACGGGCTTTGTCGAGTGAGCTTAATGGATTGCATATCAGCGCGTCTTACTGGTCGCGCCTTGGCTTTTGGCTTCCTGCGCCAAACGCGCGGCTTTGAGTTTTTCAAAATCGGCATCCGCATGATGCGACGAGCGCGTCAACGGCGTGGCCGAGACCATCAAGAAGCCCTTGGAATTGGCCAGCTTGCGATAGCCATCAAATTCATCGGGCGTAACAAACCGGTCGATGGGCGCATGTTTGCGGGTCGGCTGCAAATACTGGCCGATGGTGATGAAATCAATCTGCGCCGAGCGCATGTCATCCATCACTTGCATCACTTCCTCGCGCGCCTCGCCCAGCCCCACCATAATGCCTGACTTGGTAAAAATTTCCGGGTCGAGCTGTTTGACGCGCTGTAACAGATTGAGCGAATGGAAATAACGCGCGCCCGGGCGGATGGAGAGATAGAGGCGCGGCACGGTTTCCAAATTATGATTGAAGACATCTGGCTTGGCCGCCACCACAACTTCCAGCGCGTCGTCCTTGCGCAGAAAATCAGGGGTCAGAATTTCCACTGTTGTATGGGGCGAAGCGGCGCGGATGGCGTGGATTGTATCGGCAAAATGGCGCGCGCCGCCGTCATCGAGGTCATCGCGGTCGACGGAAGTAATGACGACATGGTTCAGCCCCAATTTGGCCACCGCATCGCCCACGCGCGATGGCTCTTGGGTATCCAGCGCCAAAGGCACGCCCGTGCTGACATTGCAAAACGCACATGCGCGGGTGCAAATCTCGCCCAAAATCATAAAAGTCGCGTGTTTTTGCGACCAGCATTCGCCGATATTAGGACAGGCCGCCTCTTCGCAAACGGTGACCAGATTATGCTCTTTGACAATCGCCTTGGTCTCGGCATAGACGGGCGAGCCTGGCGCTTTGGCGCGAATCCATTTGGGTTTGCGCAAAATAGCCGTTTCCGGATTTTTGGCTTTTTCCGGATGGCGCGCTTTGGCAGGTTTTTTCGGATCACCCGAGAGATTATCAATCACCACAGTCATAGCTCTTATATAGGCCAATTGCCCGCCCAAGAACAGGCGCGAATGTAGCTCTTTTTTCGGCTATCAACGAAAAAATGGCGCGGGCGAAGCTTAGTTGAGGGTCGTTAGGTTGAATATTACCGTCTCATCGACGCGCGTCAGCCCCAAAACATGGCGCGCGCGCTCGTCTAGATAATCGACATCAAGGCTTTCATTCGACAGACGATAGACTTGCATTTGCAGGGCGTTATTTTCGGTTTCAAGCTGGCCCAATTCGGTGCGGCGTTCGACCAAGTCTAGCTCTAGCTGCATCCAGCCCGTGAGACCGCGCTCGCCTTTGAGGGCTTGGCTCGACAGACCCACGACCATCAAAAGCAACATGGCGGGGAACAAAAGCTGGCGCAAACGGAACGGTTCTTGCCCGACGGTTTGGCTAGAAAGCCCAGAAGTTACAAAACGAATCATAAGGCAACGAATCATGATTTGATTCGCTGGGTCAAGCAGAAAGTGATTCGCTCGTTCTTTTTCAAGTGGTTAGCAAGCCCCGCTTGTGCATCTGGCGAAGCAATGCTAGCGTCCTGCCATGAATCGCTTCTCCAAACTCGTGCTCCCGATGATAGCTCTGCTGCTTTTGCAGCTCAGTTTGGTGCATGGCTTCCAGCATGATGCGAGCCATTTTGATAGCGCCCCCAAACAAAACACCCATAGCGAAACCGATTGTTTGCTGGCCGATACCAGCCCCGTTTTGGCCTCGGCCGAACCGCTGGCGTTTCATGGTCTCCCACGCCTTGCGACTTCGCTCAGCTTTGCCTCCCCGCAAGCCCGCCAAGTCAGATATCTTATCCCTCCAACGCGCGCGCCCCCTATCTCCCTCTGATTTTCATTTTATTGTAAAACTCAGAAGGAGGTTCTCATGAACCGCAAAATGCAAGTCGCCGCTCTGCTCGGCGCAACCCTGCTCAGCCCATCGGCTTGGGCGCAAGACATCGATGAAGTCATTGTTTTAAGCTCGCCGTTTCAAAAGGCCGCCACGGACGTCATCTCCACAACTGAAATCCTGACGGCTGAAGACTTACAAGCGCAAATCGACGGACCGCTTGGCAGTGTATTGGACGCCTTACCCGGTGTCAGCAGTGCCGGTTATGGCCCTGCTGTCGGC
>JAQWIP010000164.1 GCA_029248825.1 Alphaproteobacteria bacterium | reverse complement strand
CATTTGATAGGTTTTCTTATCGCCCTTGAGGCGATCGCCCGAGCCGACGGCTTCGCGAAAAGGCCCGTAAAAAGCCGAAGCATATTTGGCGCTATAGGCCATCACCAAAGTGTCGTGATTGCCACTGGCTTCCAGCTCCTTGCGGATGGTGCCAATGCGTCCGTCCATCATATCGGAAGGGGCGATGATATCGCAGCCCGCCGCCACTTGGTTCATGGTTTGGCCGACCAGAATATCGACCGTGGCATCGTTTAAAATAGTCTCGCCATCCAGCAGGCCGTCATGGCCGTGGTCGGTATAGGGGTCGAGGGCGACATCGCATAAAATGCCAATCTCTGGCACGGCCTCTTTAATGGCGCGGGTGGCGCGGCACACTAGATTGTCGGGGTTTAAGGCTTCATGGCCATCGTCGGTGCGGGCGTCGGCGGGCGTGTTGGGAAACAGCGCGATGACGGGAATGCCTAGGCTGGCGGCTTGTTTGGCCGCGTTGACGGCAAGGTCGATGCTCATCCGCAAAACCCCTGGCATAGAGGCCACGGTTTGGGTTTCATTTTCGCCTTCGATGATGAAAATCGGCCAGATTAAATCGGACACGCTAAGGCTGGTCTCGCCGACCAAACGGCGCGACCAATCGGCTTGGCGCAAACGGCGCATGCGGGTCGCGGGGAATTGGCGTTGCATCATCTCAAAAAACTCTCTGTTATTGATCTCCCCTTACATAGCCCGACTATAGCTGTGGAGCAAGGTGAGCATTATCTTGCGCGTAATCTTGTGCAAATTGCGAAAGCGCGCAATAAAGAGACTTCACGTGTGGAGACAGTGCAATGCTAGACGAACAGCAAGTGGCCATTCAAGATATGGCACGCGGATTTGCCGCCGAACAATTGGCGCCTTTTTCCAAACAATGGGATGAGGAAAAACATTTTCCGGTCGATACGTTGCGCGACATGGCGCAGCTCGGCTTTGCGGGAATTTACCTAAAGGAAGAGCATGGCGGCTCGGGGCTATCGCGGTTCGAAGCGGCCTTGATTTTCGAAGCCCTATCGGGCGGCTGCACCTCCACGGCGGCCTTTATGACCATCCATAATATGGCCAGCTGGATTGTCGATAGTTTCGGCACGCCCGAACAGCGCGCCAAATATGTGCCGCAATTGACCTCCATGGAAAAAATCGCCAGCTATTGCTTAACCGAACCTGGCTCTGGCTCTGATGCGGGCGCCATGCGCAGCCGCGCCGCGCGCGATGGCGAGCATTATGTTTTAAACGGCTCCAAAGCTTTCATCTCGGGCGCAGGTGTTTCCGATATTTATGTCGCCATGGTGCGCACAGGCGACGATGGCGCCAAGGGGGTTTCGTGTTTTATCATCGAAAAAGACACGCCAGGCCTGTCGTTTGGCGCCAATGAAAAGAAGATGGGTTGGCACAGTCAGCCGACCGCGCAAGTGATTTTCGAAGACTGCCGCGTGCCCGTTGAAAACCGCATTGGCGAAGAAGGCGAAGGCTTTAAATTCGCCATGATGGGGCTAGATGGCGGACGCCTCAACATCGCTGCCTGCTCGCTCGGCACAGCGCAAACGGCTTATGATAGAGCCGTGGAATATGCCAAAGACCGCGAGCAATTCGGCCATTCGATTGCCGAGTTTCAGGCCATTCAATTTAAACTGGCCGACATGGCGACCGATTTAGAAGCCGCGCGCCTGATGCTATATAACGCCGCGCAAACACTAGATGCAGGCGATGCGAGCAAGACCCGCAAATCTGCCATGGCCAAACGTTTCGTCACCGATAGTTGTTTTCAAGTGGCCAATGAAGCGCTGCAAATTCATGGCGGCTATGGCTATCTGGCGGATTATGAGATTGAGCGCATGGTGCGAGATTTGCGCGTTCACCAAATCCTCGAAGGCACCAATGAAATTATGCGCGTCATCATCGCGCGCGATATTTTGAAGTAGAGCTATGACGTCAGAAGTGATTTTTGAAACGCGCGGCAAAAGCGGCGTCCTCACGCTCAACCGTCCTGAGGCGCTAAATGCGCTGACCTTAAATATGGTGCGGCTCATCAAGCCAGTTTTGGCCGCCTGGGCCGAAGACGACAGCCTGGAAAACATCTTGATTGAAGGCGCAGGCGAAAAGGGTTTTTGCGCGGGCGGCGATATTCGCGCCTTGCACGATTGGGGTAAATCGGGCGCGCTCGAGGCGACCGGATTTTATCGCGAGGAATATCAGCTCAATCATATGATTAAGCATTTTCCCAAACCCTATATTGCGCTCATCGATGGCATCACCATGGGCGGCGGTGTCGGCATGTCGGTGCATGGGCGCTATCGGGTGGCAACGCCGCGCACTTTATTTGCCATGCCGGAGAGCGGCATTGGGCTTTTGCCAGATGTCGGCGGCACGTATTTTTTGCCGCGCTTAGCCGGCGAGTTAGGCGCTTGGCTGGTGCTAACGGGGGCGCGGCTTAAAGGCGGCGATGCTTTTGCGGCAGGGGTCGCAACGCATTACATGGCGTCTGAGGGGTTGGAAACCCTGAAAGCAGATTTGGCCAAAGGCGGCGATGTGGAGGCTATTTTAGCCGCCCACCATCAAGCGCCAGATGCGCTAAGTTTGCCAGCGCAGCAAGGCGATATCGATCGCTTGTTTCAAGGTCAAAGCGTGTTGGAAATTCTGGCGGCGCTCGATGTGGATGGCAGCGAGTGGGCGCAAAAACAAGCCACGGCGGTGCGCTCCAAATCGCCGACCAGCGCGGCGGTGGCTTTGCGGCAAATGCGCGATGGCCTTACGGCTGAGTTCGACGAGTGTTTGCGTATCGAGATGCGCGCGGTCACGCGGATTATGGCTTTGGGCGATTTTTATGAGGGCGTGCGCGCGACGATTATTGAAAAAGACGGCGCGCCCGTCTGGTCGCCGGCCACGCAAGAGGCGGTCACGCGCCAGCAAATAGAGGCTATTTTCGCACCCCTAGGGGACGCGGAATTACAGTTTTAAAAAGGGGAAAATTATGAGCCGTATTGGATTTATCGGATTGGGCAATATGGGACTTCCCATGGCCATCAACCTCGCCGCGACCCATGATGTCATCGGCTTTGATTTATCGCCAGACACCAAAGCCGCTTTGGTCGCGGCGGGTGGAGCGGCGGCCGAGACGATTGAACAGGCGGTGGCGCAAGCCGATGTCGTGGTCTCCATGCTGCCCGCCGGCAAACATGTCGAGAGCGTTTATTTGCAAGATACGGGCGTTCTCGCCCATGCCAAAACGGGCACTCTGCTCATCGATAGCTCGACCATTGATGTCGATACGGCGCGCAAGGTTTCGGCGGCAGCGCAAGCGGCTGGTTTCTCAATGGTCGATGCGCCGGTCTCTGGCGGCGTTGGCGGCGCCAGTGCTGGCACGCTGACTTTCATGGTCGGCGGCTCGCCAGAAGGCTTTGCGGCGGCTAAACCCTATCTCGATATTATGGGCAAGAATATTTTCCACGCGGGCGGACACGGCAATGGGCAAGTGGCCAAGATTTGCAACAATATGCTGCTCGGCATTTCCATGGTTGGCACGGCGGAAGCTTTCATGCTGGGCGAGAAATTAGGTCTCGATGCGCAAACATTATTTGATATTTCCGCCACGGCTTCGGGGCAATGCTGGTCGATGACGAGCTACTGCCCGGTGCCGGGCCCGGTGCCGACCAGCCCGGCCAATAATGAGTATCAGGCGGGGTTTGCGGCGGCCATGATGTTGAAAGATTTAGGGCTGGCGCAAGAGGCCTCGAGCAGTGCCGAGTGCGAAACGCCGATGGGGCAGCGCGCCATGCAGCTGTATACGCAAATGGCAGAGAAAGGCGAGGGAGACCTCGACTTCTCTGGCATTATTAAAATGTTGCGCGGAGATTTTTAGCGCGATTTTTAGCGCGATTTTTAGCCGAAGAGTTTTGGCACGAACCGATTGGTGCGCTGCATATATTCGGTATAGCCCGGTTTCTTTTTCAGACGATATTCCAGCAAGTCGGCGCCGGAAACTTTGACCAAAAGATAGTTCATAATAATCGGCGCAAAAATCGTCCAGATGGCTTCGGGCGTGGCGGCCACGACCGCCGCATAAATGCCCCACCAAAATAAAGCGTCGCCAAAATAATTTGGATGGCGCGTGCGTTTCCACCAACCGCTATCCAGCAACTCGCCTTGTTTGGCGGTAGCGCGAAACTTGGTGAGCTGCACATCGGCCATGCTCTCCATATAAAGCCCCGCCAGCGCGATGGCTAGAAACACCAGCGTCAAAACCGGCAAGGCGGCAGGGCCACCAAAATAAAACGCCGCCATAAACGGCACAGAGACCAGCCACATCAAGAGGCCTTGAAAAAGAAACACTGTGTAAATGCTGCGCCACCAAAATTGGTCGCCGTGTTTTTTACGCATGTTTTGATAGCGGTAATCTTCTTCCGGTTCTTTGCGCCACCGAAGTAAGAGATGGGTAAACAAACGCACCCCCCATGCGATAATCGCGACCCCCGTGGCAATGGCCAGCGGACTTAAGTTTTCGCTACTTAGCAGCGTTGCTAGAGCGATGAGCGCATAGCCCAACCCCCAAAACATATCAATTATACCAGCATCGCGAAGCACGAGACTAGCTACCCAAACGCACGTAAGCATTACAACTATCGTAGCGGCGCCCATCAAAAAGGGACTTGCAGTTATCATTTCTATCATCATGGACTAAAAACTAGTTTGATTTTGGCTTCGTGTCAGTAATTAATAAACCCGTATTGAGTGAGAGATTGTGATGATGCGACCGAAAGCAAAATATGCCTATTTAGACCATGACGGGGTTTTGGCCTTTGCCCACCGAGGCGGCGATAGAGTGGCGCCCGAAAATACGCTGGCGGCATTTCAAGATGCCGTCGACAGCGGCTACATCTATTTGGAAACCGATGTGCATGCCTCGGCCGATGGCGTGGTCTATGCGTTTCACGATGATGATTTGCAGCGCATGGTCGGCGAGCCTGTGGCTATCTCGAAGCTGACAGCCAAGCAAATCGATACTTTGCGTGTAGCAGGCGGTCATGCCATTCCGCGTATGGCTGATTTATTCGAGGCTTTTCCCAAAGCAAAATTCAACATTGATGCCAAAGCCTGGCCGGTGGTCGATCCGCTGTGCGACTTGGTGCAGCAAACCCAAACCCACGACCGCATTTGCATTGGCTCGTTTTCCGATGCCCGCATTAAAAAAGTGCTGCACCAGATTGGCGATGTTTGCCATAGCTTTGGCCCGCTCGCGGCTGTGCGGTTTCGGTTGGCGGCGCTGAGCCGCGCCAAACTGTCTTTCGCGCAAGGGGCGGGGCAATTGCCCATTCGCCAATTCGGCGTGCCAATGGTCACCAAAGCCTCGGTTGACTATGCCCATAAATGCGGATTGCAAGTGCATGTTTGGACGATTAACACCGAATCAACCATGCATGAATTGCTCGATATGGGCGTCGATGGACTGATGACGGACGATTGCGCCTTGCTGAAAAAAGTTTTGCTGAGCCGCAATCTTTGGGGCGCGGCACACTAAGCATCTGATTTTGGACACGAACTTGTGAGTGAAATAAGACTGCGGCGAGATGGCGCCTCTGGCGTATTGGTTCGCCTTGCCGATTGTGCTACATCAGGCTCATCTGAAGAGTCATGCAGCAATAGGAAGACCGATGTCGGAATCCAGTAAAATCGAAGCCACAGACAATCCCTTTTTCTCCGCAGATGTCGCAACGCGCGACCCCGCCATTGCCAAGGTCATCGGCCTTGAGGCCAATCGCCAGCGCGCGCAAATCGAGCTAATTGCCTCGGAGAATATTGCCTCCAAGGCGGTGTTGGAAACGCAAGGCTCTGTGCTGACCAATAACTATGCCGAGGGCTATCCGGGACGACGTTATTATGGCGGCTGCGAGCATGTCGATATTGCCGAAGAGCTGGCCATTGAGCGCGTCAAAAAACTCTATGATTGCGCCTATGCCAATGTGCAACCCAACTCGGGGTCGCAAGCCAACCAAGCGGTCATGCAAGCGCTGATTAAACCGGGCGACACGATTTTGGGCATGATCCTCGCCGCTGGCGGTCACTTGACACATGGCGCCAAGCCCAACCAATCGGGCAAATGGTTCAACGCCGTTCAATATGGCGTGCGCGAAGACGACCATCGCATCGATTACGACGAAGTAGCGGCTCTGGCCGAAGCGCATAAACCGCAGCTGATTATTGCTGGCGGTTCGGCCTATCCACGGGTGATTGATTTCAAACGCTTCCGCGAGATTGCCGATAGTGTAGGGGCTTATTTGCTGGTCGATATGGCGCATATCTCTGGCCTCGTCGCGGGCGGCGCGCATCCAAGCCCATTGGCTTACGCGCATGCGGTGACCACGACCACGCATAAAACGCTGCGCGGGCCTCGTGGTGGTCTTATTTTGTCGAATGATGAAGCGCTCGGTAAAAAGTTTAACTCGGCGATTTTCCCGGGCATCCAAGGCGGGCCTTTGATGCATGTCATCGCTGCCAAAGCGGTGGCTTTCGGCGAAGCGCTGGAGCCAGATTATAAACTCTATATTCAGCAAGTCGTCGCCAACGCCAAAGCGCTGGCCGATAGTTTGATGAGCCATGGCTTTGATATTGTTTCGGGCGGCACCGACAATCACCTGGTCTTGGTCGATTTGCGCCCCAAAGGCTTGACCGGAAATGTGGCGGAAGAGGCGATGGAGCGGGCGTTTATCACCTGCAATAAAAACGGCATTCCGTTTGACCCGCAGCCGCCTGCGATTACCTCTGGCGTGCGCCTTGGCACTCCGGCTGGCACAACGCGCGGCTTTGGCGTGGCTGAATTTAAGCTGGTCGGCGACCTCATCGCACGGGTGTTGGAAGCGGTCGCGGCCAATGGCGGCGAAGCGGCTCCCGAAGAAGAGCAGGCGGTTCGCTCCGAGGTGGAAGCCCTTTGCGCGCGCTTCCCGATTTACTAGAGGTCTGGTATGCGCTGCCCTTATTGCATGAACGCCGACACGCAAGTGAAAGACAGCCGTCCGACGGAAGATAATTCTGTCATTCGGCGGCGGCGTGTTTGTGCCGATTGCGGTGGGCGCTTTACAACATTTGAACGCATCCAATTGCGCGAGCTTACGATTGTTAAAAACACCGGTCGCAAAGTGCCTTTCGAGCGCGATAAGCTTATGCGGTCTGTGCAAATCGCTCTGCGAAAACGCCCCGTTGAGGCCGAACGAATTGAGCGTATGGTTTCTGGGATTGTGCGTCGTCTGGAAAACCTAGGCGAGACTGAAATTCCCGCCAAAATGGTTGGCGAATTAGTCATGGAAGGCCTGTTCGCGCTCGATCAAGTGGCTTATGTGCGGTTTGCTTCGGTGTACCGAAACTTCCGCGAAGCCAAAGATTTTGAGGAATTCCTCGGGGAAATGTCGGGCCTGCCGGATGGCGACCTCTAGCTTCCTCGATTGAGGGGCAAGCGGTGACGACACAAGACATTCATTTTATGCAGCAGGCGACAAGCCTTGCGCGCTTCGGCTGGGGGCAAGTGGCGCCCAATCCGGCTGTGGGATGTGTGGTGGTCGATGCGCAAGGCCAAGTTGTCGGCACGGGCTGGACGCAAAAATCGGGTCGCCCGCATGCCGAAGCGGTTGCTTTGGCCGAAGCGGGAGAGGGCGCGCGCGGCGGCACGGCTTATGTGACGCTGGAGCCATGCGCCCATACCGGAAAAACCCCGCCTTGCGCCCAAGCCCTCATCGAAGCTGGCATCGCCCGCGTGGTGTTCGCCCTTGGCGACCCTGATGTGCGTGTTAATGGCAAAGGCGCGGCCATGCTGGCGGCGGCAGGCCTTGACGTGGAAACGGGGGTTTGCGCCGAGATTGCCGAAGTCGACCAGCGTGGATTTTTGCTGAACCAGACGCATCAGCGGCCTCTCGTGACGCTGAAAATTGCCATGAGTTCTGACGGTTTTATGCGCACGCCCGAAGGTCAATCGCCGTGGATTACGGGCGAGTTGGCGCGCCAAAAGGGGCATATGCTGCGCGCCCAACATGATGCGATTGTTACCGGTGCAGGCACTTTGGCGGCGGATAATCCGTCTCTAGATTGCCGCTTGCCCGGGCTGGCCGAGGCCTCGCCCGTGCCGGTGATTATGAGCCGAGGCGGGAAGGTTTCGCCAAATTGTCATTTGGCGACCCGCGCCAAACAAGAAACTGTTTTGCTATACACCGAGACCGAAAGCGATTTTGTCGGCGAGACGATGGTTTTGGCACCTCTGACGCCCGAAGCGGTTCTGGCCGATTTGGCGGCGCGCGGCATGACCCGCGTCTTGCTAGAATGCGGCCCCGAGCTGGCTTTGGCTTTCGCGCAAGCGGGGTGCTTGGATGAAGTGGCTATTTTTATTGCGCCTAAAAAGGTCGACTTGGGCGGAAAAAGCGATATATCACGCCTTATGTCTCCCGAAGCGCTGGATTTAACTCAGTTCACCGAGAGCGCGCCCCAACAGCTTGGGCCCGACCTATATATGCATTACACCCGCCACGCGACTTGGCAAAAAGGAGCCGCTTAATGTTTACTGGAATTGTTACCGATATTGGTACCATCACGAAAATCACCCGCGCGGGCGACACGCGCTTTCGGGTGCAGACGGCCTATGCGCCAGAGGATATTGCGTTGGGCGCCTCGATTGCCCATTCGGGTGTTTGCTTGACCGTTATCGAAACGGGCAGCGATGCAGGCGGCCATTGGTTCGATGTCGAAGCCTCGAAAGAAACGCTGGATGTCACCTCGGCGGGGGCTTGGCAAGAAGGCACGAAGCTGAATTTAGAGCGCGCCCTCAAAATGGGCGATGAGCTTGGCGGTCATATTGTGTCGGGTCATGTCGATGGTCTGGCGAGCATTCAATCGATTACGCCCGAGGGCGACAGCCAACGCTATACGTTTAAAACCACACCCGAGCTGATGCCCTTTATCGCCCCCAAGGGGTCGGTAACTTTGGACGGCACATCGCTGACGGTAAATGAAGCCGAGGGGCTTACCTTTGGCATAAATCTTATCCCGCACACGCAGACCGTTACCACTTGGGGACTATCTAAAGTGGGCGATATTATCAATCTAGAGATTGATGTTCTGGCGCGCTATGTTGCTCGCCTGAAGCAAGCAGAACAGGAATTAGGAGCTTCGTCATGAGCGAATTTAGCCAATATATCTCAACCCCAGAAGAAATCATCGAAGATGCCCGCAACGGCAAAATGATTGTTCTGGTGGACGCCGAAGACCGCGAAAACGAGGGCGACCTAATTATTCCAGCGCAAATGGCGACGCCAGATGCGGTTAACTTCATGGCCAAATTTGGCCGTGGGTTGATTTGCCTGACCATGACCAGCGAACGCTCCGACCAGCTCGGCCTTGAGTTCATGTCGCAAAACAATCGCTCGCAACACCAAACCGCCTTTACCGTTTCCATTGAGGCGCGCGAGGGCATCACCACGGGTATTTCGGCGCATGACCGTTCGCAAACCATTTCCGTGGCCATTGACCCCACCAAAGGCATGACCGATATCGTCTCGCCTGGCCATGTGTTTCCGCTGGTCGCGCGCGATGGCGGCGTGCTGATGCGGGCCGGCCATACCGAGGCCTCGGTTGATTTATCGAGGTTGGCGGGTCTCTATCCGGCTGGCGTGATTTGCGAGATTATGAATGATGACGGCACGATGGCGCGCTTGCCAGACTTGGTGCAATTTGCCCAAATCCACGGCCTGAAACTCGGCACGATTGCCGACCTCATCGCGTATCGCCGCAAAAAAGATACGCTGATGAAACGCATCCATGAAGATGTTTTCAAGCTGGCCAATGGCAGCGAAATGGCGGCGCATGTTTATCTCAACACCGTCACCAATGAAGAGCATATTGCTTTGGTCAAAGGCGACATCAGCGGCCCCGAACCCGTGCTGACGCGGTTTCATGCCGAGAATTTGGTGGCCGATATTGCCGGCAGTGGCATGCCGCGCGCGGGCGTTTTCGAAGCGGCGCTCAACGCCATTGACGCCGAAGGGCGCGGTGTTGTGGTAATCATTCGCAATGTATCGCCGACCCCGTTCACCGATAGTATGAAACCGCAATCCAGCGGCGACCCGATGCCGACCCGTCTTCTTGATTATGGCGTGGGCGCGCAAATCGTGGCTGATTTGGGCTTGCATGAAATTGAGTTGCTGTCCGATACGCCGCGCACCGTTGTGGCTTTGGAAGGCTATGATTTGAAAATCGTCGGCCAACGCGCGATTAACGGCTAGGGAGGCAAGCGATATGTCGAAGAAAATTCTAATTGTCGAAGCCCGCTTTTACGAAGACATGGCGGATGCCTTAGCCGAAGGCGCTATTGCGGTTTTAGAGGCGGCGGGTCTTGCGTATGAGCGCGTCTGTGTGCCGGGCGTTTTGGAAGTTCCTGTGGCGATTAAATATGCGGCGGCCTCGGGTCAGTATGATGGCTATGTCGCTTTGGGCGTGGTCATTCGCGGCGAGACCAGCCATTACGATATCGTGTGCGGCGAGAGCGCGCGCGGGCTGATGGAGCTGGGCATTCAAAATGATTTGCCGATTGGCAATGGCATTCAAACCGTGGAAGACGCTGAGCAAGCTTGGGCGCGGTGCAAAATTTCGGATAAAGATAAAGGCGGCGGTGCGGCAAAAGCGATGTTGGCGTTACGGGACTTGCGCCATCAGTGGCTTTGAGAGTAAACCCTGTCTATGACTGGTGACACATATGACGCGCGATCGAGCGCCCGACTTCTCGCCGTGCAGGCTTTGTATCAAATGGATATCGCCCGCACGCCGTTGGAAGTTATCATCCGCGAGTTCAGCGAGCATCGCCTAGAGGCCAAGCTGGATGACGTGGAACTGCCTGCCGCCGACCCTGAGCATTTCGAATTTTTGCTGCGCGGCGTGATGGATCACCAAACGTTGATTGACCGCACGATTGATAAACGCCTCGCCGAGAACTGGCGCTTGGGTCGTTTGGACAGCACTTTGCGCGCGATTTTGCACTGCGGCGTGCAAGAGCTGATAAATGCCGAGCATGTGCCAGCCAAAGTAGCGGTGTCGCAATATGCCGATATCGCCCATTCGTTTTTCGATAGCGCCGAGGGCGGCATGGCCAATGCGCTGCTCGACCGTGTCGGCAAAGACGTCGCGAGCGGCGACATAAGTAAATTCTAGTCGCGCGTTTCCCATGACAAAAAAGCCCATATCGCCATCGGTCTCCAAAAACTTGGGGGGCGAATTTGGGCTGATACGCGAGTTGCTGGCGCCGTTAGCGCAAAACCCGACCGCCTTGGGCTTGCGCGATGACGCAGCCGTGCTCTCGCCGCCGGCCGGTTTCGACTTGGTTATCAGCACCGATGCTTTGGTATCGGGCGTGCATTTTCCAAGCCAAGCAGAGGCTCGCCTCGTGGCCAATCGGGTTTTGGCTTGTAATATTTCCGACCTTGCCGCCAAAGGCGCCACCCCCGCAGGTTGCACGCTTACGCTCGGGCTTAGCCCCGATTGGGACGACACTTATATACGCGAGCTTATTTCGGCTTTCGGCCGAGGGCTAACCGCTTGGGGGCTGGAGCTATGGGGCGGCGACACAGTGCGCGTGCCGACGACGGGGTTTGTATCGCTCACCGTGCATGGCTTCGTTGCGTCAGGCAAAATGCTGCCCCGGGCTGGCGCGCAAGTGGGCGATGCGGTTTATGTCACGGGCGTCATCGGCGATGGCTGGTTGGGGTTGCAACAAAATATGGGCGAGCAAGAAAACCTTGCCGATGCCCGTAAAGCCTATAGCGACCCGCAACCGCCGTTGGCTTTTGGCCAAAAGCTCATCGGCCTAGCGACCAGTGCGCTGGATATCTCGGATGGCTTGCTGGCGGATTTAGACCATTTGTGCGAGTCCAGTGGCGTGGGCATGGATATTCACGCGGCCGATATTCCTTACTCCACGGCGGGGCAGGGCTATTTATCGGCCAATGGCGCGTTGGAAAATCTTCTCGGCGGGGGCGATGATTTGCAAATCGGCTTTACCGCGCCGCCCGAAAATGGCGATGCCTTGAGGGCGTTGGCGCAAGCCACGCAAACGCAAGTCACCCAAATAGGGCAGGTGAGCCGAGCGGTTTCTAGCACCGATAAGCCGACAGATTCGTCCAGCCCGCTTGCGGTTTTGCGCGCGCCAAACGGCGCCGAGATAGCGGTTGCGACACGCGGGTACCGCCATTTTTGACGTTTTTGCGAAATAATCGGTCTAAATAGTATAATTTTCATGCTTTTTCTTGCGTTGCGAGACGATATTTGGCATGTTCGCCGCACTTAATCAGGGGGAGGTTCAAGGGGCATTTCGCGCCGCCTATCCCCATAAACGAAGAGGTTATAATATGAGCAACTTGATGTGGCTTATCATCGGTTCTGGCCTGCTTGCCATTGTATATGGTGTGTGGACAGCCCGAAGCATTATGCAGGCAGATGCCGGCAATGAGCGGATGCAAGAAATTGCATCGGCTATTCAAGAAGGCGCTGGCGCCTATTTGAACCGTCAATATCGTACTATCGGCATCGTGGGTGTCGTTATCGCGATTTTGGTTTACTTCCTCCTTGGCGCAAAAGTGTCCATCGGCTTTATCGTTGGTGCTGCCTTGTCAGGTGTGGCTGGCTACGTAGGTATGCTGGTTTCGGTTCGTGCCAATGTGCGCACCACCCAAGCGGCTTCGGAAAGCCTTGGCGCTGGCCTCTCTCTCGCGTTCCGTTCGGGCGCGGTGACAGGCATGTTGGTGGCCGGTCTGGCACTTTTGTCGGTTGCGGTTTATTTCGCGGTTCTGGTCAACGGCCTAGGCCTTGCCCCAGATGGTCGCGAAGTCATTGACGCTCTGGTAGCCTTGGGCTTTGGTGCCTCGCTTATTTCTATCTTCGCGCGTCTCGGCGGCGGTATCTTCACCAAAGGTGCAGATGTTGGCGGTGACTTGGTCGGTAAAGTAGAAGCTGGCATTCCAGAAGATGATCCTCGCAACCCAGCGACGATTGC
This sequence comes from Alphaproteobacteria bacterium, assembly GCA_029248825.1. Classification (GTDB taxonomy): domain Bacteria; phylum Pseudomonadota; class Alphaproteobacteria; order RS24; family RS24; genus UBA8337. Next base: position 2,120 of record JAQWIP010000164.1, on the reverse strand, counting down.
CGATAACGTTGGCGACAACGTAGGCGATTGCGCAGGCATGGCGGCGGACTTGTTCGAAACCTATGCGGTAACGATTGTTGCCACTATGGTCTTGAGCGCCATCTTCTTCACCAATGATGCTTTGTCGATGATGATGTATCCTTTGGCCATTGGCGGCACTTGCATTGTGACCTCAATCATCGGCACGTTCTTTGTCCGTTTGGGCAAAAACAACTCGATTATGGGCGCGCTGTATAAAGGCTTTGTTGCCTCTGCCGTGCTGAGCCTGATTGCTTTGTATTTCGTTACCGATGCAACCATCGGTCTCGACACACAGCGGATTTATGAAGGCATCACCATCACGGGCATGGACTTGTATCTCTGCGGCGTTTTGGGTCTGGTTATCACCGGTCTGATTATTTGGATTACCGAATATTATACAGGCGTCGATTACCGTCCGGTTAAATCTGTCGCTGCGGCTTCGGAAACGGGTCACGGCACAAACGTTATTCAGGGTCTGGCTGTTTCCATGGAATCAACCGCTCTGCCAGCAATTGTGATTGTTGTTGGCATTATCGCCACGCATAACATTGCGGGTCTGTTTGGTATCGCCATTGCGGTTAGCACGATGTTGGCTTTGGCTGGCATGGTTGTGGCGCTCGACGCTTTTGGTCCGGTGACCGATAACGCGGGCGGCATTGCAGAAATGGCTGAACTGCCAGAAAGCGTGCGCGAAACAACCGATGCTCTGGACGCTGTGGGCAACACCACAAAAGCGGTTACCAAAGGCTATGCCATTGGTTCTGCGGGTCTGGGGGCTTTGGTATTGTTTGCCGCTTATACGCAAGACTTACGTTTCTTTGCCGAGAACGCCGAGCAGTATCCTTACTTTGCTGGCGTGTCTGTCGACTTCTCCTTGTCCAACCCATATGTGGTTTCGGGACTGTTTATCGGTGGCCTCTTGCCATTCCTATTCGGTTCGATGGGCATGATGGCGGTTGGCCGCGCAGCGGGTTCCATTGTCGAAGAAGTGCGTCGTCAATTCAAAGAGAAGCCAGGCATTATGAAAGGCACCGAGAAGCCAGATTACACGGCTGCGGTTGACCTGCTGACACGGGCTGCGATTAAAGAAATGATCGTGCCGTCGATGTTGCCAGTTCTCTCCCCAATTGCTTTCTACTTCATCATTGAGCAAGTTGCGGGTCGTTCGGCGGCTTTCTCTGCCCTCGGCGCGATGCTGTTGGGTGTTATCGTAACGGGTCTGTTTGTGGCTTTGTCCATGACAGCCGGTGGCGGTGCTTGGGATAACGCCAAGAAATACATCGAAGATGGCAATCACGGTGGCAAGGGCTCGGAAGCTCATAAAGCCGCTGTAACTGGCGACACAGTAGGCGACCCGTATAAAGATACGGCTGGCCCTGCGGTGAACCCAATGATTAAAATCACAAACATTGTGGCGCTTCTGCTGTTGGCCGTTCTGGCTCACTAGAAACGATACGTAGTTGGTAAATTCGCCCGGGGCTGTCGCAAGACGGCCCCGGGTTTTTTCATACGCCTTTTGGTTAACGAATCTTTTATATTTAAATCGGTAAGAAGAAGAACAAGGAGCGCTGCCATGAAACCCTATTTTGAATATGTCTCAAAAACGAGCGTGTTGATTTTCACCTTCGTGTTTACCTATCTCTTTCTACTGGTAATTTTTCCTTATTTCGCAGGCGATATCGCCAGTCTAGACGTGCGCCAAGACGGCTATGATTTTGCCGAAGTCATGGTCGCCCTGACAGGCTATGGCGAAGCGGGGCGCTTGCGCTATGCGTGGGTTAGCCCGACGCTCGATACGCTGTTCCCCATGGTCTATGTCAGCTTTTATGTTGGCATTCTGTATCGCTTTGCGCCGATGGAACGGCTCAAGGGGCTGGTTTACATTCCTATTTTGGGGGGGCTGATTGACTTGGCCGAGAACGCGCAGATTGTTGCCATGCTGTTGCAATATCCAGATATTTCCATTGGGCAAGTCGAATGGGCCAATCGGTTCACCTTGACCAAATGGGTGTTTTCCAGATTATCCATGCTGATGGCGCTGATTGTTTTGGCTTTCGCATCGCTGCAAGCCATTCATACCCGTTGGCAGAACCGCGTTT
>JAQWIP010000162.1 GCA_029248825.1 Alphaproteobacteria bacterium | reverse complement strand
ATGGCCGAGGTGCAACCAGCCATTGGGGCTGGGCGCAAAGCGCGTGATAAAATGAGACGGCTCTTTCATTGCTTCCTTCCATGCGCCATAATCTTTCGACATGCAAATATATAAGACAAGAGAGGATATCACGGAAGCGCTCGAACATTTGAGCGCCCATGATGACATTTTGGCCGGCGCTTTTAAAATCTACGCCACGCCGCCGATGCGCGAGACGCCCGATGGCTTTCACGGGCTGGTGCGTTTGCTGATTAGCCAGCAGGTTTCCACAGCGGCGGCGGCGTCTATTCAAGCCAAGTTTAATGCCGCTATGGGCGATATGCAGCCTGAAAATCTATTGGCTTTAAGCGATGCGGAATTGGGGGCTTGTGGTATTTCGCGCCCCAAGCAGCGCTATATGCGTTTGCTTGCGGAGGCGATTGTGAGCGATGGGCTAGACCTTGCGGCGTTGCGAGACGCCGAGGATGGCGTCGTCTATGACACGCTTATTCAGCTGACCGGCATTGGCCCTTGGACGGCGCAATGTTATTTGCTGTTTGCTTTGCGCCGCGCCGATATGTTTCCCGCCGGAGATTTGGCGCTGCAACAAGCGGTGCGTCTTTTATATGGGTTGGACGAGCGACCCGACGCGCAAGCTTTGGCAGAATTTGCGCTGCGCTGGCAGCCGCATCGCGGGGCGGCGGCGCGGCTTTTGTGGACGTATTATAATGGCGAACAAGAAGCGGCGCGCCAAAGGCGCTAGAGTTCAACCGCCCAATTGGGCATACTAAAGTCACCAACCCGATTCGAAGCTGAGGATTGGGGCGCGATGAAAAATAGAGACGCACAAGCGAGAGGCAAACGGAGACCCAAACATGCACCGATCTGCTAGCGACGCGATTGAGTTTGTAAAGGCTTCCCCGCCGGATTTTCGAAATCCAGCGAGTTGTCCCGCTTTGGTTTTAAACGCAGATTTTCGACCCTTGAGCTATTACCCTTTATCGCTCTGGTCGTGGCAAGATACGCTAAAGGCGGTGGTGCTAGACCGCGTCAATATTGTCTCGCATTACGACACGGTGGTGCATTCGCCCTCTACCGAATTTTTGCTGCCCAGCGTGGTCAGCCTCAAAACCTATGTAAAGCCGCCGCGCTATCCTGCTTTCACGCGGTTTAATGTGTTTTTGCGCGATGGGTTTTCTTGCCAATATTGCGGCATTCCCAAAGACCTGACATTTGACCATGTCATCCCGCGCCGCGCCGGCGGGCGCACCACATGGGAAAATGTGGTGGCGGCTTGTAGCCCGTGCAATTTGCGAAAAGGGGGTCGCTTGCCCAAACAGGCAGGCATGGCGCCACGGCAAAAACCGCATCAGCCAACGGTCTATGAATTGCATGAAAATGGCCGCAAGTTTCCGCCCAATTACTGCCATGATAGCTGGCAAGATTATCTTTATTGGGATACTGAGCTGGAGCCGTAAGCTTTATTGGGCTTATATTTTTTCCGACGCCCGAATGGCCACTCGACAGCCAAAGCGGATGATTTGGCTCATCGCCTCATAGGCTGGCGCGGCCTCGGCGCCCTGTTCAAAAGCTGTGGCTTTATGTTCGGCTTCATCGGCGCGAAATTTTTCTATCGCCTCGCGCAAATCCTCTTCCTCGCCAGATGCCAGCTCGTCCAATTGGGCGGCGTAATGCGCGTCGATTTCGGTTTCCACCGCGGCGGTGCAAGCCATGGCGGCTTTCTCGCCCATTAGCGCGGTGGCCGCGCCCAGCGCAAAGCCGGCGATATTCCATAAAGGGCCAAAGGCGGTCGGGCGCATGTTGCGCTCGACAATCAGGCCATCGAAATGGTCGAGATGTTCTTGCTCTTGTTCGGCCATATGGCGGACGAGGTCGGCGGTTTTTTCCATGCCTGGAATTTTATCAAAAATGGCCAATTGACCATCGTAAATACGCACGGCGCCATGTTCGCCCGCATGGTCGACGCGGATCATTTCTTCGAGACGCGGCGTGTTGGAGAAACGGGGTTGGCTCATAATTTTTCCTCTTCGTCGCGCAAACCGCCAAAAGCCAAAGCGGCCAAGGCGAGACTTGCCAGCGCATTATAGCCTGCCAAAGAGATGCCGAAAAGGCTCCAAGCTGGGGCATCACAGCGCACGAGGGTTTGGCTTTCCAGCGCCAATAAAAGCGCTTGCGGTGAGCTAGCCATGGCGCCGCCGCCGCCACATGTGGCGGGGCCTGCCCAAAAGCCATATTCAATGCCGGCATGGTAAACCCCAAGCCCCGCGCTAGAGAGAAACACCACGCCGATCGTGACCAGCAATCCGCGCGAGGCGAGCTTTGCATAAGGCGCATAGACATAGGCGAGGCCTAAAAGCGGCAAAGCTAAATAATAAGGCACGCGTTGTTTGAGGCATAAGGCGCATGGGGTGAGGCCGGCAAATATCTCGCTGGCCAGCGCTGCGCCAATCACCAATGCGGCCAAGACAAACACCAAGCCAATGCGGCGGCGCAAACTTAGGCGCGCGCTCATCCTATGGCTCCCAGCAAAATCGCGCCGAGACCCAAAAGCGCGAGGAATAGAAACGACAAGAGGTTGAAATATTTATCAATCAGCAGGCGCATTTGCGGCCCGAAATAATAAATCAGCGCCGCGACGCCAAAAAACCGAACGCCGCGCCCCAAAACACTGGCCAAGACAAACGGCCCCAAGGCCAGTCCCGCGACGCCACTGGCCACGGTGGCGATTTTAAACGGCAAAAAGCTAACCGCCGCCGCCAGCACAATCCAGACGCCCCATAGGTCATAAAACCCAAGGAATTTATCAAAAGCGGCTTGGCCATTGTAAAAGCTGATAATCGGTTGGCCGAGGGTTTCCCACAACGCATAGCCAATGGCATAGCCCAGCAAGGCGCCCAAAACCGAGGCCAACGTGCAAAGGCTGGCGAGAAACCAAGCCTTGGCGCGATTGGCCAGCACCATCGGCAGCAAAATAACATCCGGCGGAATGGGAAACATCGAGCTTTCCAGAAACGACACGCCAGCCAATCCCCAAGCCGCATGGCGATGCGCGGATAGCTGTAGCGTTTTGTCATATAAGGCACGTAACATGGCGCGAGACTAACGCTCTCCCCGAGCAATGAAAAGAGTTTTGTGGCTCTTGCGAATCCTCGATAGGTTTATTTATGAAATCAAGTTTTGACCCGAAATCCAAGCAGCGTTTGGCCAGTTCTTTGGCCGAGATGAGCGCGCGGCTGCGCCATGGGCTTGGCATTACCGCGACGGGGTTGGTGTTGGGCGTGGTGGTGGCCTATGCGGCGCTGGCGTCTTTTGGCGCGGTGGAAGTTTTATTGTCGCTTTGGCAACCCACCCATGCGCCCGACCAAATTGGCTGGCATGGGGTGCAGCCGATTTTGCTTTTGGTGCCCAGCTTATCGGGCTTGGCCATTGGCGGCCTATTGGTTTGGCTGAGGCCGCGCCGCCCGGTCGAGCTGGCCGATGTCATCCATGCCGCGCATGAGCCAGACCCTGTGGTGTCGCGCACGGGCGGCTATGTCAGTTTGTTGAAATCTGTGATGGCCATTGGCGCCGGTTCCACCACGGGGCTTTACGGGCCGCTGGTGGTCTTGGGCGCAAGCCTAGCGGCCAGCACCAAACGGCTATTAAACCTATCGCCGCAATATGCCGAAATGGCTTTGGGGGCAGGCGTGGCGGCCGCGATTTCTGCCGCCTTTAGCGCCCCGCTGGCGGGCATTCTTTTTGCCCATGAGGTGGTCTTGCGCCATTATAATTTGCGGTTTTTCGCGCCGGTCAGTCTGGCTTCGGCGGCGGCCTATGTGGTTTCGGGCGAAGTGTTGAACCAGCATATTTCGATTTTGCCAATATTCGAAACGCGCATGGCGGGGCCGATGGATATTATTTTGCTGATGGTGCTGGGGGTGGTTGCGGGGCTGGCGTCTGTGGCGGTGATGCGCTTTGTGGCCAGCTTGCGTTTGCGCCTTGTGCGCGCCGCTATCCCAACATGGTTGCAGCCGGGGTTGGCTGGATTATCGATCGGCATTCTGGCGCATTTTGCGCCGGCTATTTTGGGCCCGGGCTTGGATACGATTTCGGCGATGATGCAGGGCGAGATTGCGCCGAGCGCTTTATTGATTCTGCTGTTGTTTAAAATTATAGCGGCGGGGATTTGCCTGACTTTATTTTTCCATGGCGGCATTGTTGCGCCAGCTCTCTTCATTGGCGCCGCGCTTGGCGGGGTGATGGCGGGCTGGCTGAGCCTTTTGGCGCCAATGACGGGCTATGCGCCCGATACGGCTTTATTTGTTTTGGCGGGCATGTCGGCCATGGCCAGCTCGATGTTGGGCGCGCCTTTGGCGGTCATTTTATTGAGCTTTGAGCTGTCGCAAAATTATGCTGCCACCACGGCCATTGTGGTGACCATTGTTATTTCCAATCTTTTGTCGTCGCGGCTTTCGACGCGCTCGGTATTTGAGCCGCAGCTTTTGGCCAAGGGCGTGGATTTATCGCTGGGGCGCGAGAGCTTGGCTTTGCAACAAACCCCTGTGACCGAATTAATGTCGCCCGATTACTTAACCCTGCCTGCCAATGTGAGTGTTCGCCAAGCGACGGAAAAAATGGCTGAGGCGCATTGTTCGGAAGCCCATTTGCTGGACGATGAGGGGCAATGGGCGGGTAAAATTTGCCTCTATGATTTGGTGCGCCAGCCCGAAGACGCCATGTGTTTGCCGCTGCAAGAACGCACGCCGCTTATTTTGCAAGCGCATGATAATGCGCTCTATGCGCAAACCGCGATGCGCGATTTTTTGGGCGAAGGCGTGCCGGTTTTAAAATCGGACGTTTTGGTGGGGATTATCCATGAGGCGGATTTATTTGCCCATGCCCGCGCGGTCACGCGAAGCGTCTGGCAACACGACCATGATGATGCGGTTCACTAATTTTTTGCTTAAACAGGGGTCGCAAGCATTGACGCCACGCCCATAATCGGGCAAATGAGTGGGGCTGGTCGGCCCTTGTGGTGGAATTGGTAGACGCGACGGATTCAAAATCCGTTTCCTTAACGGGAGTGGCGGTTCGAGTCCGCCCAAGGGCACCAGCTATTTTTCTCTTTTACGATACTATAAAGCGCTCGTGGGCAAACGCAGGTGCGCGCATAAGTCTGGGCGCAAATATCTGGGCGCATACATCTAGGCAAAGACCCGTTAAATGTGTATGTTGCGAAAGATTATTTAGGAGCTCGACAATGTCTGAGGACAGCAAATTTAAACGGATTATGGGCGCGATTAAGCAGCTCATCGCCGACAAAGAAGACACCAAACAAGTTTTCGTTATTTTGGAAGCCTTGTCTGGCAAATCGGGCGACCGAGCGTTTGCGCGCTTCATGAAAACCGAACAAGGCCCGCGCCTGATGGCCGCGAAAAAGCCTCTGTTGGAATTTTTGAAAGACCGCGACTGGTTGGCCAGCCTGCCGAAAGGCTCTTTGGGCGCGACCTATCATAATTTCACCAAAGTCGAACAAATCACCGCCGATGGCCTCACGGAAGCCAGCGTCGAGGGACGCCCCGAAGAGGTGCGCAAAATCAGTGCCGAGCAAATGCGGTATCACGAACGCATGCGCGACGCGCACGACCTTTGGCATGTCACCTCTGGCTATGGCCGCGACCCGCTGGGCGAGCTGTGCCTCTTGGCCGTCACCTATCGCCAGCTCGGCAATCTTGGTATTTTGGTTATCATCGGCGCAGGCTTTTTGGTGACCCGCAAAGAATCGCCCGAATTGGGCATTGGCCGCGCTTTGCGCGAAGCCTTTCGTTTGGGCAAAGCGGCCAAAGGTCTACCGGCTGCCGATTGGGAATATTTGCTAACCCAACCGCTCGAAGACGTGCGCCGCCAATTGGGCGTTGCCACGCCTTTGGCCTATCGCAAAATTATCGACGCGACGCCTGACTTGCAAACCGCAGGCTATTTGGCCGCCGAATAATGGCCATCACCGTCTTTGGCATTCCAAATTGCGATACGGTGAAAAAAGCCCGTGTGTTTCTGGCCGAGCAAGGCCATGAGGCTCACTTCCATGATTTTCGAAAGCAAGGTCTGGAGCGGGCGCAAATCGAAAGCTGGCTGACCCAGCAACCGATGGACGTGCTGCTCAATAAACGCGGCACCAGCTGGCGCAAATTGAGCGAAGCCGAAAAAGACAAGACAGATACCGCCCATCTTATAGATTTAATGCTGGCCAATCCGACGTTAATCAAACGCCCCGTCATCGAGCGTGATGGCGCGGTGAGCGTTGGCTTTGGCAAAGACGTGCAGGCGAGCTTTCAGGCTTAAGCTTTTTCCATTTCAAAAATCAGCAAATCCATCCCCCCGGGCGCGGCTTTGTCTTGCGTGCGGTGGGCCAGCAGCGCATGGCCGTTTTCGGATAGGAAATGCGGCACGTCTATTTTGGCCATTGGGTCGGTCGCCAAAAGCGTGACGCGTGCTTTGGGTGGCAGGCCGCGCAAGGCTTTTTGTAGCCGCAAAACCGGCATCGGGCAGCTCAGCCCTGTGGCGTCAATTTCCATGCTTTGGCCTCACTCTTTCTTTGGCACCACTCTTTCTTTGGCTTCAGTCTTTTTGCGGAAACTTTGCCGCATAATCGGCCATGGCGCTAAACAGCTCGGTAATCTCGGGTTTTCCTTGCGCGCCAAATTCATGGAACATGGTGGCGCAATTAATGACAATGCGTTCGCGGTCGCCCCAATCGTCGAACACGCCGAGGGCGATATCAAAGGCGGCTTCTTTATAATCCATGCCAGCCTCATAGCGGGCGCGGGCTTCATTGCGCATGGTCACCATATAATGGCGCACTTCTTCGACGCCCGCCTTGGTGGTGATGGGGCCGTGGCCTGGCACAATGGTTTCCACATCCATGTCGATAATTCGGTCGCAGGCATTGATCCAATTCTGCACCGGGCCTTCCCAAATAATCGGGTGGCCGCCGATGAATAGAATATCGCCTGTATAAACCGTGCGGTCGGCTGGCACATAGGCCAATGTATCGCCGGGCGTATGGGCGGGGCCGACGGGAATGAGATGGACATCCTTATCGCCGACTTTCACCGTGGTCTCTGTGTCGATGAGCGTATCGGGTAGCTTTTGGGTGACGGATTTAAAATCAAAGGGGCCAAAACAACTGGTGAAATATTTACCCATTTCGCCCAAATCGGGAGCCGCATCCAAAAAGCTTTGCATCATTTCGGGCGGCTCGGCTTGCATATGTTCGGCGGTGGCGCGATGGGCGATAATTTGCGCATCTGGGCAGCAGCAATTGCCATTGCAATGGTCGCCATTGTGATGCGTGTTGACGACGGTGTTGATGGTTTGCGCGCCTTTTTCTGCGTCTTTATAGGCGGCCAACATATCTAGGGTCAGCGGCACATCAAACAGCGTATCGACCAGCAAAGATTGATCGCCATCGACGACGAGGCCAGCGTTCGACCAGCCCCACCCGCCATCGGGTTGTAGCCAAGCATAAGCGCCATTGCCGATTTGGTGCAGGCCTTTTTCATAAGTAAATTTTGGATGTCCGAGTTGCATCATCTCTCTCCCAAGCTCGTCGCATTTGTATCAGGCTAACCCATAATAGGGGTCTTTACATCGTCTTTTTGCGCGGTAAGCTAAATGCAAATAGGGAGAGTAAACATGACTGATTTTATTTTTGTGCAAGCCTTTGAGGCGCAAGCGGCCAAGCAAGGGGATGCGACGGCACTGGTCTGCAAAGGCCAAGAAACCAGCTATCGCGCGTTGAGCCAATATAGCGACCAAGTGGCGCAAAAATTTATTTCCCAAGGCATTGCGCCCGAAGCGCGCGTCGCCTATCTGGGGGGCAATTCAGACATATATTTTCAAATGCTCTTGGGCGCCCAAAAAGCCCGCGCCGTGGTGGTGGGGGTGAACTCGCGTTTGGCCGCGCCCGAAGTGGCCTATGTGTTGAACGATGCAAAAGCCGAAATGGTTTTCGTGACCGAGGCTTTTGCCCCCCTCATCGAAAGCATTCTGGCCGACTGCCCCAGCGTGCGCCAAGTGATTTCCATGGATGACAGCCATGCCAGTTGGACGCCGTTTTCGCAGTGGCGCGACAGCGCCAAATCCGAGCCCGTGCATTTGGACTATCAAGGCGATGATGATTTCATTCAGCTTTACACCTCTGGCACCACCGGCCATCCCAAGGGCGTGCAATTGACCAATCAAAATATGGGCAGTGCTTTAGAGCAAGCCCATGAATGGGCCAATTGGAAAACTCAAGATCACATTCTTTTGTGCATGCCTTTGTTTCATATCGCGGGCGTTAATGTGGGGCTTATTGGGCTGTTTGAAGGTGCCAAGGTTACGGTGCTGCCAGAAGTCGATCCGGTGGAAATTCTGCGCCTGATTGAGACCGAGAAAGTGTCTATTTTATTCATGGTGCCAGCGGTGATTTTATTCCTCATGCAGTTGCCCAATATTGGCGATGCCGATGTGTCGAGTGTGCGCCAAGTGGTCTATGGCGCATCGCCGATTGCCGAAGAATTATTGCTGCAAGCGGGCAAAAAATTCGCCTGCGATTTCGTGCAAGTCTATGGGCTTACCGAAACCACGGGCAGTGGCACCCATTTGCTACCCGAAGATCATGCGCCCGCGCGCAATAAATTACGCAGTTGTGGCAAGCCCAATAAGGGCGTGGAAATTCGCATTGTCGACGAGCAAGGCAAGTCTGTGCCGCAAGGCGAAGTGGGCGAAATTACCATGCGCTCCGTGGCCATTATGAAAGGCTATTGGGCCAAGCCCGATGCCACGAAAGACGCCGTGCGCGACGATTGGTTCTATACGGGCGATGCCGGGTTTTTCGACGACGAAGGCTATGTGTTCATCCACGACCGGGTGAAAGATATGATTGTTTCGGGCGGAGAAAATGTCTATCCGGCGGAAGTCGAGAACGCTTTATATGCGCATCCTGATATCGCCGATGTGGCGGTGGTCGGCGTGCCAGACGAAAAATGGGGCGAGGCGGTAAAAGCCTGCGTGGTGCTAGAGGCCGGCGCTTCGGCCAGCCCAGAAGATATTATCGCTTTCGCACGCACGCGCATCGCCGGCTATAAGTTGCCCAAATCGGTCGATTATGTTGACGCGCTGCCCCGCAACCCTTCGGGCAAAATCTTGCGTCGCGAATTGCGCGACCCCTATTGGAAAGGCCACAGCCGCCGCGTTGGGTAAGGCGGGATTATTTAAACTTTGCTTTAGATTGGGTTTTAGACTTCGCTCTAGACGGGGATTTAGATTTGGCTTTAGACGGGGTTTTAGACGGAGATTTAGATTTGGCTTTTGGCTTCCCTTTTTTGGCAGGCTTTTGATTTTTCGAAAGCGTCATCAAGGCGGCCAAATCGGCTTTTTGGGTTTCCAATTCAGCTTCCGACCAGCCGAGTTTTTTCGCCATATAGGCGCCGATTACCTCTATTTGCGCCGCCGTTAGCTCGCCCGTCTGGCCTTCGACCAAACGCCGCAAAACCACATCGCTCAGGTGCATGGCCATTTCTTGGGCGACGGCAAAACTCACGCGCGCGGCCAAAATAGGGTCTTTGAGTTTTTCCAATCCTTTCGGATTGCTGGCCATCATTTGTGGCAAGAGCGCACCATAGAGCCGCGATAGAAGGTCGATATGGGCGTTGTCTATTTTGGGATATTGCGCGCGCATGGCATCCATGAAATCGCCCAAGTCTTCGCGCGGCGCGCAAGCCAATACCGTATCCGCGCTGCGTTTACGGTTTGGGGCGCGGCCTAATTTGGCAAAAGCCGTATCGACAATTTTTTCGGCCAGCCGTCGCGAGGTCGTCCATTTGCCGCCCAAAGCCGACAGCAATCCCTCGGGCCCGCCGTTGGCGCTATGGTCGTAAATCTCGCTGCCGCGCGACAAACCATAGGTGGTTTGGGCGGTGTCGGCGATATCGGTTACCAGAGGTCGCAAACCGACATAGGCGTAAATCACATCCTCGCGGGTCAGTTTGGCCTCGGGCAGCATGGCGTTGGTTTTATCCAATAAAAGCTGAATGTCGGCCTCGGTGACGCTGGCCGCATCGGGGTCTTCGTCGAATTTCGTATCCGTCGTGGCCAGCAAGCTTTTGCCCATCCACGGCAGAATAAATAAATGCTCCGCCTCGACCGGCACGGTGAGCGCCGTGCCGCGCGTGAGCGAGCGGGTAACCAAATGAATGCCTTTGGAGCGCACGAGTTTTTTCGTTAGCTTTTCGCCATCGCCGAGTTTCATCATCTCATCGGCCCAAGGGCCAGCCGCATTGATAACCAGCTCCGCCGATAGCTCGCCGGTTTCTTGGGTCAGGCAATCTTTGATTTTAACGCCGCCAATCGACGAGCCAGATTGGACAAAGCCCGTGGCCTCACAATGATTGACCACGAGGGCGCCGGCTTGCGCGGCGGTGCGTAACATGGCCAGCACCAAACGTTCGGGCGAGAGCATTTGCCCGTCTTGATACATCAGCCCGCCCGTCAATGTGCCTTGGGGGCCCACGCGGGGCGTATCGGGGCTAAGGCCTAAAACTTGCGCCGCCGTGACCGAGCGATGGCCAGCCATTTTTTGCATCGGGTCGACCGCCCGATTGCGGTCAAAGGCCAGCAGGTCATATAAATAAAGTCCCAGCTTCAACATGGCACGGCGCGGTTGGCTGGTCTCATAGGTCGGAATAAGGAAAGCCAGCGGATGCACCAAATGTTTGGCCATCCGGCTCCAATGGCGGCGTTCGCGCAAGCCTTCGCGCACTTGGGCGATATCGCCATTGGCCAAATAGCGCAACCCCCCATGCATTAATTTAGACGAGCCAGCCGAAGTGGCGCCCGAGAAATCACGCTTGTCGATGAGCGCGACGCGCAAGCCCCGCAGGCTGGCATCCAGCGCGATGGCCGCCCCCGTAGCGCCCCCGCCAAGGATGGCGAGGTCGACGTGGTTTTTAGATAGGGCTGAAAAATCTCTTTGCATGAAAGCTTCCATTTGCGTGGCGCGTGCGGGCGAGTATAGACTAAATCCATACCAAACGGGAGAACCATCATGGCGACAAATAACCCCACGTTCGTGCAAGCCAATGGCATTCGTCTATGTATGCAAAAATTTGTGTCAGAGAAAAACGCGGGCGCGGCGCCGTTAATTCTCATCCGAGGCTTAGGCACGCAGATGATTCAATGGCCCAAGGCTTTTATTGACTATTTCACGCAAGCCGGTTTGGAAGTGATTATCTTCGACAATCGCGATGTCGGCGAAAGCCAGAAATTAGACGCAGCCGGCATTCCCGATATTATGGGGCTGTTGGAAGACCAAGGCACAGGCTTTCCAGTGCCTTATGGAATTGGCGATATGGCCGAAGATGTGGTGGGGCTGATGGACGCTTTGGGCCTCGAGACAGCCAATATTTTTGGCATGTCTTTGGGCGGCATGGTGGCGCAACATTTGGCTTTCACCCATGGTGCGCGCATGGAGAAAGTCATTTGTGTGATGTCGACCTCGAGCGACCCCGCCTTGCCGATGCCAGGCGTCTCCGAATTAGCACCGCCCGATGACGCCGCAGATGACGCCGCGCTAATCGACTATTTAACCCAAAGCCAAGCCGAACATTCTAGCCCCAAGTTTCCCACCCCCGAACCGGTGCGCCGCGCGATGGCGACGAAACTCATCGCGCGCAATTTTCACCCCGCAGGCGTTGTGCGCCAAATGGCGGCGGCGATATCGGATGGCTCGCGGGTTGAGCGGCTTAAAACCATCACCGTGCCCTTCATGGTGCTGCATGGGCTGGACGACACGCTGATTGAGCCCGTGTGTGGCGAGCATATTGCCGCCCATGTGCCAGGTGCGCTATGGCGTCCGGTCGAGGGCATGGGGCATGATATTGGGCCCGAATTGGAACTCGAGATTGGCCCCGATATTTTGGCTTTTCTAGGCGTTGCGCGATAGCTGCAAAGCTTGACAAAAAGGCCTTTCACGGCCAGTTTGCAAAAAATTAATTTGAGGAGAGAAACATGTCTGTATGCATCGTCGGCTGGGGCCACACGAAGTTTGGGAAATTAGAAGATCAAGGCGTAGAAGACCTGCTGGTCGCGGCCGCCAACGAGGCGATGGCCGATGCGGGCGTCGGGGCGGAAGACATTGATGCGATTTATGTCGCTACGTTTAATGCCGGCATGTCGGAACAAGATTTTATCTCATCGCTGGCTTTGCAAGTCTCCGATGCGTTCCGCTTCACGCCATCGACGCGTGTTGAAAATGCTTGCGGGTCGGGGTCGGCGGCCGTGTTTCAGGCGGCCAATGCCATTGAAGCGGGGCGTGCGCGCCGCGTGTTGGCGATTGGCGTTGAGAAAATGACCCATCTGTCGAGCGGCGATGTTGGCCGCTGCCTCTCGCGCGCCAGCTATATGCCAGAAGAGGGCGACCAAGGGCTTACATTCCCGGGCATTTTTGGCGTTGTGGCTGGAAAATATTTCCAAAAATACGGCGACCAAAGCGATGCGCTGGCGCATATCGCCGCCAAGAACCATAAAAACGGCTCGGTAAATCCGCTGGCGCATATGCAAAAAGATTTCGGTTTCGATTTCTGCCGCGCCGAAAGCGACAAAAACCCAATCGTCGCTGGGCCTTTAAAGCGCACCGACTGCTCGATGATTTCAGACGGCGCCGCCGCCATTGTGTTGACCGATGAAGACACGGCGCAAAGCCATGATAAAGCCATCGCGTTTCGCGCGCGCACGCAAGCCAATGATTTCTTGCCGATGAGCAAGCGCGATGTCACCGCGTTTGACGGCCCCAAAACCGCTTGGGCGAAGGGTCTGGAAGAAGCGGGCGTAAGCCTCGAGGATTTATCTTTGGTGGAGACGCATGACTGTTTCACCATTGCCGAGCTCATTCAATATGAAGCCATGGGGCTGGCGGCACCGGGCAAGGGCGCACAAGTTCTGGCCGATGGCACCGTATATAAAGACGGAAAATTGCCGGTCAATCCATCGGGCGGTTTGAAAGCCAAAGGCCATCCAGTGGGCGCCACGGGAGTTTCCATGCATGTAATGGCGGCGCGCCAGTTGATGAATGAAGCCGATGAGATGCAAGTCAAAGACGCGAAATTGGCAGGCATTTTCAATATGGGCGGCGCGGCCGTGGCCAATTATCTGTCTATTCTAGAGCGGGTAAAATAAGCCTCGCCACGGAATCGGAATTAAAAAGGCCGCTTCGTTGTTGCGAGGCGGCCTTTATTTTTCTCTATTTTTTCTATTTTGGTCGAAAAGCGTGCGGGTTACTTCGCGGCTTTTTTCAAATAGGCGATGATGTTATCGCGGTCGGTTTGCTTGCGCAGACCCGCAAAAGACATCCGCGTGCCTTTCACCACTTTGCGCGGCGAAGTGAGATAGGCGGCGAGGTTTTCTTCGTTCCAAACCTTTTGCTCGGCGGCGTAAGCCAGCATGCCTTTGGAATATTTATAGCCCGCGATGGAGCCAATCTCGCGGCCTAAAATACCGTTCAATTGAGGGCCGACGCGGTTTTTGGCTTTCGGGCCTACCATGTGGCACGAGGCGCATTTACGATAGGTCTTCTCGCCTTTCGCAGCATCGCCAGCTTGGGCGAGGGAGCCGAGAAAAGTGACCGTTATGAGGGTGAGCAAAAGTGCACGCATGTGAGTTCTCCAATTAACCATGGAATGCATATAGGCGCTTTAGTTAGCCGTGCCAAGCGCCATGCTGTCGCAAGCCAGCTTAAGGAACCAGCCATTCCATTGTGTCTTGGGTGAAGTCGAAGTGCGCGCGGCGGTGGCCTCGCGCGGCTAAATACAGCCATTCCATGGTTTCGACTTGCGCCCGCACGGGCACGAAATGGTCTTCGCCATCGCGGGTGGCTTGGGCGTCAAAGCCCACGTCTTGCGGGCTGGCAAGTGGGCTGCCCGGGGCTTGGGTGACTTGATAGCACTCGCGGCTCATCGGTTGCGTGGCTTGCCAAGCGGCGTCATATTCGGCGCCGCTCAGCATTTCCAATCGCACGCCCAAGCGCAATTGCACTTTGGTGGCGGCGTCATAAAAATGCATCGCGCCTTGGGGATTGGCTTGCAGCTCGGCGATTTTTCCCGAGCGGGTATCGGTGTGAAAGCGCAGATTTCGTGCCTCGGTATCGCAGCCGCGCAAGACAATGGTGCGTATCGTGGGGCCGCGATTTGCGGTTATCGTGGCGACGCTGGGGGTATGAAACGGGCTTTTTCTATCTTTGACGCCGCGCTCCAACATCGACCAGCCATAGGCGCAAGAGGCCGCTAAATCATCGTAACAAGATAAAATAGGCGGGCCCCCGCGTTTGGGGGTTTCGGGTTTTTGGTCAAAATTCACATCGCTCATGCCAAGCAATATAGACCAGTCTTGACGGGTTTCCAACGCCGCCTCGCGGGAGAAATTGCGGCTAGATTTTTTGCGCGCATCAGCTCAGACTGGCGAAAAGCAATCACACCGAGGAGAGCTCTATGAAGAAGTTTATAACCGCCACCGCATTTATCGCCGCTTTCATGGCCGTTTCGCGCGTCCCTGCCGTGGCGCAGAATTACATCGGATTGAGCGCCGGCTTCACCTCTTACGACGACACAGGCGCCGACATTGAAAGCCAAGGCCTGACGTTTTTCGCGGGCGGTCAATTCGACCCGCTTTTGGCCGTTGAATTTAGCTATACCGCCATCGCCGATGTTGAGACCAATGGGCGCGATAGCCAAGCTTCGGTATTGGCGCTTTCGGGCGTTTTGCGGTCGCCAGGCGAGGGCTTTGAGCCGTTTTTACGCCTCGGCATCGCGCGCGGCGATGGCAAAGTCATGGGCGGCGGCGATAGCTATGACGAAGAAAAAACCGGCGTGATTTACGGCTTTGGCGCCGATTTCACCCTGAATTATAATTCATCGTTGCGCTTTGAATATGTCGAGACAGACCTCGATGGCGCCGAGACGGATCGTTTGAGCTTCGGCACGATTTATCGCTTCTAAGCTCCTGCGCCAGCGAAGTGGTGATCCCGGGTAGATTCGAACTACCGACCCCCAGATTAGGAATCTGGTGCTCTATCCGACTGAGCTACGGGACCTTGCGTTTTTCAACCTAGCCCCGTAAGCGATTTTCGACAAGCTTTCGGCCAGCGTTAAATCAAACCAGCCTGATGCGGGTCGCCATTGGTTTTGGCAATCAAGGAGCCGCGCAGTTTTTGCAAAGCTTCATGTTCAATCTGGCGCACGCGCTCTTTTGAGATGCCCAATTGTTTGCCAAGGCACTCTAACGTCACCGTGGTTTCGCTCAAACGGCGGGCGCGAATAATCGTCACTTCCCGTTCGTTCAAATCTTCCATCGCCTCGCCAATCCAATTGGCGCGCTGTTGGTTGTCTAATTTATCCGAGACTTCCGTGTCGGGCAGGTCGCGGTCGCAGACCAGCAGCTCTTGCCATTCGGTGGTTCCGCCATCGTCGGAGCGGTCTGAAATCGTCGCGTTTAACGAGCGGTCACTGCCCTCCATACGGCCTTCCATATTCAACACATCTTCCATGCGCACGCCCAATTCATTGGCCACATAGGTGCGGCTTTCATGGGTCATATTGGCGCCAATGTCGTTAATTCGCGCACGCAGGCGACGCATATTAAAGAATAAAGATTTTTGGGCTGCGGTGGTTCCCGTCCGCACAATCGACCAATTGCGCAGCACATAGTCTTGAATGGACGAGCGAATCCACCAACCCGCATAGGTTGAGAAACGCACTTCTCTGTCGGGGTCGAAACGATTGGCGGCTTGCATCAGGCCAATATTGCCTTCTTGCACCAAATCGCCCATCGGCAGGCCATAATTGCGAAACTTCGCGGCAATCGCGACCACCAAACGCACATGCGCCGCCGTTAGCT
The DNA here is from genome assembly GCA_029248825.1 of Alphaproteobacteria bacterium. Classification (GTDB taxonomy): domain Bacteria; phylum Pseudomonadota; class Alphaproteobacteria; order RS24; family RS24; genus UBA8337. The sequence goes on along the minus strand of JAQWIP010000162.1, from coordinate 105 downwards.
CGTGCAAAGCGTTTTCGTCGCTTTTGTCGCGCCAACTGCGCGCCAAATGCTGCTCGTGGTCTAATTCGAGCATCGGCAATTTCATTGCCTTCTTGATGAATTTGC